>JBKHCM010000100.1:0-12474 GCA_046541805.1 Alphaproteobacteria bacterium
ACGCGACATGCTAAGGAGGTGGTATCGCAGGAGAACGCTGCTCAAATTTTACCGAATATGGGTAAAAGGCCATGATGAGGCCGTCTATTATCCTCTTTTTATTGAAGTCTGAAATGATTTCAAGGCTGAATGAAAACGGATAAGGACAAAGCTTTCGTTAGCAAGCGCAGCTGATAATTTCTTCGCGCTTCGGCGCCGAAAGTTGTGATTCATGAACCGTGCTGCAATTACATCAGAAGTACGGCGAAAGTAAGGGGGTAGGGAACGCGTCTTCAAGGCGCGATGGCGCATAATTGCACGTTATACGTTTAGGCGAATATTGATAAGATATGCGATTTAGCGCATAACGGTCGCATGAGCGAAGACCTTGCCCACACCCCGAAACATCTCGGCGCCGTCATTCAGCGCCAGCGCCGCGAGAAAAGCTTCACCCAGGGGGAACTTGGTGAGCGCGCAGGGCTGCGCCAGGAGACGATTTCCAACATCGAGCGCGGCGAAAATGCCCGCCTTGAAAGCCCGGTGGCGGTGCTGGCGGCCCTGGACCTCGAGCTCACCTTGCGTCCCCGCAGCCGCGCGGAACCCTCAGACATCGCGGACATGTTCTGATGGGACGGCGCCCCGCATACGCCACTCTGAACGTCTTCCTGAACGCCCCTCATGTGGGCGCGCTGAGCCGCGCGCGCAGCGGCGCGTTTGATTTCCGCTACGAGGCGGACTGGCTCGGCTGGGAGAATGCGCTCCCCGTGTCGCTCTCGATGCCGCTGCGTGAGGATCGCTATGTCGCCGAGCGCGTCAGCGCCGTCTTCGAGAACCTCCTGCCCGACAACATGGACCTGCGCCGCAGGACGGCCGAGCGCATGGGCGCCTCCGCTGCGGACGCTTTCAGCCTGCTCTCGGCCACCTCCCGTGTCGCGCACCGGCCAATCTCGCTGTCGCGCTGCAACGCGCCGTGGATCCGGATCGGGGCCGCCCGGGAGCACAGCGACGGGCAGGGCATGACCGCCCAGCTCGACCTGGTCCCGGCCGGTGGCGGCCGCATTGTCTATCGGGTCTATGATCCGAACCTGGTCGAGGACGACCACCGCCGAGGGGCGCTGAAGCGCCCCTGTCTCCCGCCTCCGGGCTTCTCCGGCCCGGCACACCGACCCGCCTTCGACGGCCCGCAGCCCGGCTGCGGGCCGCCCGCCTGTTTTTCGCCGGGGTGCGCTGTTCAACCGAAACGAACATGATGTTGCCGGCAAGTGCAGCATCCAGTGATTTAAAGTTTAGAAATTTTCTATATCGATTTTCGAGAAATATATGCTGGTTTCAGCTTTCCTCGATTGAGTAAAGTTCTTTGTAAATCGCTTCAAATTGCTCTGCTTCCGCGTCCGTAAGGGCAGCGAATTCTTTTTCGCGGGCGCGCTTTGAAAGCGTGCCGCCGTTCTGTTTTAGGAAGTGGAACAGGAGATCGATCGTGCGTTCCGGCATGTCGATCATAGCTTCGATGCGGTGGCGGAATTCGTCATACCGGCGCAGGAAGTCGGTCTCGTACGGCAGGTCGTGCTCGATCGTTTTGCGTACGCAGCCGTAGAGGAATTCAGCGTGCGGCGTGGCGTCAAAGAACCGGTAGAAATCCCCGGCGTCGTTCAGAACCCGGACGTTGAATGTCTCGCTGGGCTCCCATTCGATTAGCGGCAGCAGGCGCGCGGAGTAGCTCTCAAGCACGCTGCGGTAGGTATCAATCTGCTCCAGGATGGCCGCGGAGACGGGAAACACGACACCGGGCGGATTGAAGCCGCGTTCAGCGAGAACGTGATGGATAAGGTAGCGGTGGATACGCCCGTTGCCGTCCTCGAACGGGTGGATATAGACGAAGCCGAAGGCCAGCGCGGCGGCGGCGATGACTGGATCGAGGGACTGCGCCGCTTCCCGGTCGAACGCGATCATGCCCGCGGTCAGCGAGTCGAGATCCTCGGGCCGCGCGCTGATATGCTCGGGCAGGGGCATTCGGGTTTCGCGGTCATGTTCACCGACGAAGCCGCCTTCGTCCCGGAAGCCGAGTTTCACAAAGCGCGTGTCGCCGATAACGATCTTTTGCAGGCGGAGCAGTTCATCCTGATCGAGGGGCCGGCGGCCGGCTTCGCCGATGGCGCGGCCCCAGCGCTGGATGCGATCCTGTGGCGGGCTTTCACCTTCGATGGCATAGCTCGATCGTGAATCCTTGAGTAGCAGGAAGGCGGCTGTGCGCGCGAGCAGATCGCGCGGAACATCGGCGACGATGTCCGCCGCGCGCTGCGGCAGATCGAGAGCGACATAGCAGTCGAGCGTTTCAGTGCGAAAGACCAGCGGACAGAACTCCGGCGTGCCCGGCAGGTTGTTCTTGACCCGGTAACGTGGAACGTTTTCGCCCTCCGGCGCGAATTGCTGTTCAAGATCAACCACAGCAACATAACGGCCGCCACTGGCATCCGGCAGGTCCAGAACCGTGCGGATCAGCCATTCATACAGAAACCAGATGCGCCGCGCGTAGCCGCCGGTCGGCTTGGCCTTGACAATAGCGGCGATCGGCTCCGGGCCGGTGGCCGCGAACAGGCGCTTGAGCACCGCCAGATCGAGACCCTCGTATTTGAGAGCGAAGGTCAAGTGGCCCTCCAGGGTCGGATGCGGGGCATGGCGCGGCGTCATGATACGCCAGCCGCCTTCTTCGCGGATGCGATGGTGCTTGCCGATCGCGCAGAGCACGCGCGGCAGCGGCACAGCGAGTTCGTACGCGCCAATCAGCGCGCTGTACCCGGCGGGCGTGGCTGTCTCAGGAAGCCGCCTTTCTTGAAAAACGTTCACAGGTCCCGAAAATTGGTTCTGTCGCGCAGCCGCCATGAAAACCGTGCCCTTTCCGCGAACGACGTTCCCGTTCGCGCTTTCTCATGAAAATGGATCCTAGCATGCGAAATGTGTAACCCTCCGGCGAGGGCCGTCTTTTCGGGGGTGAGCGCGGGGTGAGAGCCTGCGCTCATGACTGCGGCTAGGTTCAGGGGAGAGGCTTCGCGCCTCGAGGTGGTGGAAGTGGGCCGGCGCCGGCGCTGGTCGGCGGCGGAGAAGGTGCGGATCGTCGAGGAGAGCCTGGCGGGGCCGCGGCGGGTGTCGGCGACGGCGCGGCGGCACGGGATCTCGCGCTCGCGGCTGACGGAGTGGCGCCGAGCCTATCGCGAAGGCCGGCTCGCCGGTGCGGCCGAGCCGGCTTTCGTGCCGGTGCGGTTGCGCGACGAAGCCCCGCCGGCGGCGGCGAGCGAGGTTGGTGGCGGTGCCGGCCGGATCGAGATCGTTCTGGCGGGCGGCCGCCGCGTGGTGGTGGGCGCCGACGTCGACGCGGCGGCACTCGCCCGCGTCGTCGACGTGCTGGAGCGGCGATGATCACGTTGCCGGCGACGACGCGGGTGTGGCTGGCGGCCGGGGTGACCGACATGCGGCGCGGCATCGACAGCCTGGCGCTGCAGGTCCAAGAGCATCTCGGCGGTGATCCGCACGCGGGTGATCTCTGGGTCTTCCGCGGCCGCCGCGGCCATCTGTTGAAAATTCTCCGGCACGACGGTCTCGGTTTCGCGCTCTACACCAAGCGCCTCGACCACGGCCGGTTCATCTGGCCGGCACCGCAGGACGGCGTGGTGGCGATCTCGGCGGCGCAGCTGGCCTATATGCTCGACGGGATCGATTGGAGGCAGCCGCGCCAGACTTGGCAGCCGCGGGCGGCGGGATAAGAAAAACCAGGCTCTTGGGCCATTTCCGACTTCGATAACTTGCCGCCCTTTGCTACATTCCAAGTCATGCTGGAGTGCGAGGACGAGATCGAGTGCTTGCGGGCGGCCCTTACGGCCGCCGAAGCCCGGGCGCGCGAGGCCGAGGCCGACGCCAGCCGTGCCAAGGCGGTGCTGAGCAGCACCATGTTCCGCCAGGAGGCGGAACATCCGACTGCGAAGCAGGCGCGGTCAGGAAGACCGCGCAGGGGCGCTCATCGCCTCGCTGAAGCTGCAGATCGAGAAGCTCCGGCGCGAGCGCTACGGGCAGCGCTCCGAGCGCACGGCTCGCCTTCTGGGCCAGCTCGAGCTCCAGCTGGAAGAGCTCGAGGCCGCGGCCGCCGAGGACGAAGCCGACGCCGAGAAGGCGGCGGCCAAGACGACGACGGTCCGCTCCTTCCAGCGCCGCCGACCCAAGCGCAAGCCGTTCCCCGAGCACCTGCCGCGCGAGCGCGTGGTCGTCGAGGCGCCGGCGTCCTGCGGTTGCTGTGGCTCCGAGCGTCTGGTGAAGCTGGGCGAGGACGTCACCGAGACGCTGGAGGTGATCCCGCGCCAGTGGCCTCGCGCGTCTTGCTGACGCGCGTCCTTTCAGGATCGGATCGATGGCCTCCTGGCCATCGATGGTGGTCCAGACCGTCCGCGAGAAATTCAGCTGCCGGGACTGCGAGCGGATCAGCGCATTGCCTCGCCAGAATTGTTGCCGAAGCTGAGGTGGTTGTCGCTGAACAGACTGCGTTAGCGGGTTTCCGTCGCCATCCTCAGACGCAGTCGAAGCGGTTGGCGAAGGCTTGGGCGAGCTGGTCGACGAAGCGGGCGGCGGCGACGGGCAACGTGCGGCCGCGGCGTTGCCCCAGCAACAACAGGCCGCCGGGCACATCGCGCTCGTCGATCGGCCGGCTCGCGAGACGGGTGCCGGCTTCCCCGCCGGGCACGCCGATGGGGATCTGGAACGTGATCGCCGGCTCGGCGAGAACGTGTTCCGTCAGGTAGGCGAACGAGTTCGACTGCAGCGCCGGGCGCATCTCCAACGACGACCGGGCGACCGCTTCTTCCAGCATCTTGCGCCCGCCGAACATGCCGGCCGGCAGCGCCAGCGGAAAGCGAAAGCAGTCGCGCAGCCGCAGGACCGATGCTTCCGCGAGCGGATGGTCCTTCGCCATCACCGCGTGCAGCTGCTGGCGGACGGTCATCAGCGTCTGGAAGTCCGGCGAGGCCATCGGCTCGAAGACCAACGCGACGTCGGCGGAGAAGTCGAGCAGCGCTTCCTCCGTCGCCAGGCGGTCGCGGACCTCGACGTCGAAGGTGACGGCCGGGAACTCGGCGCGATAGGCCGCGATCTGCTCCGGCAGGAAGGCGGTGGTGAGCGCCTGGCTGCAGGCGATGGCGACGTGGCCGCGGCGCATGCCGGCGAGGTCGGCGATCTGCGAGCGGACGCGGTCCATGTCGGCGATCTGCGCGCGGGCGTGCTGGATGACGATCTCGCCCGCGGTGTTGAGACGCACGCCGCGGGGCAGCCGCTCGAAGATCGGCACGCCGAGCTCCTCCTCGAGGGCCTGGACCCGCCGGTTCAGCGCCGAGGGCGTCACGTTAATCCGCTCCGCGGCCTTACGGATCGAGCCCGTGCGGGCGACGGCGTCGATGAGGCGCAACGAGGTCAGGTGGCGCATCCGGCGGACTCCTCGCGTGGTGCGTTTTCGGCAACGGGCCGAATGAAAAACAGCAGACGACGCGTTCACTCGAAAGCCCGTACCGTCGGCCCGTCACGCTTCGAGGAGGCCACGGCGGAGGAACCCAAGGTCGACGCGCGATCACCCGGCACGACCGTCCCGGAGCGATTCGAGCACCGATCGCGGCTACCCGGTCCGCCGCCTCGCCACCACCATCGCCGATGGAGAGCCGTCATGAAGCTCCGCCTCGACCGTCGCGCCATGCTCGTGTCCACCGTCGCCGCGGGTGTGGTCGGAGCGCTCGGGCTCACGCGTCCCGCCCGCGCCGCCACCTCGCTCGAGATGATCCTGAACTGGCGCTATCAGGGGCCACAGGCGTGGTTCTTCCTCGCCCAGGACAAGGGCTACTTCGCCGACGCCGGGCTCGAGATCGCGATGGATCAGGGCAACGGCTCGGGCGCCGCCGTGGGTCAAGTCGCCGGTGGCGCCTACGACATCGGCTTCGGCGACATCAACGCGCTCATCCGCCTCGCCGCCGACAAGCCCGACGAGGCGCCCATCGGCATCTTCCAGATGTACAACCAGCCGCCCTTCACCGTCGCGGTGCGCAAGGACAGCGACATCCACGACGCTGAGGATCTCGAGGGCAGGCTGCTTGGCGGTGCCGCCGACGACGGGGCACTCAAGCTCTGGCCGGCCTTCACCAAGATCGCCGGGATCGACACGTCGGGCATCGAGATCACCAACTTCAAGCCGAACCTGCGTGAGCAGATGCTGCGGACCGAGCAAGTCGACGGCGTCTTCGGCTACGTCAACACGATCCGGTTCTCCGCGAAGCGCTCGGGCATGAACCCGGAGGACGAGATCCGTTTCATCCGCTACGGTGACTATGGGATGGACCTCTACTCGAACGGGATCATCGTCTCGAAGCAGCTCGCCCAGGAACATCCCGAGGCAATGCGCGCGATCTGCGCCGGCATCACCCAGGGCGTCGCCGATACGCTCGCCGATCTCGACGGCGCCATCGACGCCGTGGCCTCACGCGAGCCCCTGATCGACCCGGCGATCGAGAAGGAGCGCCTGCTCGCCACCATCCGCGACGAGATAGGCCACCCCGAGCTCGCCGAGGTCGGGCTCGGCAACGTCGACCAGGAACGCTTCGCCCGCGCCATCGACATCGTCGTTGATGCCTTCGACCTCGCGCGGACGCCCGCGCCCGGGGAGGTCTTCACGTCCGAGTTCCTGCCGCCGGCCGACCAGCGGCTCACGGCGCTGCTCTGAGGCGAGCCCGTGAATCTCGGACTTGGTGGCCGGGTCGCCGTGCTGACGGGGCCCGCCAAGGGAATGGGTGCCGCGATCACCCGCGCCTTCGCCGACGAGGGCTGCGATCTCGCCCTTGTCGGCCGCGACCTCGACGCCATCGCCGGCGTGGCCGAGGAGGTGGCGGATCGCGGCATCCGGGTCGAGGGCTTCGCCTGCGACGTGACGAGCGAGGCCGCGTGCCGGCGGACGGTCGCGGAGATCCGTGAGGCCTACGACGACCGCATCGACGTGCTGGTCAACATCGCCGGCGGCTCGGGGCCGATCGGCAAGACCGGGGCGGAGACCACCGCCGACGAGTTCGACGACATCGTCCATCTGAACATGCGCGGCCCCTTCAACACGATCCGGGCGGTGGCGCCGGCGATGATGGCGCGGCGCTACGGCAAGATCATCAACGTCGGCGGCACCTTCGGCATGAAAGGTCGCGCCGGCCGGCTGGCCTATTCGGCGTCGAAATGGGGGCTCCGGGGCGTCACCAAGAGCTTCGCCCTCGAACTCGGCGCCTTCGACATCAACGTCAACTGCGTGGCGCCCGGCATGGTCGACGGCCCCCGCTTTCGCGAGAAGGTCGTCCCCGACATGGCCGCACGTCTGGGCATCAGTGAGGAAGCGGCGGTCGAACGCCACGCTGCGGACTACGCGCTCGCGCGCATCAGCACCGCCGAGGACGTGGCCGACGCCACCCTCTTCCTCGCCTCGGATCGTTCACGGCAGATCACCGGTGTCGACCTGCCGGTCGACGGCGGGTGGGCGGCGCTGTGAGCGGGCCGGTCGATCTCGTGCTCACGGGCGGCATCGTCGTGAGCGGGACAGCGCGTGATCGCGCCGACGTCGCGATCCGGGGTGATCACGTCGTCGCCGTCGGCGCGCCGGAGACGATGCCGACTGCGCGCGATGTCGTCGACGTCTCTGGCCTGCACCTGCTGCCGGGGGCGATCGACGTCCACGTCCACTTCCGCGAGCCCGGCTACACCCACAAGGAGGACTGGGGCACCGGTACGGCCGCGGCGGCGATGGGCGGGGTCACCACCGTCTTCGAGATGCCCAACACCCATCCGCCGACCCGCTCGGCCGCGGAGCTCGTCGCCAAGCAGGAGGCGGCGCGCAAGGCCTGCGTCGATTTCGGCCTCTATGGCCTGCTCGCCGAGGACAACCTCGAAGAGCTCGAAGGCCTCGTCGCCACCGGCGCCAACGCCTTCAAGTGCTTCATGGGCAACACCTTCGGCAATCTGCCGTCGCCCTCGACGGGCGCGATGCTGGAAGGCTTCGAGATTCTCGCGCCGACAGGGCTGCGCATCTCGCTGCACGCCGAAACCGCGTCGATCATGGCCCACCGCCAGGCCCGGCTCGAGGCGGCGGGGCGCAACGACCCGCTCGCCCACGTCGCCGCCCGGCCGGCGGTGGTCGCCGCCGAGGCCGTTGCCCGGGCGGCGGTGCTCGCCGAGTGGACGGGGGCGCGCATCCACGTGCTGCACATCTCGTCCGAGCTGGAGCTCGGCCCGCTCGCCGACGCCAAGGCCCGCGGCGTCGACGTCACCGGCGAGACCTGCCCCTGCTATCTCCTCCTGCACACGGGCGATTATGCCCGGCTCGGCTCGGTGATCCGGGTCAATCCGCCCGTGCGCGAGGCCGCCGACGCCGCGGCCATCTGGGAGGCGCTCGCGAGCGGCGTGGTCGACATGGTCGCCACCGACCACGCCCCCCACCAGCCGGAGGAGAAGACCAAGGACGTCATCTGGGAGGCCGATTGCGGCTTTCCCGGCGTCGAGACCCAGATGCCGCTGATGCTTACGCAGGTGGCGGCCGGCCGGCTCGGCCTCGAGCACTACGTCCGCCTCGCCGCCGAGGCCCCGGCCAAGGCCTTCGGGCTGTGGCCGGTGAAGGGGCGCATCGCGTCGGGTGCGCACGCCGACATCGCCGTCGTCGATCTCGACCGGCGTGAGACGGTGCGGGCCGAGGCGCTCCATTCCCGCGGCAAGGTCACCCCGTTCGAGGGCACGCCGACCGTGGGCGCGCCGGTCCACACGCTGGTCCGCGGCCGCTTCGTCCAGCGCGACCGCACGCCGGTCGCCGGCATGTCGGGCCATGGCCGGCAGGTGAGCGACATCCAGCGGATGCCGGCGCCCGTGCCGCGCCACACCGATCAGACCCTCGCCGCCGTGACGGAGGTCGGCCGATGACCCTTGCCCGACATCGCGACGAGCTCTTGCGCTTCGAGCA
Source organism: Alphaproteobacteria bacterium (assembly GCA_046541805.1). Lineage (GTDB taxonomy): Bacteria > Pseudomonadota > Alphaproteobacteria > Geminicoccales > Geminicoccaceae > JAAAPF01. The sequence continues at coordinate 8,984 of JBKHCM010000100.1, forward strand.
GGTGAGCGTGCGCTACGGCCGCGGCCCGGACGCGACCGAAGCGCTCGCGGCCACCGATCTCGCCATTGGCGACGGTGACTTCGTGGCGCTCGTCGGGCCCTCGGGCTGCGGCAAATCCACCCTCTTGAAGCTCGCGAGCGAGCTGCTGGCGCCGACGACCGGCCACATCCTCTGGGCCGGCCGGGAGCTCGGGGCCGAGCCGCTGCGAGTGGGCATGGCGTTTCAGGCGTCGACCCTGCTGCCCTGGCTCACGATCCGCGACAACGTCATGCTGCCGCTCAAGATCGTGCCGCCCTTCCGCCAGCAGTATCGGCGCGAGCGCCACCGGAGCTTCAAGGAGCGGGTCGACACGCTCCTGGCCAAGGTCGGCCTCGACGGCTTCGCCGACCGTTACCCGTTCCAGCTTTCCGGCGGGATGATGCAGCGGGCCAATCTGTGCCGCGCGCTCGTCCACGAGCCCGACGTCCTCCTCCTCGACGAGCCGTTCGGCGCGCTCGACCAGTTCACCCGCGAGGAGCTCTGGGCCACGCTCCAGGGCCTTTGGATGGACGGCCGCACCACCGTCATCCTGGTGACCCACGACCTGCGCGAGGCGGCGTTCCTGGCGGACCGCATCTGCGTCATGAGCCTGCGGCCCGGCCGCATCGTCGAGGACCGCGTCGTGCCGTTCGCCCGGCCGCGCTCGGTCGACATGACCTTCGAGCCGGAGTTCGTCGCCCTGGTGCAGGCGCTGCGCGCGCGCATCTTCGGCGGTCGCCCGGACACGCCGGGACGGGAGGCGGCATGAACACGACACAGCGCAAGCTCGCCTCGGCGGCGCTGATCCTCGCCGTCTTCGTCTTCTGGGAGGTGGTCTGCCTCCTCTTCGGCATCTCCGATCTGGTCCTGCCGCGGCCCAGCCAGGTGTTCGCCACGCTGTGGGATAAGGCGCCGGCGATCTGGCCGCACGCCCAGCAGACGCTGATGACGACGCTCGTGGGCTTCGCCTGCGGCGTGGTGATCGGCCTGTCGCTCGGGGTTCTGATCGGCTCCTCGAAGCTCGCCTACGACACCGCCTATCCGTTGCTGGTCGGCATCTCGTCGATCCCGAAAGTGGCGGTGGTGCCGATCTTCGTCCTCTGGTTCGGCGCCGGGACGATGCCGGCGATCCTCACCGCGATGATCATCTGCATCTTCCCGATCGTGGTGAACGTCGCCACCGGCATCGCGACGGTCGAGCCCGAGCTCGAGGACGTCATGCGCTCGATGAAGGCGACCAAGCTCGACATCCTGTGGAACGTCGGGCTGCCCCGCTCGATGCCCTACTTCTTCGCCTCGCTCAAAGTCGCGATCACCCTCTCCTTCGTCGGCTCGGTCGTGGCCGAGACGGTGGCGTCGAACCGCGGCGTCGGCAACATGATGATGATCGCCTCGTCGATGTTCGACGTGCCGCTCGTCTTTGCGGGACTGATCGTGCTGGCGGCGATGGGGATCAGCCTCTACGCGATCTTCGCGTTCATCGAATACCGCGTCGCCGGCTGGGCGATGCGCAAGGGCACCGCGATGTAGCCGCGGCGCCGCTCACCCCCGCTCACGTTCAGGAGAAACACCCATGAACCGCACCTTCGCGGGCGCGCTCGCGCTCGGCCTGGCGGCGAGCCCGGCGCTCGCCCAGGACACCCGCATCGACTTCACGCTCGACTGGAAGCTGCAGGGCGTCCACGCTTGGTACTATCTGGCCCAGGAGGAGGGCTACTTCGCCGAGGAGGGCCTCGACGTCACCATCGACCAGGGCGAGGGCTCGGCCGCGACCGTGACCAGGGTGATGTCCGGCGCCTACGATGCGGGCTTCGGCGACATGAACGCCATCATCCAGAACGCCGCGACCGACCCGGACGAGGCACCGGTGATGGTCTACCAGATCTACAACCAGCCGCCGTTCGCCGTGCTCACCAAGGCCGACGGCCCGATCATGGAGATCGCCGATCTCGAGGGCGCGACCGTCGGCGCCCCGCCCGGCTCGGCCTCGACCCGGCTGTTCCCGGCGCTCGCCGACGTCGCCGGCATCGATACCGATACCGTCGAGATCCTGAGCGTGCAGCCGGACCTGCAGGAGCAGATGCTCATCCAAGAGCAGGTCGACGCCTCGCTCGTCTTCAACGTCACGAGCTACATGAACATCCTCGGCCAGGACCTCGACCCGCGGGAGGACTTCCGCTGGTTCCCCTACGGCGAGGCCGGCCTCGACATCTACTCCAACGGCGTGATGGTCTCGCCGCAGCTCCTGGAGGAGAACCCCGAGGCCGTGGCCGGGCTGGTGCGGGCGATCAACCGCGCCGTGCTTGACGTGATCGCCGATCCCGAGGCCGCGGTCGCCCGTCTCGCCGACGTCGAGTCGCTGATCGACGTCGACCTCGAGGTGGAGCGCCTGCAGTTCGCGCTCGAGGAGCTCATCCGCTCGGAGGAGACGATGGCCAACGGCATCGGCGCGGTCGACATGGATCGACTCGCGCGCTCCGCCGGGGTCATCGCCGGGCTCTACGACCTGCCGGCGACGCCCGCGCCCGAGGTCGTCTTCGACGGCGCCTTCCTGCCCCCGCTCGCCGAGCGCGAGCTCTGAGACCGGCGGTGAGCCCACGCACGCTCACCGTCGCCGACGCGCTCGTGGGGCCGGACTACGCGCCGTCCGGGCCCTGCGCGATCGATCTGGACGGCGGCCGGATCGTCGACGTCCGCGGCCTGCCGGCGCCCCCGGCGGGGCGGCGGCTGCTGGCGCTGCCCGCGCCGATCGACGCGCACGACCACGCCCGGCCGTTGTCGCCGACGTCGTTCGGCGCGGGGCTGAAGCCGCTCGAGCTCTGGCTGCCGCGGCTTGCGGCGATGCCGCCGGTCGACGCCGAGCTCGCCGCCACCGCCGCCCTGGGCCGGGCGCTCGCGGGGGGTGTCGCGGGTGCCATGGTCCATCTGGTGCGCCCCGCCGGGGCCGGCGCGCCGCTCGACGAGGCCCGCGCCGTCGCCCGGGCGGCGGCGGCGCTGGGTTTACTGGTCGCCTTCGCGCTTGGCATGCGCGACCGCCATCCGCTGCTGCTGGGCGATCACGCGCCGCTTGTGGCCTCACTTCCCGGCGAGACCGCCGAGGCGGTTCACCGCGCCTGGCTGACGCCGACGCCTTCCGTGGCCGATCAGCTCGCCCGCGTCGAGGAGATCGCCGACGCGCTCGAAGGGCCGGGCTTCGACGTGCAGTACGGCCCCAATGGCGTGCAGTGGTGCTCGAACGCGCTCTTGGAAGCGATCGCCGAGGCCTCCGCCACGACCGGGCGGCGTGTGCACATGCATCTGTTGGAGACGAAGCCGCAGCGCGACTGGGCGGATGCGACCTTTGCGGACGGCATCGTCACCCATCTCGATCGCCTGGGCCTCCTGTCGCCGCGGCTGACCGTGGCGCACGCCGTCTGGGCCCGGCCCGACGAGCTGTTGCTCCTCGCCGAGCGCGGCGTTCGCGTCGTCGTCAA
>JBKHCM010000101.1:0-12456 GCA_046541805.1 Alphaproteobacteria bacterium
GCCCCGGCGGGTAGGGCGCGGGCGCCTGGGCGCCGGGGCCGTGGTCAGGCGGGCGCGCCTTGGCGGCGCGGCCGAGGCCGAGCCCGACCGCCACGGCGAAGCCCATGAACATGGACGGGTGCCGGCGGCCGAAGTCCTCGACCTCGCGCACCGTCTCCATAAAGCTCTGACCTTGCAGACGGCCGGCGAAGTCGGCGAGCGCCCTGGCGGCACCCGACACCTGCCGGGCCACCATGTCCTCGTCGCCCCTGAGCCGGTCGGCCGCGGCTTCGAGCCCACCGGCGATGTGCTCGATGCGTTCCGCCGCCGTTCCCTGCAGCTCCTCGGCGTAACGCTCGCCGGTCCGCCGGGCCTCCTCGCCGGCGCGGGCGGCATCGTGCGCCACCTCCTCGCCGAACCTCGAGCCGTCCACGGAACTCTTGCCGTGCGGATCGCTCATGCTAACCTTCCAACAGCAGAGTAAGCTAAAAGGGAAACCGGGCGCCGGCGCGAGGGTTCCCCGCCGCGGCGGCGCGAAGGCTTTGTGGGGCAGTGCGCGGGCTTCGGCCGCGCGCGCCGAGGCGGCTGCCAGCTGCTGCCGCCGAGCGACGAAGCGCTCGGGTTCACCGCGCATCTCGGCGTCGCCGACCGGGTGGCAACGGACGTCAAAAGCCGTCGGGCCGCGCGCGGACGGCTCCTGCAGATGTCGGGTCGATCGAACGCCCTTTCCGCCGCCGCCAGCGAGCTGCAGAGCTGCCCGCCGACGGTCTCGCCGAGCTCGGCCGCGCGCGGCGAGCGCGCCGAACGCACTCGTCGCTCAGAGCATTCAGAGCATGGAGCGAAACCGCATCGGCATCTCCGGCGCGCGGTGAAGGATGCCGTCGTCAACCCGTTGTTCGGCGCGCCGCTTTTCCGCCCGGGCGCCGGCGGAACCTCGCGCGCACGGCTCGGTTGTCGACGGATACCGTCTAGGTAGCGAAGAACCGGAGGACGGCATGGCACTCGACAATCTACGCGACCTCTTCGTCTACGAGCTTCGCGACGTCTACCATGCGGAGAAGCAGCTTCTGGAAGCGCTTCCGAAGATGGAGGAGGCAGCGAGCGAGCCCAAACTCGAAAAGGCCTTCAGCGATCACCAACGTGAGACCGCAGAGCACGTGCGTCGCCTCGAGCGGATCTTCGACGAGCTGGGCACGTCGAAGCGCGCCAGGCATTGCGAGGCGATGGAGGGCCTGATCGAGGAGGCGCGCGAGCGTATCGACGACATCCCCAAGGGTGATCTTCGCGACGCCGCGCTCATCGTCGCCGCCCAGAAGGTGGAGCACTACGAGATCGCCAGCTACGGCTCACTCCTGGCGCTCGCGAACCAGCTCAAGGTCCAGAAGATCACCGAAGAGCTCAAGACCACCGAGGAGGAGGAAAAAAAGGCGGACCTGGAATTCTCGAAGCTCGCCACCAAGCAGGTCAACCCCGAGGCGGCAGCCTGAGACGGGGGCCGCGGCCGATGCGGGAAAAGGGGCGGCGCCCGCTCGATGCCGTCGCGTTGGGCTGGCGGCTGCACCGCCGCGCCCGCGTCGACACGGGCGCACGGCCCCGGCTCGCCGACGTGCCGCACCGGATCGCGGGGCTCGAGCGCGGCGTCGAGCTGCGCTGGAGCGCCGCCCACGTTCCCTTCGTCGAGGCGCGTTCGGCACCGGACGCGGCCGTCGGGTTGGGCGTCGCGCACGCCCATCTGCGGCTGTTTCAGATCGACGTGATGCGCCGCCTCGCGGCCGGCCGGCTCGCCGAGATCCTCGGCCGGCCGGCGGTGCCGTTCGACCGCATGCTGCGGATCGTCGGCTTCGCCCGGCCGGTGCCCGCCATCGCCGCGGCGCTCGCGCCCGCCACCCGCCGCTGGCTCGCGGGCTTCGTCGACGGCCTCAACGCCGTCGTCGACCAGGCCGAGCCGCCTCCGGAGTACCGAGCGCTCGACCTGCGGCCCACGGGCTGGACGGTCGACGACGTCCTCACCGTCGGCCGTCTCGCGGCCAGCGACTTCTCCTGGCAGGTGTGGCGCGACCTCGCCCCGCTCGTGGGCGAGAGCGGCTGGCCGGCGGTGTGGGAGCGGCTCTTGGGCGAACTCGTCGACGAGCCACGCGACGAGTTCGTCGACGCCCTCGACCGCGGCGGCAGCAACGCCGCGGCGGTCGCGGCCGGGCGCAGCGCCACGGGGGGCGCGCTGTTCACCTGCGACCCGCATCTGACGATCATGCTGCCGAACGCTTTCCTCGCCGCCGGGGTGCGCTGCCCCGAGCTGGAGGCGACGGGCCTGATGGTGCCCGGCCTGCCGGTTTTCGCGGTCGGCCGCAACCGCCGGATCGCCTGGGGCGGAACCAGCCTGCACGCCGCCAGCAGCGATCTCGTCGACGTCGGCGGGCTCGCCGCGGCGCGGATCGACGAGCGCCGCGAGCGCATCGCGGTGCGCGGCGCCGGCGACGCCGCGGTCACCGTCCGCGAGACGCCCTTCGGACCGATCGTCTCGGACGCCCCGATCCTCGGGCTCGACCCGCGCCGGCCCGTGGCCCTGCGCTGGATCGGCCATCGCCCCAACGACGAGATCGCCGCCCTGCTCGATATCGCCCGCGCCGACGATTGGCCCGCCTTTCAAGCGGCGCTCACGGGCTACGCCTCGCCGGCGGTGACGATGCTCTACGCCGACGACCGGGGACGGATCGGACGCGCGACCGCGGCGCATCTGCCGCGCCGGCCGCCAACGCCGCGCCCGGACCTGGTCGTCCGCCCGGAGGACAGCGTCGGCTGGCGCAAGCCCTGGCGCGCCGGTGACCTGCCCGCGGCGGTCGATCCGCCCGATGGCCTCATCGCCTCGGCGAACGACCGGCCCGCCGCGGGCGGCCCGCGCGTCGGGCTGTTCTTCGCCCCGCGCGACCGCGTCGTCCGGCTCGAGACACTCTTGCGGCAGAGCGACGCGCTCACCCCGGACGACCTCGCGCGCAGTCATCTGGATGTCCGCAACCCGCGCGCCGCCACGCTCGCGCGCCGCCTCGCCGCCCTGCTCGCGGGCGCGGACGACGACGCGCTCGCGCGCGCGCTCCGCGACTGGGACGGCAGCTACGCGACGGACTCCGCCGGTGCGCTCGCCTTCGAGGCCTTCGTCGCCGGCCTGGTGCGCGCGCTGCACGGGCGGCGGACCGCGCAGGTGCTGCTCGCGAGCTGGGACGTCGACGGGCTGGTGCGCCGCGATCTCGACCGGCTCGAGCCCGAGCGCCTGCGCGCCGCCGCCCGCCGCGCCCGCCGCGGCGCCGCCCGCGCGCTCCGCCGGCACCGAAGCTGGGGCGCGATCCATCGCCTCGCGCTGCACCACCCCTTCGCGCGCGTGCCTGGGCTGCAGCGGCGCTTTCGCTTCGTCGACCGGCCCGTCGCCGGCGGCCGCGAGACCCTGATGAAGACCGCCCATCCGCCGACTTTGCGCCCGCATCGCGCGCGCAAGGGCGCCGTCGCCCGCTTCCTCACCGATATGAGCGACCTCGACGGCGCGCGCTTCGTCCTCCTCGGCGGCCAGGACGGCTGGCCGGGGAGTGCCACCTTCTTGGACCAGCACGCGCCGTGGAGCGAAGGGCGCCTGCTCCACCTGCCCCTCAGCCGCGGAAGTGTCGAACGCCACTACCCACACCACATGCGCCTGACCGCCGCGACACCGCCCGCTGGAGCCCGCTGATGGCCGTCCATCGCGACCCGATCACCTTCGCGACCTGGAACCCCTACGTGCCCAAGGACATGCTCGGGCGCGACCCGGCCCGGCTCCGGCTCGAGGGGCGCGGCACGGTCTACCGTCCCGCCGGCCCGGGGCCCCATGCGGGCGTCGTCGTCGCGCAGGGGCTGGGCGGTCCATCGGAGGTGCGCGAGCACGCCTACGGCCGCTGGCTCGCCGAGCACGGCTACGTCGCCCTCGTCATCGACAGCTTCGCCAGCCGCGGGGTCCGAACGCGGTCCGACGCGCTCCGCGCGCTGCGCCTGACCACCGCGATGATCCTCGCCGACGGCTTCGCGGCCCTGCGCCACCTCGCGGCCGATCCGGCGGTCGACCCCGCCCGCATCGGGATCGTCGGCTTTTCCTACGGTGGCATGGTCGCCATTTTGACGGCCTACCGGAAGTTGCACGAACTCTTCCTGCCCAACGGTCCGAGCTTCGCCACCCACGTCTCGCTCTACGGGTGCAGCGTGCCCCGTTTGAGCGACGTCGCGACCACCGGCGCGCCGCTGCTCGTGCTGTGTGGCCGGCGCGACGGCAACGTGTCGCTCGACCGCACGCGCGCGATCGTCGGCGACCTCGAGGCCGGCGGCTCGCGGGTGCGTTTCGAGATCCTGGACGTCTACCACCAGTGGGACGGCGCCGACCGTGAGCGGCGATGGCTGCCCTTCCATGTCCGCCAGTGCCGCATCCGGCTCAACGACGAGCTTGCGCTCGTCGACGAGGGCGGCGGCGGCGAGATCGACGGCTTTTGGAACCGCGTGTTGTTCCTGCTGCGCAACACCAGCTTTCGCGGCTACTTCATCCAGCGTGACGAGGACGCGCTCGCGCGCTCGAACCGCCTCGTCCTCGAAGCCCTTGCCGCGGCGCGCGCCGGGCCTTTGGCGGTTGCGCCCGAGGCGGGGGCCGCCCGCGCGCGGGAGACCAGCGACGCCTGAACCGAGCGCCGGCTTCGGCGAGATCGGCCCGGCCCGCGCCGCGCGCGGTCAGATTTCGTGCCGCAGGGGGCGGACGAGCACGGCGGCCATGCGGCGGCCGATGCTGCGGCGGCGCAGGACCTCCTCGGTGACCAGCATCGACCGGTCGCGGTCGTTGTGGAAGTCGCGCCACAGCGTTGCGGGGAAGATGCCGTCCTCGACGAGCAGGGCCACCTCGTCGTCGCGCCGGCGCGAGCGCTGGTTGAGGTTCACCGAGCCGACGCAGGCGAGGTCGTCGTCGACCAGGATCTGCTTCACGTGGATCATCGTCGGCTCGTACTCCCAGACCCGGATGCCGAGTTTGACGAGCTGCTGCTCGGCCTCGTGCGCCAAGAGCGCCGACGCCACGGTGTCGATATGCGGGCCCGGGACGACGATGTCGATCTCGACGCCGCGATCGGCGGCGCGCTTCAACGCGCGGCGCGTGGCGACGTCCGGGTTGAAGTAGGGCGTGGTGATGGCGATGCGGCGCTCGGCCACCTCGCACATCCCCCAGAACAGCGCGCTCGCCTCGTTCCAGCCGATCGAGGCCGCCGGGCGGAGGATCATCACCGCCGCTTCGCCGGCCGGCGGCGGCGCCGGCGCGGCCGACAGGGTCTGCACGCGGTCGTTGCGGGCTTCCAGCCAGTTGCCCCAGAAGGCTGCCTCGAGCCCGATCAGCGCCGGCCCGCGCACGCGGAAATGGCTGTCGCGCCATTCCGAGGGATTGCGGGCATAGCCGGTCCAGAGCTCGGCGATGCCGACCCCACCGGTGAAGCCGACCGCGTTGTCCACCACCATGACCTTGCGATGCGTGCGGTGCGCCGCCTTGAACGGGCGCCACGGCCGCGGCGGCCGGAACCACGCCACGTCGACCCCCGCGTCGCGCATCTGGCGGACGAGCCGACGCGGCATCAGGCCGCCGCCGAAAGCGTCGATCAGCAACCGCACCGCGACGCCGTCGCGCGCCCGCTCGGCGAAGGCGTCGGCGAAGCGCTCGGCGAGAGGCCCCGCCATGAAGTTGAAGATGAGGAAGTCGATGCAGCGCTCCGCGCCGCGGATGGCCGCGAGCATGGCGGGAAAGATCTCGTCGCCGTTGCGCAGCCGCTCGATCCGGTTGCCGGCGACGAACCGCGCCCCCAAAAGGCGTTCGAGCTGATAGCGGCGATGCGCATCGCCGGCGTCCGGCCGGCGGGCGCCCTCCGCGGGCGCTTCTCGCATGCCGGCGCCCGCCTGCTCGCCCCGGCCCCGATCGCCCATCTCGATCGCCGACATCGAGTTCGTCCTTTACCGAAGGCCGCACCTTCAGGTTCAACGCGCCCGACGCGAGCGGCGTTGCCGCGCCTACTCGGCCGCACCGCGCGGCCCTGCGCCGCCGAGGGGGTCTTCGCCGGCCGGCTCGCTCGGCGGCGGTCGATCGACGGCAAAGGGCCGGGCGGCGTGGCGGATGCGCGGCAGCCGCCGCTCGGGCGCCGCCTGCAAACAAGCCAGCATCCGCTCGCGAACGTCGTTGTGGAGATACCACGACTGCGCCGTGGACGGGCCCGTCACCCAGGCCTCCACCTTGATCTCGTGCGGGCGCAATTCCGTCACCGCGAAGTAGGTCGGGCCGACGCAGCGCTCGTCGCCCTTGATGCTGTGCTCGAACGCCTCGCGCACGGCCGCGATGTCGGTATCGTAATCGACGTAGATCTCGACCGGCCGCATGATCGCGTCGTCGTGCCGCGACCAGTTCTCGAACGGCCGCGAGAACAGGTGGTCGTGCGGAACGATGAGCCGCTTGTTGGTCCAAGTGCGGATCACGACGTAGGCGAAGGCGATGTCCTCGACCCGGCCCCAGGTGCCGTCGACGACGACGATGTCGCCGATCTCGACCAGCCGGGTCGCGGCGATCTGCATCGAGGAGACGAGATTGGCGAAGATCGGCTGCGCCGCGAGGGCCAGCACCGCGCCGACCAGGCCGGTCGACACCGCGAGCGACAGCCCGACCGACGACAACACGCCGAGCTGGGCCAGCAGCAGGCCTAAGCCGACGGCGATGACGACCAGCAACAGCACGCGCTTGGCGACGGCGACGTTGGTCTTGATCCCGCGACCCCGGCGAACCTCGTCGGCATCGTCGGGGGCGAGCCGGCGCGACAGCGTCTCCACCGTCGCGCCGGCCAGGCGCCAGACGAGCATCGTAGCCAAGACGAACACCGCCGCCCAGGTCGCCACCCGCAGCGCGCTCAGGCCGCTGCCGTCGAGCACCAGGATGCGGCTGGCGACGAACGCGAAGGTGACGGCCCAGGTGGTCAGCCCGACGAGGCGGGCGCTGCGCCCGACCGCCCTGGCGATGGCGCTGCGCCCGGCCAAGAGGCGGACCGTGAGCCGCGCCGCCGCCCACGCGAGGGCGCCGAGGACCCCGCTCGCGCCGAAGAGCGCCGCCACCGCGTAGAGCCGCGCGAAGCCCTCGTTGTCGACGATGCGCCAGACCCAGTGCTCCGGGATCCGCCCCTCGAAAAACGGCCCCCCGTGCGCCCGATAGGCTTCCCCCACCTGCGCCAGGGTGAAGCGGGAGATGAGCCACACCGCCGGCTCGCCGTCGGCGCGCACCCGCCGCAGGTGCACCGGAATGTCGCGGCCGTCGCCGGCCAGCGTGCCCGATGGCACGCTCCGGCGACGGACCACGTCGACCACCCCTGTGCCGTCGCGGTTCTCGACCTCGAGCTGCGCGTCGGGCGTGTCGGGGACGTCGTCCCAGTCGACGACGTTGCCCGTCAGCAACAGGTAGCCGAGTTGGCGGGCGAGGACGGCGCCGCGCTCGGACTGCCGTTCGACCGGAACGTCGCCGAGATCGAGTGCATGCGCTGCCCGGTCGAAACGCTGCTCGCGCACCGCCTCCAAGAAGAAGTCGAGCGTCGCCATCGGGGTGGCGCGCTCCGTCTCCGGCGGCGGCGCGGCGAGCCCGGCGTTGATCGCCTCGACCTCGTAGACGGGCGCGTCCTGCGCCGCGGCCGACGCGCTTGCGCCGAGGATCGCCGCCCCGGTGACGACGATGCCGGACACGCGTCTCGCAAAGGCCCGCACCACCGGCTCCCTCCTCGCCGTCCGTCGCTTGCCGCACGCGAGGCGCAAACGCCCCGGGGGCGGCGAGCGTTGCCGCGGGCGCGCCGGCTCAGCGGCGGGCGTCGGCGTCGGCGAGCATGTGCTCGAGGAGCCGGCGCAGCCGCACGAAATGCCGGGGAAGCCGGCCATGGACATCGGCGCCGGAGAGCGGGCGCATGCCGACCAGCTGAAGATGGTCGGCCTCGACCTCGAGCAGGTGCGAGCCCCACGCGGCCGACGCCACCGACACCACGCCGTCGTTGTCGCCCTCGCAGCGGCGGAGATGACGGGCGATCCGGCACCAGGGCGGGCTCAGGCGCTGCGGCGCCCGCCAGCCCGCGACCGCCCGGTAGCCGACGTCGGCGCGGTCCGGCACGGCCGCATTGAAGGCCGCCATGCGCGGCGGCAGCAGGTTCTCGAGGCCGCCGCGGTCGAGCCAGCGCGCGACCGTGCCCTCCAGGCAAGAGCGTTCGAGCAGCCATTCGGCGGCGGCCGTGCCACGATGCGGTGTGCCGATGGTGAGCACCTGCGCGATCCGCCGCTCCGGGTCGCCCGCATGGGCGGCCAGCCGGGCGTCGAGGCCGCCCATGCTGTGGCCCACCAGGACGAGCCGGTCGTGCGGCAGCGCGCGCAGACGCGACGCGAGATTCTCCGCCCGTACGCCCAGATCGGCGGTGGCCGGCTGGCGGACGCGGTGGACGGCGCAGCCGCGCCGTTCGAAGGCACGGTGGATCGCAGCGAAACGCGACCAATAGGCGTCGGGAAGAAAGCCGAGATAACCGTGCAGCAGGACGATGGCGATGTCGTGGCCGGCGAGCGACATGGCGTGAGAGCTTGGTCGGGGGCGGGGCAGGGCGCGATCGCGCACGCTTCCGCGGCCTCGAAGGACCACGCGGCGCGCGCCCGAGTTCGGCGTGGCCGAGCCGGCACCCTCCCCCGCACGAGAAAGCGGCGTGCCGAGCGGCACGCCGCAGCCCGGGAACGTCACCCGGAGACGAGCAAGGCCGTTAGGGAGCTTTCGGCCGGTCAAGCGACGTCAGAGGCGACGCTCCCATTCCGAGACCTGGCGATCGGCTTCCTCGCGCTCCACGCCGTAGCGCTCCTGAATGCGCCCTACGAGTTGCTCGCGCTTGCCGTTGATCTGGCTCACGTCGTCATCGGTTAGCTTGGCCCACTGTTGACGGGCACGCCCGGTGAGCTGCTTCCAGTTGCCGGCGACCTGATCCCAGTTCATCTCATGTCACTCCCGTCGATCAACATGATGACGATTACCCGCACGACGATGGCCGGCGGTGATAATCTCTAAAACAACGCGCCGCGGCGGGACGGGTTCCACGTCGAGCGGCCGGCGCGACGCGGGTGCGCCCGCAACGTCGCCGCCGCACCCGCGCCGCGCGATCTCGGCGCCGGCCGGCTCGCCGGCAAGGTGGCGCTAATCGCCGGCGGCGACAACGGCATCGATCGCGCGGCGGTGCGGCCGGGATGCGGTGGGCGGAGCGGCAGGGCATCGGGCGCGGCGACCCGGGCGAGGATGGCATCGCCGTCGTCGGCGCGATCGGCGAGCGCCGCCCGGGCGGCGGTCATCGCGACCGTGGAGGGCAGGGCGAGGGCGGTGGGCGCGTCGCCCGCCCGGCCGGCCCGCGGTCAGGGCGACGCCGATCGGGTTGCCGAAGCCGCCCGCGACGCCGTGCAGCTTCGTGGAGCGCCCGCCCTTTTGAACGTCCAAGGCGCCGGTCCGCTTCACGTTGCTTGCGCCGGCGGCACGGCCGGGCGCGCGCACCACGGTGCTCGCGGGCATCCGCCACTCGCGCCCGCCTCGGGCGACGAGGCGGTCCATCAGCCGCTGGCGGACGCCCGTTTCCTGCCCGCGGGCGAACCGCGCGTCGACGCTGCGCCACGCGCCGAGCTCGGCCGGCCGGATTTGCCACGATGCGCGGGCGCGGGCGATCTCGAGCACCGCTCCACGAACCGCCGCGGCGCCGCCTCCTGTTCGATGTCGAGCCCCCGATGCGCCTCGAGCCGCGCCCCCGCCATTGGCGTGAAACCATCGATGAGCCGACGTCAATGGCCGACCAGCGCGATATCAGTCGGAAAATCGAGAGAGCTTGGAGCAGCGTCTGGTTCGCCGGCGCCGGCGATCATCGTCCTCGGCCCGCGCTTGCCCTGCGCGGCCGCGGGAGCGCTGTGCCGATGGCGCGCCGAAGCCGGTCCCGGGCGCATCGCCCGAGACCGGCCCGACGAAAGCGCCGTGCGTCAGGCGGTCTTGCCAATCATGCGCGCCAAGGTGGCGTCGTGGTTCACCAGGTGGTGCTTGAGGGCGACCAGCGCGTGGCCCACGACGGCCGCCGTGAGGATCCAGCCGCCGATGACGTGGACGTCGTTCGCGGCGCTCGCGAGCCACGGCGTCTTGGACTGGGCGGGGATCGTGAACAGCCAAGCGTCGACCGGATTGCCTTTGAAGGTCGCCATGACGATACCGGAGAGCGTGAGGATCGCGGTCCCGGCCAGCAGCACCACGTGCATCGCCTTGCGCGCAAAAGCCTCCAACGGCGGGGTGCCGGGGATGGCACCCGGGCGGTCGCCCTGCAGCGCCCACCAGAGGGGGAGCCAGGCGACGAGCGCCAGGACCAGCACACCCACGGCCTTGTGCGGGCCTAGGAGCGCGTTGCGGATCGCTCCCTCCCCGACGAGCTCGCCGATGATGAGGCCGCTCGCGAGCAGGCCGATGACCACGGCAGCGAGCAGCCAGTGGTTGATGATGGAGACGGTACCGAACCGCTCCGCGGTATCACGCCAACGCATGCGTCACCTCCGGGACATAGACTTTAACACAACGGAATAGTGTTTTTTTTGCGTCTGTCAACGCCCCCGCGGCGACCGGCCCGGCGAGACGCCGGCGGACCTTGCCGAGCGCTGGGGAATCGGCCGATCATCCGGTGGCGTCGCCGCGACCGGGCGGTGATGACGGTCGTGGTCGAAGCGCCCTAGGGATTCTCAGATGACGCTGCTCCTTTTTTACTTGTTCTTGGCGCTGGCGGTGTCGTTCTTCTGCTCGATGGCGGAGGCGGTGCTGCTGTCGGTGCGCCAGCCCTACATCGTGTCGCTGCAGAACCGGGGGCTGCGCGCGGGCGCGGTCCTGCGCCGGCTGACGGGCAATCTCGACCGCCCGCTCGCCGCCATCCTCTCGGCCAACACCATCGCCCACACCGTCGGCGCCGCCGGCGTCGGCGCCCAGGCCACGGTGGTCTTCGGCAGCGGCTCGGTCGGGATCGTCTCGGCGGTGCTGACGCTGTTGATCCTCGTGCTCTCCGAGATCATCCCGAAGACGCTTGGCGCCACCTACTGGAAGCGGCTCGCTGCCACCTTCGCCTATCTGATCCAGGGCCTGACGACGGCACTCGCGCCCTTCGTTTGGCTCTCCGAAAAGCTGACGCGGCTGCTGGCGCCGGCGGGGGCGAGCGGCTTCACCTTCAGCCGCGACGAGATGGAGGCCATGGCCGAGATCGGCGCGCGCGAGGGCCTGCTCGAGGCTAAGGAACTGCGGATCGTGCGCAATCTGATGCGGCTGCGGCGGCTGCCGGTGCGCGACGTGATGACGCCGCGGCCGGTGGTGTTCGCCGCGCCGGCGGCCATGTCCGTGGGCGACTTTTTGCATCGCCACCCGGACCCGCCGTTCTCCCGCATCCCCCTGCGCGGCGAGGGGACCGACGACGAGACCACCTACGTGCTCAAGACCGACCTCTTGATCGCCCGGGCCCGCGGCGAGGTCGCGGCACCGCTTCAGCGCTTCGCGCGCGAGCTGTTGATCCTGCCCGACACGGTGTCGGCGTCGGACGCCTTCGACCGGCTGCTGTTGGACAAGCACCACCTCGCCCTCGTCGTGGACGAATACGGTTCGACGCGCGGTATCGTCACCCTCGAGGATGTCGTCGAGACCCTGATCGGGCTCGAGATCACCGACGAGCTCGACCGCATCGAGGACATGCAGGCGCTCGCCCACCAGCGCTGGCGCGACCGGATGCAGACCATCGGCGTCGATCCCGAGCAGCTCGAGCGGGCCCGCGAGGTCTCGCCCAGCTCCGAGGTCTGACGCCTCGGCCCCGCGCGCCCGGTCAGCGCGGCGTCCGGATCTCGCGCGCTTCCTCGTCGAAGGAGATCGTCGCCTCGTCGAAGGCGAGGGACGCCTCGTCGTGGACGTCGTGGACGTCGGGGCGCCGCGGCGCCAGCGGCTCGTCGAGCGGGTCCACCTGCCGCAGCGGGCCGTCCTTCGGCAGCGGCTGCAGACGCATCGAGCCGTGTGCGCGCCGACTGAGCCGTGCGAGCTCGGTGGCCGGGAGATCGCCGACGACGGCCCAGACCAACGGTCCGTCGTACCAATAGGCCGCGCGGACATCGCCGTGGTCGGTGATCGCGATCTCGGGATTGTCGCGCGTGGCGGACCAGCGCTTGCGCATATAGATGTCCACCTCGCGCCCGTTCGCATCGAGGTAGCCCAGCCGCACCGTGGGGCGGCCGTCCACGTCGATCAGGTCACGGTGGTGGAGGCGCCAACCGGCGTCGCCCAGATCGGGCGCTCGCAGGTCCATGCTGATGCTCTGCGCGAACCAGTCGAGCGGGGCGGTTCCGCCCGCAGCGTCGGCGTCGACGGAGGCTCCACGCTCCGCCGCCGGCGCCGGCAGCGCCAGC
>JBKHCM010000016.1:0-38957 GCA_046541805.1 Alphaproteobacteria bacterium
CAACATCCATGGGCTTCGCGCTGGGCGAGGAAATCGAGGCGCTGCGCGACGCCGCCGATCGCGCCGCCGCGGAGCGGGGCCGGCCGGAGGTCCTCTTGGTCCATTTGGGCTCGCTCGCCGAATCGAACGTGCGGGCCAGCTGGACCCGCAGCCTGCTCGAGGCGGGCGGGCTCGGCTGCGTCGACAGCGCCCCGGTGGCCGACGCCGAGGGCGTGGCCGAGGCCTGCCGCCGGGCCGGGCCGGGCTACGTCGTCCTCTGCTCGACCGACGAGCGCTACGGCGAGCTCGCCGAGGCCGCGGCCAAGGCCGCCAAGGCCGCCGGTGTCGCCACCGTGGCGCTCGCCGGTCGCCCCGGCGACAACGAGGCGGCTTGGCGCGCCGCCGGAATCGATGTTTTCCTCTACGCCGGTATGGACGTGCTGGCCGAACTCGAAGCCGCGCACCAGCGACTGGGACTTGCCGCATGAGCCGCGTACCCGACTTCACGACGATCGATCTGGCCTCGCCCGAGACCGGGACCGTCGAGCACGGGCCCATGTGGGAGACCGCCGAGGGCATCGAGCTCAAATCGGCCTACGGGCCCGAGGACCGCGAGAGCCTCGCGTTCGTGAACTCGATGCCGGGCTTCCCGCCGTTCCTGCGGGGGCCTTACGCGCCGATGTACGTCTACCAGCCTTGGACGGTCCGCCAGTACGCCGGGTTTTCCACGGCCGAGGAGAGCAACGCCTTCTACCGCCGCAACCTCGCGGCCGGCCAGAAGGGTCTCTCCATCGCCTTCGATCTGGCCACCCACCGCGGCTACGACAGCGACCATCCGCGCGTCGCCGGCGACGTCGGGATGGCGGGCGTGGCGATCGACAGCATCTACGACATGCGTCAGCTGTTCGACGGCATCCCGCTCGACAAGATGACCGTGTCGATGACGATGAACGGCGCCGTCCTGCCGGTGATGGCCCTCTATATCGTCGCGGCGGAAGAACAGGGCGTGCCGCCCCTCAAGTTGGCCGGCACCATTCAGAACGACATTCTGAAGGAGTTCATGGTCCGCAACACCTATATCTTCCCCCCGCAGCCGTCGATGCGGATCATTTCGGACATCTTTCGCTACACCTCGACGGAGATGCCGAAGTTCAACTCGATCAGCATTTCCGGCTACCACATGCAGGAGGCGGGGGCGACGGCGGACCTCGAGCTCGCCTACACGCTCGCGGACGGTGTGGAGTACATCCGCGCCGGCCGCGCCGCCGGGCTCGACATCGACGCCTTCGCGCCTCGGCTGTCGTTCTTCTGGGCCATCGGCATGAACTTCTTCATGGAGGTGGCCAAGCTCAGGGCGGCGCGCCTCTTGTGGTCGAAGCTGGTGAGCCAGTTCGAGCCCAAAAACGCGAAGTCCTTGAGTCTCAGGACGCACAGCCAGACCTCGGGCTGGTCCCTCACCGCCCAGGACGTCTTCAACAACGTCACGCGCACCTGCGTCGAGGCGATGGCGGCGGTGCACGGCCACACCCAGTCGCTGCACACCAACGCCTTCGACGAGGCGTTGGCGCTGCCGACCGACTTCTCCGCGCGCATCGCCCGCAACACCCAGCTGGTCCTGCAGCAGGAATCGGGGGCGACCCGCACGATCGATCCCTGGGGCGGCAGCTACTATGTCGAGCGGCTGACCCAGGCGCTCGCCGAGAAGGCGTGGGCGCACATCCGGGAGGTCGAAGAGCAGGGCGGCATGGCCAAGGCGATCGAGGCCGGCATCCCCAAGCTCCGCATCGAGGAGGCGTCGGCCCGCACCCAGGCGCGCATCGACGCCGGCAAGCAGACGGTGGTGGGCGTCAACCGCTTCAAGCTGGACGAGCCCGAGCACGTCGACGTCCTCAAGGTCGACAACACGCTGGTGCGCAGCGCCCAGATCAAGAAGCTCGAGCAGCTCCGGGCCGAGCGCGACCCGGCGGCCGTCCAGCAGGCGCTCGACGCGCTCACCCACGCCGCCCGCAGCGGCGAGGGCAACCTGCTCGGGCTGAGCGTCGACGCGGCGCGCGCCAAGGCCACGGTCGGCGAGATGACCCAGGCGCTCGAGAAGGTGTTCGGCCGCCACGTCGCCGAGATCCGCGCGATCTCCGGCGTCTACGCCCGCGAGGCGCACAACGTGCGCAGCGTCGAGATCGTGCGCAGGATGGTCGAGCGCTTCGAGCAGGAGGACGGCCGCCGCCCGCGCATCCTCATCGCCAAGATGGGCCAGGACGGCCACGACCGCGGCCAGAAGGTGATCGCCACCGCCTTCGCCGATCTGGGCTTCGACGTCGACATCGGCCCGCTCTTCCAGACGCCCGAGGAGGCGGCCCAGCAGGCGGTCGACAACGACGTCCACATCCTCGGCGTGAGCTCGCTCGCGGCCGGTCATCTGACGCTGGTGCCCGAGCTCAAGAAGGAGCTCGCCAAGCACGGGCGCGACGACATCATGATCGTCGCCGGTGGCGTCATCCCGCCGCAGGACTACGACGCGGTGCTCAAGGCGGGCGCGGAGGCCATCTTCCCGCCGGGCACGGTCATCGCCGACGCGGCCCAGGATCTGCTGGCCAAGCTCAACGCCAAGCTCGGCTACACCTCCGAGGCGGCGTGACGGCGCCGGCGCGACAACCCGCCCACGCGCCGAGCCGGGTCGAGGACCTCGCCGCCGGCATCCGCCGCGGCGAGCGCGCGAAGCTCGCCCGCGCCATCACGCTCGTGGAGAGCCGCCGCGAGGACCATCGCGCGGCAGCGCGCGCCCTCTTGGAAGAGCTGCTGCCGGAGACCGGCCGCTCGCACCGCGTCGGCATCACCGGCGTGCCCGGCGTCGGCAAGAGCACCTTCCTCGAGGGCCTCGGCACGCGGCTCACCGCTGCCGGTCACAAGGTGGCCGTGCTCGCGGTTGACCCGTCGAGCCGGCGCACCGGCGGCTCGATCCTCGGCGACAAGACGCGCATGGCCGCGCTCGCGGCCGATCCGAACGCCTTCATCCGCCCCTCGCCGTCGGCGGGCACCCTGGGTGGCGTCGCGCGGGCCTCGCGCGAGACCATCCTCTTGTGCGAGGCGGCGGGCTACGACGTCGTCTTCGTCGAGACCGTCGGCGTCGGCCAGTCGGAGATGGTGGTCTCCGAGATGGTCGACATCTTCCTGCTGCTCATGCTGCCGGGCGCCGGCGACGAGCTTCAGGGGATCAAGAAGGGCATTCTCGAGATCGCCGACCTGTTGGTGGTCAACAAGGCCGACGGCGCCAGCCTGCCGCTGGCACGACAGGCCGTGCGCGATCTCTCGGGTGCGTTGCGCATCCTCCAGCCCGATCCCGGTGCTTGGCAGCCCAAGGTGATGACCGTGAGCTCGTTGGAGCGCAAGGGCCTCGACGAGGTCTGGGAGACGGTGCTCGAGCACCGCCGCGCGCTCGAGGAGGCCGGCGAGTTCGCGCGCCTCAGGGCGCGCCAGCAGGTGCGCTGGATGTGGACCCAGATCGAGGATCGGCTCTTTCAGCTCCTGCGCACCGCCCCCGCCGTCGCCGCGGCGCTGCCGGGGCTCGAGGCGGAGGTCGAGGCCGGACGGCGCCCGCCGACCGTGGCGGCCGAGGAGGTCATCGACCTGTTCCTGGGCCGGCGCTGAGCACATCAGCCTCACCCGGCGAACCCCCAGCCCGGCGGCGCTCGAGCGAAGCCCGCGAGCGGCGGGAGAGAGTGCCGCCTCCCGCGACCAGCCCGCGGAGGCTCGCGGTACGCAGCCACCGGCTGCCCGCCGGGGCGAGGGCGGCGCCCTGGAGCCGACGGTAGATCGTCGCGTCGCGCCGGGGCTCCAGGATCAGCCGCAGCTGGCGGCGGTTCGACCGCCGGCCGGGCGCGTCGTCCGGGAGCCGGCGCGGCCAGCCGCCGACGACGAGGACGCCCCAAAGCCACCAGCTGCCGAAGACCGGCTCGCGGCCGAAGAAGGGGCTCATGGCCGCCCTTCGACCCCGCTCGCGACGGTGCTGCGGCTCAAGCGCTGGCGTCGGTCGCACCGAACCAGTCGATCAGGTGCGCGTTGACCTCGTCGGCCGCCTCGATCTGGAGCCAGTGGCCGACGCCGTCGAGGCGCTGGTAGCGCCATTCGGCGTCCACCCAGCGGGCCGAGTTGGTCATCTGGTCCTCGGCGAGGGCAGGATCGCGGGTGCCGTAGATCCCGAGCGTCGGCACCCGCACCGGCGCCGCGCGCGTCCAGAAGCCGCCGCGGGCCGCGGCGCGGTACCAGTTGAGCCCGGCGGTGAGCCGGCCGGGGCGGGCGAGGTCGCGCACCCAGCGCTCGGCGTCCGCGGGCGTCGGCGCCTGGCGGGTGAGGGCGCGAAACCGCCCGGCGGCGAGCGTCCGCTCGGCGAGGCCCGGGATGACGAACAGCAGGAGGTACCAGCCCTTGAGCTTCTGGCGCAGCCCAGCCCGGCGGTAGGCCTCGGGATGGCCGACCGAGAGGGCGGCGAAGCGGCGGATGCGGTCGGGTGCGGCCATGCAGGCGAACCAGCCGACGGCCGCCCCCCAGTCGTGGCCGACGAGGTCGATGCGCCCATGCTCCGGCGCCGTGGCGGCGGCGAGCGCGAAGACGTCGGCGACGAGGCGGTCCATGCGGTAGTGGCGCACCCCCGCCGGCGCGTCGGTTCGCCCGCAACCACGCAGGTCCGGCACGACGACGCGAAAGCCCGCCGCCGCGAGCGCCGGCGCCTGCAGCCGCCAGACCTCGCCCGAGTCGGGAAAGCCGTGGAGCAGCAGGATCGGCGGGCCGTCGCCGAAGATCCGCACATGGAAGTCGAGGCGGTCGATCCGCACCCGTTCGATCCGCGGCTCCATCGCCGTCCTCTTCGCCGCGTCGCCACGAATATAAGATGACGCGCGACGCGCCGGCGTCGAGGATGTCGCCGCGGCGGCGAGCGCGCTCAGCCGATCGACGCGATCCTCGTCCCGGCGGCGAGCCCGTCCTGGTCGATCGCGGCCAACGCATCCAAGAAGGGTGCGGTGAAGCTGCCCGGACCGTCGGCCGTCGCGGCCGCCCGCTCGCCCGCCGCGGCGAACAGGGCGAGTGCCGTGGCGGTGGCCGCGAGCGCGTCGCGCTCGACGGCGACGAACGCGCCGACGAGGGCGGTCAGCGCGCAGCCGAGCGCGGTCACCCGCGCCATCAGGGGCGAGCCGCCCTTGATCCTGAGCGCCCGCTCGCCGTCGGTCACGAAGTCCACCGTGCCGGTGACGGCGACGACCGTGCCGCGCGCGCCACCGAGGCGGCGCGCGGCCTCCTCGGCGGTGGCGACCGCGTCGCCCGCATCGGCCCCGCGGCCGCGCGCGACGGCGCCCGCGAGGCTCAAGATCTCCGAGGCGTTGCCGCGCACGACCGTCGGCCGCAGCGCCAGGAGCTGCGCCGCGGCGTCGCGGCGAAAGCCGGTGGCGAAGCAGGCGACGGGATCGAGCACCCAGGGTTTGTCGGCCCCGCGCGCGGCCTCCGCGGCGCTCGTCATCGCCGCGAGCCAGGGCGCGGAGAGCGTGCCGATGTTGATGGTCAGCGCGTCGGCGAGGCGGGCGAACTCGGCGGCCTCCTCGGGCGCGTGCACCATCGCCGGCGAGGCGCCGGCGGCGAGCAGGGCGTTGGCCGCCGGGTTCATCGCCACGTAGTTCGTGATGCACTGCACCAGCGGTGCGCGTGCGCGCATCGCGTCGAGGAGGTGCGGGACTGGCGAGCTCGTCATCGGTGTGCTCCTCGCGGGCGCGGGAGCACGGCTCGCGTCGGGCGTCACCCGCCGCGATCGTGGCCTCCCTACGCCGGCATGATCCGGGTCAGGTTCGAAGGGTTCCTCTCAGCCCGCGGCGGTGCCGCGGACGCCCCTGGCTCGGGTGCGAGCAGAGCACGTCCGGCGGGGAGCTGTCACCCCTCCGTCTCGCGGTGGCGCCCGGCGATCGCGACCGCCGCGCGCGTGACCTCCGGTACGGTGCCGGTGCGAGGTGCTCCGGCACGCCGTCTCGCTCTCTTCGCCGGCTTGACCCGGCGCCCGCGGCGCCTAACGCTGGCTGCGTGTCGTCGTGACCGGGCCCGCGACCCACGCCCCCGCCCCGGTATGCTGAAGACAATCGGACGGAGGGGGCGACGATGAGCGCGATCACGCAGACCGACCACGCGTCCTTCGCGGTCGGCGCGACGGGCATGGTCCGCAGGAGCGGCGCCGCCCACCGTCGATCGGAGGCCGCTGGCGCCGCCTGCGGGGCCATACCGCGGCGTGCGGGCGGCGCGGTGCCGCCGACGCGGAAGTCGGTGGCGGCGGGCGACGTTGACGTCACGCAGGTCGACGGCGAGCCGATCCGCCATCTCGCCAAAATCGGGAAGGCCGGCTGGTCGCTGCGTCACCTCGGCCGGGCGTGCGGCGGGAGCCGCGACGGTCACCGCTTTGTTGAACGATAGAGGATCGTCATCAAGCGGAGGTTCGGATGGAGGGCGACCACGTCTATCGCAAGACCGAGATCGTCGGCAGCTCGCGGACGTCGGTCAGCGACGCGATCGAGACCGGCATCGAGCGCGCCTGCCGAACCGTGCGCAACGTCGCGTGGTTCGAGGTCACCGAGATCCGCGGCCATGTCGAGGACGGCAAGGTCCGCCACTACCAGGTCGGCATGAACGTCGGCTTCCGCGTCGACGACTGAGCGGGCTCAGCGGTCGCCGACACCGAACAGCCGATAGCTCGCCACCGCCGTCGCCACGAGCGGGCCGGTGGCGCTTTCGGCGCGGAGCTCCGAGGTGGTGTGGGCGACCGACTTGCCGAGACGGTCGATGCGGGCGGTCGCGACGACGGGACCCGGCGGCACCAGATCGACGAACTGGGTCGCCATGTTGATCGTCGCCATCCGCTCGGGCCGCGCCTTCAAATAGACCTGCACGCCCCCGACCGTGTCGAGCAGCGTCAGGACGACGCCGCCGTGGGCGGCGCCGTAGGGGTTCAGATGGCGCTCGCCGACGTCGAGGCGGAGGCGCGCGACGTCACCCTCGATCTGCACCACGTAGCCGACCGTGCGTTCGAAGCCGTGCGTGGCTGCGCCGCTGGCGTCGCGATAGGCGTCGATGAGATCGGATTTCGGCACGGACACGCGCGCCTTACGCCGTGTCGGCGACGGAGCCGGCGGTGACCGGCACGTCGAGCTTGTCGAGCATCTCCTTCGGCACGATCTGCCAGAAGAACCGCTTTTCGGTCTCGAAGTCCGCGAGGATCCGCGCCGCCTGCGCCGACTGCGTCATCCCGACGTGCTCGGTGAGCAAGTCCTCGAGGATCTTGGCGTAGTGCGCGACCTCGAGTCGCTGGCAGATGACGAAGTCCTCGTTGAGACGGATCGAGCGGTTGCGGACCGGGTCCCACAGCCGGTTTTCGGGGTCGTAGACGTAGGCCATGCCGCCCGACATGCCGGCGGCGAAGTTGTCGCCGGTGGCACCGAGGATGACGGCGACGCCGCCGGTCATGTACTCGCAGCCGTTGTCGCCGCAGCCCTCGACCACGGTGATCGCGCCCGAGTTGCGCACGGCGAAGCGCTCGCCGGCCTGGCCGGCGGCGAAGAGCTTGCCGCCCGTGGCACCGTAGAGGCAGGTGTTGCCGATGATGACGTTCTCATGCGGGACGATCGGCGACGAGACCAAGGGGCGGATGGCGATGGTGCCCCCCGACAGCCCCTTGCCGACATAGTCGTTGGCGTCGCCGAAGAGCTCGATGTTGAGCCCCTGCACCGCCCAGGCGCCGAGCGACTGCCCCGCCGAGCCGCGCAAGCGCACCGTGAGATGGCCGGGCTTCAGGCGCGCCATCCCGAATTTGCGGGTGATGTGCGCCGAGAGACGCGTGCCCACCGCCCGGTCGACGTTGCGGACGTTGTAGGCGAGCTGCATCTTCTCGCCGTCCTCCAGCATCGGGGCGGCGTCCTTGACCATCTGCGCGTCGAGGGTGTCGGGGACCTCGTTTCGGCCCTCGATCACGCAGAAGCGCGGATGGCTGCTGTCGACCTGCGCCAGGATCGGGTTGAGATCGAGGTCGTCCAAATCCGCGGAGCCGCGGCTCACCTGCTTGAGGAGGTCGGTCCGACCGATCGCCTCGTCGAGCGACTTGAGCCCCAAGGACGCCAGGATCTCGCGCACCTCCTCGGCGATGAAGGTGAAGAGGTTCACCACCTTCTCGGGCGTGCCGGTGAAGTGGTCGCGGAGCTCCGGGCGCTGGGTGCAGACGCCGACCGGGCAGGTGTTGGAGTGGCACTGCCGGACCATGATGCAGCCCATGGCAACGAGGCTGGCGGTGCCGACGCCGAACTCCTCCGCCCCCAAAAGGGCGGCGATGACGACGTCGCGGCCGGTCTTGATGCCGCCGTCGGTCCGCAGCGTCACCCGGTGGCGCAGGTCGTTGAGCGTGAGCAGCTGATTGACCTCGGAGAGGCCCATCTCCCAGGGCGTGCCGGCGTATTTGATCGAGGTCTGCGGGCTCGCCCCGGTGCCGCCGGAATGGCCCGAGACCAGGATGACGTCGGCCTTGGCCTTGGCGACGCCGGCGGCGACGGTGCCGATGCCGCTCTCGGAGACCAGCTTCACGCAGACCCGGGCGTCCGGGTTGATCTGCTTGAGGTCATAGATGAGCTGGGCCAAGTCCTCGATCGAATAGATGTCGTGGTGCGGCGGCGGCGAGATCAGGGTCACGCCTTCGGTGGCGTGGCGCAGCCGCGCGATCTCGGCCGTCACCTTGAAGCCGGGGAGCTGGCCGCCCTCACCGGGCTTCGCTCCCTGGGCGACCTTGATCTCGATCTCGCGGCAGGCGTTCAGGTACTCGGCGGTGACGCCGAAGCGGCCCGAGGCCACCTGCTTGATGACCGAGTTCGGGTTGTCGCCGTTGGGGCGCGGATGGAAGCGCTCGGTGCCTTCGCCGCCCTCGCCGCTGTCGGCCTTGGCCCCGATGCGGTTCATCGCGATCGAGAGGGTCTCGTGCGCCTCGGGGCTCAAGGCGCCGAGCGACATGCCGGGCGTGACGAAGCGCTTTCTGATCTCGGTGATGCTCTCCACCCGGTCGACCGGCAGGCCCTTCTCCGGGCGGTCGAAATCCAGCAGGTCGCGGATGGTCACCGGCGGCGCGGCGTACATCATGTCGGAAAACTGCCGATAGGCGGTGTACGAGTTCGTCGTCACCGCCTTTTGCAGCTGGTGGATCGCCTGGGCCTCGAGGGCGTGGGTCTCGCCGCCGCGGCGATAGCGGTAGAAACCGCCGATGGAGAGGACGTTGTCCTCGTCGAAGGCCTCGTCGTGGAGTTGCAGGATCTTGTTGGTCAGCCCGCGCAGGCCGATGCCGGAGATGCGCGTGGTCACGCCGGGGAAGTACTCGGCGCAGAGCGAGCGCGACAGCCCCACCGCCTCGAAGTTGTAGCCGCCGCGGTAGGAGCTGATGATCGAGATGCCCATTTTGGACATGATCTTCAAAAGCCCTTGCGCCACCGCCTCCTTGTAGCGCTCGAGGCACTGCTGGAGGTCGAAGCCCGAAAACAGGTTGCGGGCGTGGCGGTCGGCGATCGACGCCTCGGCGAGATAGGGGTTCACCGCGGTGGCGCCGACGCCGATCAGCACCGCCGCGTAGTGCACGTCCAGGCACTCGCCCGCGCGCACCGTGATCGAGCTGAAGCTCCGCAGCTGCTGGCGGACGAGGTGGCTGTGCACCGCGCCCGTCGCCAGGATCATCGGCATCGGCGCCCGGTCGGCGCCGATCCGGCGATCGGTCAGGACCAGGTTCTCGCAGCCGCCGCGCACGGCGTCCTCGGCCTCGCGCCGCAGGCGCTCGAGCTCGCGCCGGAGCACGGTCGGGCCGCCGTCGACGGGGAAGGTGCAGTCCAGCTCGACGATCCGGTCACCGAAATACGCGGTCAGCGCCGCGTACTCCGACGACAGCAGGATCGGCGTCTCCAGCTGCAGGATCGCCGTCTGATCCGGCGCCTCGTCGTAAATGTTGCCGAGGTTGCCGAACCGGGTCTTGAGACTCATCACCCGCCATTCGCGCACGGGGTCGATCGGCGGATTGGTGACTTGGCTGAACTGCTGGCGGAAGAAGTGGTGCAGGCCGCGGTACTTCGACGACAGCACCGCCAACGGCGTGTCGTCGCCCATCGAGCCGACCGCCTCCTTGGCGTCGAGCACCATCGGCGCCAGGATCAGCTCGAGATCCTCGACGCTCCAGTCGTAGAGCTTCTGCCGGCGGCGGAGCTCGGCCTTCTCGAAGGCCACGGCGGGGCCGGCGGGCGCTGGGCTCAACGTCTCCAAATGGGTGATGTTCTCGACCCAGCGCGAGTAGGGCTTCTGCGCCGCCAGATGGTCCTTGAGCTCGAGGTCGCGGTAGAAGGCGTTCGCGCGCATGTCGACGCCGACGCACTCGCCCGGGCCGACCCGCCCCTTCTCGACGATGCCGGTCTCGGCCTGGGGCACCATGCCGGTCTCCGAGCCGGCGACGATGAGCCCGTCGGCCGTCCGGGCGTAGCGCATCGGGCGCAGGCCGTTGCGGTCCATGCCGGCGATGACCCAGCGGCCGTCGGTGGCGACCACGGCGGCGGGCCCGTCCCAGGGCTCCATGACGCAGTTGCAGTACGCAAAAAGGTCGCGGTGCGCCTCCGGCATCGCCATCTTGCGCGAATAGGCCGGCGGGATCAGCAGCGTCTTGACCAAGGGCAGGGCGCGGCCGCCGCGCACCAGCGCCTCGAAGACCGCGTCCAAGGCGGCGCTGTCGGAGCTGCCCTTTTGGATGATCGGCTTCACGTCGTCATTGTGGGCGCCGAAGAGATCGCTCTCCATGCGCGTCTCGTGGCTGGTCATCCAGTTGGTGTTGCCGCGCACGGTGTTGATCTCGCCGTTGTGGGCGAGGACGCGGAAGGGCTGCGCCAGCTGCCAGGACGGCCAGGTGTTGGTCGAGTAGCGCTGGTGGAAGATCGCGAAGCTCGAAACGAACCGCTCGTCCATCAGGTCGGGATAGAAGTTGGAGAGCTGCTCCGCCAGGAACAGGCCCTTGTAGATGACCGAACGGCAGCTCAACGAGCAGATGTAGAAGGAGGTGATGTTCTCCGCGAGCACGCGCTTCTCGATGCGGCGGCGGATGACGTAGAGTTCGCGCTCGAAGACCTCGGGATCGACCCCGTGCGGGTTGCCGATCATGATCTGCTCGATCTCGGGCCGGGTGGCGATCGCCTTCTCGCCGATGACCGAGATGTCCACCGGCACCTGCCGCCAGCCGAGGATGGCGTAGCCGAAGGCGAGGATCTCGGTCTCGACGATCGTGCGGCAGGTCTCCTGGGCGGCGAAGTCGGTCCGCGGCAGGAACACCATGCCGACGCCGAGCGGGCCCTCGACCTGACGCGAGCCCTTGAGCTGGCCGCGGAAGAAGTCCTGGGGGATGGCGACGTGGATGCCCGCACCGTCGCCGGTCTTGCCGTCGGCGTCGACGGCGCCGCGGTGCCAGACCGCTTTCAACGCGTCGATGCCCTTCAAGACGACGTCGCGGCGCGGCTCGCCGTCGATGGCGGCGACGAAGCCGACGCCGCAGGCGTCGTGCTCGAAAGCGGGGTCGTAAAGGCCGGTGGTGGTCAGCCGCTCGAGGCGCGCGGCGTGCGCGAGCGCGCGGGGGTCCATCTCGGTCATGGCGACCCTCTCGTCAGGAGGCGGCGAACTGGTGGCGGGCGGGCGCGTCGTGCTCGCCCTCGGCCTTCGCGCGCAGGTAGTGGTGGATGCCGGCGGCGGCGTCGCGCCCGTCGCGCACGCCCCAAACCACGAGCGACGCGCCGCGGACGATGTCGCCGCCGGCGAAGACGCCGTCGAGCCGGGTCATCATCGTCGACCAGTCGACCTTGATGGTCCCCCAACGGGTCACCGGCAGCGCCGGCTCCTCGAACAGGTGCACGAGGTCCTCGGGGTCGAAGCCGAGCGCCTTCAACACGAGGTCGGCCTCGAGGTTGAAGCTCGAGCCCGGGATCGGCTCGGGCGACTGGCGGCCGGTGGCGTCGGGCGCGCCAAGGCGCATGCGGGTGGCGCGCACGCCGGTGACGTGGCCGTTGCCCAAGAACGCCTCGGGTGCCGAGAGCCAGACGAACTCGACGCCCTCCTCCTTGGCGTTGGCGACCTCGCGGGTCGAGCCGGGCATGTTGCCCTCGTCGCGGCGGTAGAGGCAGCGGACCGACTTGGCGCCCTGGCGCACGGCGGTGCGCACGCAGTCCATGGCGGTGTCGCCGCCGCCGACGACGACGACGTTCTTGCCGGCGGCGTCGAGCCGACCGCTCGCGAAATCGGGGACGTGATCGCCGAGCCCGTGGCGGTTGGAGGCGGTGAGGTAGTCCAGCGCCGGCACGATGCCGTCCTGGCCGACGCCGGGGGCCTGGACGTCGCGCGCGTTGTAGACGCCGGTGGCGACGAAAACGGCGTCGTGGCGCTCGCGCAGTTCGCGGAAGCTGAGGTCGTCGCCGACGCCGCAGTTCAAGACGAAGCTGACACCGCTCTCCGCGAGCAGCTCGTGGCGGCGCTGGACAATCGGCTTTTCCAGCTTGAAGCCGGGGATGCCGTAGACCATCAGCCCGCCGACGCGGTCGTAGCGGTCGTAGACGGTGACCTGATAGCCCTTCTTCCTGAGCTGATCGGCGCAGGCGAGGCCGGCCGGGCCGGCGCCGATGATGCCGATGGTCTCGGGGCGCTCGCGCTTGGGCTTGGTGGGCTTGACCCAGCCCATGTCGAAGGCGGTGTCGGTGATGTGCTTTTCCACCGCGCCGATCGTCACCGTGCCGTGGCCCGACTGCTCGATGACGCAGTTGCCCTCGCACAGCCGGTCCTGCGGGCAGATGCGCCCGCAGATCTCGGGGAAGTTGTTGGTCGCCGAGGCGAGCTCGTAGGCCTCCTCGAGCCGGTCCTCGGCGGTGGCCTTGAGCCAGTCCGGGATGTTGTTCTGCAAGGGGCAATGCACCTGACAGAACGGCACGCCGCACTGCTCGCAGCGCCCGGCCTGCTCCTCGGCGGCGGCCTTGGCGTAGCGGCCGTAGATCTCGTCGAAGTCGTGGCGCCGCGCTTCGACCCCACGCTTTTCGGGCATGGCCTGGGGGGTCGAGACGAACCGCATCATCTTCGAGGCCATGGGCATATCCCCCGGCTGGTCTCGGTGAGGGCGCTCCGCGCGGGGTGTGCCGGGAGCGGGCCGTCGCGGCGGACGCGGCCCCGCGTTTTCCCGATGATGCGCGGAACACAGCCGTGTATAGCGACGCCGCCGCATGTCGTCCAGCGCCATATCGGCAGATGGTCCCGGAACGGGACGACTTTTACGTCGAGATCGTCATCGCCGCACGACGGCGCCGCCTCGCCGCCGCCGGGCCCCGTCACGCCGGAGCGAAAGGACCGCCGATGGACCTCTTGCAGCTCATCGTCCTCGCCGTCGTCCAGGGCGTCACCGAATTCCTGCCGATCAGTTCCTCGGGCCACCTGATCCTCGTGCCGCTGTTGACCCCCTGGCCGGACCAGGGGCTGATGATCGACGTCGCCGTCCACGTCGGCTCGCTCGGCGCCGTCGTCGTCTATCTGGCGGGCGACCTGCGCGCGATGCTCGCCGGCACCTTCCGGAGCGAGGGCGGGCTGATGGCGCAGCCGGGGCGCCGGCTCGTCGTGCTGGTGGCCGTGGCCACCATCCCCGTCGTCGTCGTCGGCGCCCTGGTCAGCGGCATGCTGGACGGGTTGCGCCGTCTCGACGTCATCGGCTGGACGATGCTCGTCTTCGGCGTCCTGCTCTGGCTCGCCGATCGGCGTTGCCGCGCCGACCGCCCGCTCGCCGCCCTGGGCCTGCCGGGCGCGCTCGCCATCGGTTGCGCGCAGGTGCTGGCGCTGATCCCCGGCACCAGCCGCGCCGGCATCACGATGACCGCGGCCCGGGCCTTGGGGCTGGAGCGCACCGCGGCGGCGCGCTTCTCGATGCTGCTCTCGATCCCGACGATCACGGCGGCCGGGCTGTTGCTGGGACTGGAGCTGGTCGAGCTGGGCGAGCTGGCGCTGACGCGCGACGCGCTCGTCGGCGGCGGGCTCGCCTTCGGCTCCGCCCTGGTCGCCATCGCGTTGATGATGCGATGGCTGCGCCGGGCGAGCTTCACCCCCTTCGTCGTCTACCGGGTCCTGCTCGGCCTCGTGTTGCTGACCCTCGCCTACGGTTGAGCCTCGCTGGGGGCCTCGCCCGCCGCGACCCGGGTGAGACCGGTCCGGTCGAGCACGCGCAGGCGCCGATAGCCGCGCGCGATCAGGCCCATCGCTTCGAGCTGGCCGAGCGTGCGGCTCACCGTGTTGCGCGACAGGCCGCTCAACAGGGCGAGGTCGCTCTGCGTTAGTTCGATGGCGACGTTGGGGCCCGGCGCCTCGCCGCTGAGCGACAACAGGCGGCCGGCGAGGCGTGGCAGCGGCCGTTCCGCCAGCAGCCCGACGCAGACGGCGAGGGCGCGCTCCAAGTGCTCTGCCGCGAGCGCGGTGAACCACCGCCAGACCACCGGGTGGGCGTCGATCACCCGGTCGACCGCCTCCTGGTCGAGATGCAACAGGCGCGTCGGCCCGCAGGCCGAGAAGGTGACCCGCCGCGGTGTCCCCTTGATCAGCGGCAGCGACACCATCCATGCGCCCGGACGGAGGACGTGCAGCGGGCGCAGCGAGCCGTCCTGGATCGGCAGCCAGACCACCAGCGCGCCGTCCACGAGGCCGGTGACCGAGCGTTCCTGCTCCCCGGCCTGGCCCGCGATCCCCCCATCGTCGAGCGCCCGCAACTGGGCTGCCGCGGCAAGGTCGCGCGCAAGCTCCGGATGACGGGAAAGAAATGCAACTTCGCTGACAAAACGCTCAATACGGGCAGAGTCACCCGGCCGCGTCAAAGCATCCAGCAAGGCTTAATCACCAGAAACGATACAGCTTAGCCGATTTGGCTATTCAAAACGCTTATGTGGCCTTGAGGCAACCCCCACCAACCGGTGGGGGATTATATCGCTGCTGCGCTCTACCGAACGGGCGCGTTCGGCGGTCGTTGTCGCGGCCGGCGGCGATCGTTTCAGCGCACGACGAACACGCTCATCTTCGCGTGGCTCGCCACGTAGCCGGCGTGCGACGCGAACAGGTGCTCGATCACACCCGGGACGTGCGACGCCATGACGATCAGGTCGGCCTCGATCTCCTCGGCCGTCGCCATGAGGGTGCGGTTGAGGTCGGTGGTCGGGTCGTGGCTGACCTTGGCGAGGCCTGTCGTCTCGATGCCGAAGCGGCGACCCTGCGCCTTGGCGAAGGCGTCGAGCATGCCGGCGAACTCGCCTTGATCCTGGGCGACCGGACCGGGTGCCGAGGTGGTGACGGCGACGTAGGTCACCGCCGCGCCGTGCTGCTCGGCGAGGCCGGCGGCGGTGGTGAGCGCCTTGTCGAGGGCGTCGGCGTGCTCGAGGTCCACCGGAACCATGATCTTGCGGTACATCGCGACCCTCC
This sequence comes from Alphaproteobacteria bacterium, assembly GCA_046541805.1. Taxonomy (GTDB): domain Bacteria; phylum Pseudomonadota; class Alphaproteobacteria; order Geminicoccales; family Geminicoccaceae; genus JAAAPF01. The sequence goes on from JBKHCM010000016.1 coordinate 15,487, forward strand.
GTGGTCGGTTGCGGACCGCCGACGCCGTCGACGCCACCGCGCGCCGGCCCGCCTGGCGCGGTTCGCGCCCCTTACGCCCCGCCCAACGACGGGCGGTCGTCGACGTTCCGCCGCAGCGACGCTCACACCGCGCGCGGCTGACGCTTGGCGTAGCGCTGGACGTAGCTGGGCACGATGACCTCGAGCGGCGTCGGCGTGATGCCGAGGTCGGCGCAGCCGAGCGCGCCCTCGCTCACCACGTTGTCGCTGGCCAGGAGCGCGATCTGGTCGCGGGTCAGGGGCGGCTTCGGCAACAGCTCCATGACGCGCGCCTGGATCGTCGCGATGTTGGCGGGCAGGTTCAACAACAGCCGGCGACGGTGCAACAGCTCCAACAGATACGCGAGCAGCTCGCGGAAGGTGTACACGTCCGGGCCGCCGAGCTCGTAGGTCTTGCCCTTGGTCGTCTTGTCGGTGAGCCCGAGGATCACCGCGCGCGCCACGTCGTCGACGTAGACCGGCTGAAAGCGCGTCTCGCCGCCGTCGATCAGCGGCAGGAACGGGCTGATCTGCGCCAGCTGGCCGAAGCGGTTGAAGAAGTCGTCCTCGGGCCCGAAGACGACGCTCGGCCGGAGGATCGTCGCCGCGGGGAAGGCCTCGCGGACCGCCGCCTCGCCCGCCGCCTTGGTGCGGCCGTAGGCGGCGGGGCTCTCGGGGTCGGCACCGATGGCGGAGAGCTGGACGAGGCGCTCGACCCCGGCGGCCGCGGCCGCGGCGGCGATGCGCGCCGGCGTCTCCGCCTGGATCACTTCGAAGCGCTGATCGCCCTTCTCGAAGAGGATACCGATGAGGTTCACGACGTGGCGCGAGCCCTCGATGAACGGGGCGAGGTCGTCGCGCTTGGTGACGTCGCCGCGCTCCAGCGTGATCTGGCCGACCTCGCCCATGGGCTTGAGGTGCAAGGCCTTGTGCGGGTGGCGACAGACCACCCGCACCCGCGCCCCCTCGCCGGCGAGCCGGCGCACGACGTAGCGGCCCAGAAAGCCCGAGCCCCCGAACACGGTGACGACGTCGTTGCGCATCGCTCTCTCCTCGAATGGGCACGCCGGCGCAGGCCTTATAGGAAGACGAACCGCGGCCTTAAAGGGTGGTTGCGCGGCGGCCGGCCCAGGGCGCTGGTGGTGGGCCTATTGACGCGGCGCGTGCCTGGGCCTAGAGCGACGGCTCACCGCGGCCCAGGTGGCGGAATTGGTAGACGCGCAGGTTTCAGGTACCTGTCCCCGCAAGGGGGTGGAGGTTCGAGTCCTCTCCTGGGCACCACCACGGTTCGCGTCGCGATCGGCGGTGCCGTCGCCGACCGCACCGCGATCCGGCGCAGCGACGCGGGTCATACCCTCTTTGGATTTCGTCCTCGAGGCCTCGTCGTGAGCGAGTGCGAGCCCGTCGTCCATCTCCACCAGGGCGATCTGCCCGCGGAGGTCGATCTCGGCCCCGTCGTGGCGGTCGACACCGAGGCCATGGGCCTGGTCCACGGCCGCGACCGGCTGTGCCTGGTGCAGCTCTCCGCCGGCGACGCCGTCTGCCACCTCGTGCAGATCGCCAAGGACCAGCGCGCCGCGCCGCGCCTGCGGGCGCTCTTGGAGGATGCGGCGACCCTCAAGCTCTTCCACTTCGCGCGCTTCGACGTGGCGCTTTTGCGTCACGACCTCGGCGCCCGCACGGCGCCGCTCTACTGCACGAAGATCGCCTCCAAGCTCGTGCGGACCTACACCGACCGCCACGGCCTGCGCGATCTCTGCCGCGAGCTGTTGGGGATCGACGTCCAAAAGGGCCAGCAGAGCTCGGACTGGGGGGCGCCGGAGCTGAGCGACGCTCAGCGCCAGTACGCCGCCAGCGACGTGCTGCACCTGCACGCCTTGAAGGCGCGCCTCGACGCCATGCTCGTGCGCGAGGGGCGCAGCGCGCTCGCCGCGGCGTGTTTCGGCTTCGTTGCGACCCGCGCCGACCTCGACCTCGCCGGCTGGGCCGACGTCGACATCTTCGCGCACTGAGCTTGTGTGGCTCGGCACCCCGACCGTGCGCAAATGCTGCGGTCCCGCGCGTTGACCGCTGCCGCCGCCTCGCCCATAGTCCGCCGCGTCGTGGCACACGGATTGCTAGACCATCTCGCCGACGCGCTTAGAGGATTCGCATGACTACCGCCGCCGTCACGCCTGCGAGCGACCCCGACCGGACGGCCGAAGCGCTCGGCTTCGCCAGCGCCGCGCATATCCGTATGGGGCGCCGCGTCTTCCAGCTCGAGGCGGCGGCGCTCGAGACCTGTGCGGCCGGTCTGGATCAGTCCTTCGCCGAGGCCTGCAAGCGCATCCTGGCGACGCAGGGCCGGGTGGTCACCACCGGCATGGGCAAAAGCGGGCACGTCGCGCGCAAGATCGCGGCGACGCTGGCCTCGACCGGCACCCCCGCCTTCTACGTCCACCCCAGCGAGGCGAGCCACGGCGATCTCGGCATGCTCGCGCGCGGCGATCTGGTGCTGGCGCTCTCCAACAGCGGCGAGACGCCCGAGCTCGGTGACCTCGTCACCTATACCCGCCGCTTCTCCTTGCCGCTCTTGGCCCTGGTCGGCCGGGCGCCGAGCACGCTCGCCGATCAGGCCGACGTGGCGTTGGTGCTGCCGCGGCTGGAGGAGGCCTGCCCGATGGGCCTCGCGCCGACCACCTCGACGACCGCGATGATGACGATGGGCGACGCGCTCGCCGCCGCGGTGCTCGCCGCCAAGGGCTTCGACCGCGAGGACTTCGCCATCTTCCATCCCGGCGGCAAGCTGGGGGCACGGCTGGTGCGCGTGCGCGACATCATGCACGCTGGCGCCGAGATCCCGCTCATCGCCCCGGATCGGCCGATGAGCGAGGCCATCGTCGAGATGACCGCGAAGCGGCTCGGCTGCGTCGGCGTTGTCGACGGCGAGCGGCTGGTCGGCATCGTCACCGACGGCGATCTGAGGCGCCATCTCGGCCGCGAGTCGTTTCTTGCCCAGTCGGTGGGCGAGGTCATGACCGCGGCGCCGCGGACGATCGCCGCCGACGCTCTCGCCGCCGAGGCGCTCGCGCAGATGACCGATGGCGAGCCCCACGTCACCCAGCTCTTCGTCACCGCCAGCGGAGAGGGGGCGGTGCCCGTCGGGGTCGTGCATCTGCACGACTGTCTGCACGCAGGCGTGGCCTGATGCGCCCTCCCGGCCGCTACAGCCGGTTCGTGCGCGCCATGCGCGTGGCGCTGCCCGTGGCGGCCCTGGCCCTGCTGGCGCTGGCGCTCACCTGGCCGCGCCTGCACGGCCCCGACTTCGATGTCATCAGCCCGGCTGCCGATGCCGTCGATCTCGAACGCGATGGCCGGGTCCGGCTCGACCAACCCCGCTATGTCGGCGCGGGCTCCGGCTCGCGCGGCTTCAGGGTCGAGGCGGCGGCCGCGCGCGTCGATCCGACCTCGCCGCGCCGCATCGAGCTCGAGCGCATGCGCGCTGAGCTGCCGGCGGCGGCGGCGCGCGACATCGCCGTCGAGGCCGGCCGCGCGGTCTTCGACCGCGACAGCGGCATTCTGGATCTCGACGGCGGCATCGACGTCGTCACCGACGACGGCTACCGCCTGCGCACCGAGGCCGCGAAGGTCGCGGTCGACGCCGGGCTGTTGCGCACGCTCGCGCCGGTCGCGGGCAGCGGGCCCCGGGGCGAACTCGTCGCCGACCGCCTCAAGGTCGGCGAGCGCGGCGACGTGCTGCGCTTTTCCGGCAACGTGCGGGCGCGCCTGCCCGGCGCAGACGAGGCCGGGACCGGGGCGGCGGGGAAGGGCTCTTGAGGGGCCGCGCGCTCACCGCGCTCGTCCTGCTCGCGCCGGCGACGGGGTGGGCTCAGCCCGCGGGCTTCGCCGGGCACGACGATTCCGCGCCCATCGAGATCACCGCCGACGAGCTGGAGGTGCGCCAGAGCGAGGGCGTCGCCACCTTCAAGGGCGACGTCGACGCGGTGCAGGGAGAGCTTACTTTGAGCGCGCAAACGCTGGACGTCTTCTACGGCGACAGCGGCGGCGACGGTGACCGGGCGGAGGACGCCGACGACGGGGTGAACGGCGACCAGGCCATGGGCGAGATCCGCCGGGTGGAGGCGCATGGCGACGTCGTGGTGAGCTCGCCGCGGGAGATCGCCCGCGGCAGCGAGGGTATCTACGACCTCACCACCCGCCGCATCACTCTCACCGGCGACGTCGTCTTGACGCGCGACGACAACGTGCTGCGGGGCAATCGCCTGGAGATCGACCTCGCCAGCGGCGTGTCGCGTCTGCGCGCGGCGGAGGGCGACGGCCGCGTCCGTGCCCGCTTCGCGCCGGGGGAGGAGGGCCGGTGAGCGCCGCCGGTCCCGCGCGCGTCCTGCGGCTGCGCCCCGCCGCCGCGCCGGCGGCGCGCGCCTTCGTCGCCCGCGATCTCGGCAAGAGCTATCGCGGCCGCGAGGTGCTGCGCGGCGTGACTCTGCACGTCGCGCCCGGCGAGGCCGTCGGCCTGCTCGGCCCCAACGGCGCCGGCAAGACCACCTGCTTTTACGTGATGATGGGGTTGATCCGGGCCGATCGCGGCAGCGTCGAGCTCGAAGGCGTCGACGTCACGCGCCTGCCGATGTACCGGCGCGCCCGTCGCGGCATCGGCTATCTGCCTCAGGAGGCCTCGATCTTCCGCGGCCTCAACGTCGAGCGGAACCTGCGCGCCGTATTGGAGGTGACGGAGGCCGACGCCGCCGAGCGCGAGGCGACGCTGGAGCGCCTGCTGACCGAGTTCTCCTTGAGCCATCTGCGCCGCGCCGCGGCACCGTCGCTCTCCGGCGGCGAGCGGCGGCGGGTGGAGATCGCCCGGGCGCTCGCCGCCAAGCCGCGCTTCATGCTGCTGGACGAGCCGCTCGCCGGGATCGATCCGATCAACGTCGCCGAGATCCGCGACCTCGTGGCGCATCTGAAGGACCGCGGCATCGGGGTGTTGATCACCGACCACAACGTCCGCGATACCCTGGGGATCATCGACCGCGCCTACATCCTGCACGACGGGCAGGTGTTGAAGGAGGGCACGCCCGCCGAGATCGTCGGCGACGCCGACGTGCGCCGCGTTTACCTTGGCGAACGGTTTCAGGTGTAAACCACGCCCATGAGCCTCGGTCTCCGCCTCGACGTCAAACAGAGCCAGCAGCTGGTCATGACCCCCCAGCTGCAGCAGGCGATCAAGCTGTTGCAGATGACCAATCTGGAGGTCAGCGGCTACGTCGACCAGGAGCTCGCCGAGAACCCGTTTCTCGACGGCGATCGCCAGGGCGACGCCCTGGCCGACGGTCGCGAGACCGCCGTCGGCCCGGCCGAGGCGCCGCTCGACGAGCGCTGGGACGAGGGCTGGCATCAGCCCGACGGGCCCGCGGCCAGCGACCACGTCGTCCACATCGGTGGCGGCCAGTCGGCCGGCTTCGACGACGAACTGCCCGACCTCGAGCAGCGCTTCGCCGAGCCCCGCAGCCTGCACGATCACCTCGTCGAGCAGCTCCACGTCGCGGTGAGCGATCCGGTCGAGCGCGTGGTCGGCTTCCACCTGATCGAGGCCGTGGACGAAGCCGGCTACTGCCGCGCCGACATGGCCGAGACCGCGGCTCGCCTCGGCGTCGACGCGGCGGTGGTCGAGGCCGTGCTGGCCCAGATCCAGCGCTTCGATCCGACCGGGGTCGGCGCCCGCGATCTCGCCGAATGCCTGGCCCTGCAGCTGCGCGAGCGCGACCGGCTCGATCCGGCGATGGAGCGCTTGTTGGCCCATCTCGATCGCCTGGCGAAGGGCGACCGCAAGGGCCTCGTCCGGCTGTGCGGGGTCGACGAGGAGGACCTCGCCGACATGGTCCACGAGATCCGCGCCCTCGATCCGCGGCCGGGCCTCGGCTTCGCGCCGCCGCCCGAGGCCGGCGCGGTGCCCGATCTCTGGGTGACGCCGCACCGCGGTGGCTGGCGGGTCGAGCTCAACAACGCGACGTTGCCGCGGGTGCTGGTCGACGTCGACTACTACACCCAGGTCGCCGGGCCCGGCCTCGACCCGAGCGTGCGGCAGTACTTCGCCGAGCGCTTCCAGGCGGCCAATTGGCTGGTGAAGGCGCTCGACCAGCGCGCGCGCACGATCCTGAAGGTCGCCGAATACGTCGTCGAGGAGCAGCGGGGCTTTCTCGCATCGGGGGCGAGTGCGCTCAAACCGATGGTGTTGCGCCAAGTGGCCGAAGGCACCGGGCTGCACGAGAGCACGGTGAGCCGGGCCACCGCCGGCAAGCTCGTCGCCACGCCGTTGGGCGTCGTGCCCTTCAAATACTTTTTCTCCAACGCCGTCGGCGGCGACAGCGGCGGGGAGGCGCACGCGGCCGAGGCGATCCGCCAGGAGATCAAGGCGCTGATCGAGCGCGAGACCGCCGAGACCGTCCTCTCCGACGATCAGATCGTGAAGCTCTTGAAGGACAAGGGCATGGCGCTCGCGCGCCGGACCGTCGCCAAGTACCGCGAGAGCCTCAACATCCCCTCCTCGGTCGCGCGCCGTCGCGCCAGGGCGATGTCCGGCTGACCGCTCGAACCGTCCAGCTGCCGGCGGCAGACACCGTCGGCCTCGTCGCCGGCGCGCCCGCGGGCCACCTCGCGCTCGCCGGTCGGCACGTCGCCTTGATGGGCGAGGTGAGCGAGCGCGTGCCCACCCGCCTGCGCGACGGAGGATTACCCCTGCCTTCGCGCCATCATGGCGGAGGACGGCGCCCAGAGGGTGACCGCGGCGCTGCTCGATCACGTCCTGCGGCTGGCGCCGTAGCTGGAGCGACGCTTGGTCGACGGCATCGACGTGCTCCACGCCGGCTGTGCCCGTGGCGGCGCGCGCCGCGCGCTACCCGGCCAGCCGCTTTACCAGCTACGACCTCACCAGCTACGACCTCTGCCCCGACGCCATCGCCTACGCCGCGGACGCCGCCGCCGCGGCGGGGCTCGCCAACGTCCGCTTCGCCGTGCGCGATCTCTCCGCCTTCGACGAGCGCGAGGCCGACGACCTCGTCACCTGCTCAGACGTGAGATCCATGATCACAACGATCCGGCGGCCCCGATCCGCGCGCTGGCGCGTGCGCTCGGGCCGGGCGGGGACCTGTCTGGTGCAGGCCGCCGGCGGCTCGGCGCGGCTCGAGAACAGCCTGAACTCGCCGCTCGCCGCCCTGCTCTTCGCCGTCTGCCTCGCCCAGGGCACGCCGGTGTCGATCGGCCGGGGCGGGCCGGCCACGGCAGCACGATGTGCGGCTGGGAGACGGCGCAGGCGATGCTCGAGGGCGCGGGCGTCCGCTCGGTCGCGCGTCACACCCCGCCCATGACCCGATGCACGTCGGGTTCGCGGCGCGGTGGTGAGGATCGGGGGTGGCCGCGAGGTGGGCCGGGGCCTAGGAAAACGCCGTCACCAGCGCGGCAACGGGGAGACGGCATGCGCCGATGGGCTCGCTACGGCGTCGTGGCCTGGGTGCTGGCGGTCGTGGCGGTGGCGCCCTCGGCGCGCGCCGGGCCGCCCTTCGTCTGGCCGGTCGCCTGCCGGCACGGCGAGGACTGCTGGATCGTGCGCCACGTCGACCGCGATCCCGGTCCGGGGGTGCTCGACGTCGCCTGCGGTCGCCTCAGCGGCGACGGGCACGCCGGCACCGACATCGCGCTCGCCGACCTGTCGGTGCTCGCCCGCGGCGTGGCGGTGCTGGCGCCGGCCGCCGGCACCGTCGTCGGCGTCCGCGACGGCATGCCCGACATCGCCACCGACGCCGCGGGGGCGCCGCCGCTCGACGGGCGCAACTGCGGCAACGGCGTGCGGCTCGAGCATGCGGGCGGCTGGGTGAGCCAGCTCTGCCATCTCCGGCGCGGCAGCATCTTGGTGCGGCCGGGCGACCGCGTCGCGGCGGGCACCGCCATCGGCTTGGTCGGCCTCTCCGGCGAGACCAGCTTTCCCCATCTGCATGTCGGCTTCGAGCACGACGGGCGGCCCATCGATCCGATGGACGGTCGGGTGGTGGAGGACGGGGCGGACTGCGGTGCGGTCGAACCGCTGTTCGCCGAGCCGGTGCGCTACGTCGCGCTGCCGCTCGTCGGCGCCGGCATGGCGCCCCATGCGCCCGCGGATGCCGATCTGTTGCGCGGCTGGCACCGCGCCGAAGCGTTGCCGTCCCACGCCCCGGCGCTCGTCGTTTGGATGCACGCCTACGGGACGCGCGCGGGCGACCGCATCCGCCTCGTCCTCGTGGGCCCGGACGGCGAGGAGGTCGTCGATCACCGCACGACGCTGGACGCCGGCCACGCCCGCGGCACGTACTACGCTGGCACCGAGCGCCCCGAGGGCGGCTGGCCCCCGGGGCGCTATCGCGGCACGGTCGAATGGTGCCGGGACGACGCGAGCGTCCGGCGCCGGTTCGACCTGCGGATCACCGAGCCGTCACCGCGGCGCTAGGGGCGGGCGTTCGCCGGACGATCGCGGCCGTCGAACGCCGCGCGCACCACCGTCGCCGGCTCGCGCGGGCTCAGCCCTTGCTCGCGCTGTTCGCCTTGGCGAGCGCTTCCTTGACCTCGTCGAAGCTCTCGAGCGCGCGCTTGTTGAGGATGGAGAAGGCCTCCTCGTTCGACTTCTGCGTCAGCTCGGAAAGCTCCTTCAAGTTGGCCATCGCCTTCTCGAGGGTCTCCTTGGCGACCTCGAAGCGCATCTGCGTGTTCGCCTTCGGGTCGGTCTCCTTCATCAGGTCCTGAAGGGACTTCATCGCTTCGTCGACGCTGCCGCGGACGATCTCGAGCTCGCGCTTCATCACGGTCTGAAAGCCCTCGAGCATGGTCTTGTTGGCGAGCTGAAGGGCTTCCATGTTCTTTTGCTGGAGCGCCACCATGGCGTTCATGTCCATGCCCGGCATGCTCATGCGCTCGAAGAGCTTGGCGAAATCCGGGCTCTGGAAGGGGTTGTCGCTGGCCATCTGGTCCTCCCGTACAGCGCTCGACGCACGTGCGCCGGCACTCGGCGACAGTTCACGATGCAAGGTCTATGTTGCGATGCAACATAACCGCGTATACGCCCCGCGCCAAGCCTGCGTCAACCGCCCGCAGGCGCGGTACCACGCGCTTGCGACCCGAGGAGGTTGCCGATGCGATCGAGTTGCGTGTTCAACTCGGCGAGGGTGCGAGCGAGGTCCTCGCTGTCGTCGTCGAGCCACACCCGCCCGGTCCGCAGATAGGCGCTGGCAAGGGCCGCGCCGATGACCACGCGCCTTGGACCGTGGCCGGCCAGATCGGCGGCCTCGATGATCAGCTTCATCGCCCGGCGCAGATTGCCGAGCCCCTCGAGCCAGACCTCGGGCGCCGCCTCGCGTCTGAGCCGCCTGAGCGCCGGCCGCGCCGGGCCGAGGCTTTCGAAGCGGCGCATCATCAGCTCGAAGACGCGCTCCTTCGCCGACATTTCGGCGAGATCTTCGACTGCGACGTCGATCATCGCCATGTCGGCGCGGCGGCCCATCGCCGCGAAGATGTCCGCCCGGTCGCCGAGCTGGGTGACGATCTCGGCGAGGCCGGCGCCGGTCTCGCGGGCGAGTCGCAACGGTCCGTAGGCCTGCCAACCCTCGCGTTCGATCAGCCCGAGGGCGGCCTCGAGCAGGTCGATCGGGCCGGGTGCCGCACGTTCGCTCATGCCGGGTCCACCTCGCCGGCCAGCACCCGCGAGCGCGCGGCGGCGGCCTCGAGCGCTCGGTCCATCAACGGCGCCAAGCCGTCCTCGGCCATCAACACCGCGAGCGCCTCGGCGGTGGTGCCGCCGGGGCTGGTCACGTTGCGCCGTAGCTGCGCGGGCGGCTCGGGGCTGCGTCGCGCCAACTCGCCGGCGCCGGCGACGGTGGCGAGCGCCAGCCGGGCCGCCACCTCGGGGTCGAGACCCTGGGCCACGCCGGCCGCCGCCATGGTCTCGATCAGCCAGAAGACATAGGCCGGCCCGCCGCCCGACAGCGCGGTCACCGCGTGCATCCCGTCCTCGTCCTCGAGCCAGACCGTCTCGCCCACGGCCGCCATGAGCCGGGTGGCGAGGGCGCGGACGTCGGCGCCGGCGGCCGGATTGGCGACCAGCGCACTGATGCCGCGGCCGACGGCCGACGGCGTGTTGGGCATCACCCGAACGATCGGGCGCGCCGCGCCGAGGGCCGCGGCGAAGCTGGCGATCGGGACGCCGGCGGCGATCGAGATCACTGCCGTGGCGGGCGGAAGGCGGCCGGCCAGCGCGGCCAGGACGTCGGCCATCTGCTGTGGTTTGACGGCGAGGATGACGGCTTGCGGTAGCTCCTCGGGACGGTCCGGGCTCCCGAGCGCGCCGACGTTCGCGAAGGTGAGCGCGCCGCGCGCGGCCCAGGCCTTGCGCGCCTCGGGGTTCGGCTCGACCACGGCGAGCGCACCGACCGGTAGGCCGGCGTCGATCCAGCCCGCGGCGAGGGCCGATCCCATCTTGCCCCCGCCGACGAGCCACAACGGGCCGGTGAGTGCGGCGCTCATGCCTCGCCTTCGGTTTCCAAAAGCGCGGCGGTGAGCGCTTCGTTCGCCGGCTTGCCGCCCCAGAGATGGAATTGGAACGCGGGGTAGAAGCGCTCGCACTCGCCGAGCGCGATCTCGGTCAGATCCTCCAACAGCTCGAGCCCGATGGCGCTGCCGTCGCGCACCAGCGTGGCGTGACGAAAGACCGGCACCCCTTCCTCCGCCCAGAGATCGAAGTGTCCGAGCCACAGCTTCTCGTTGGCGAGGGCCAACAGCTGGTAGAGCCCGCCTCGCTTCTTCGCCGGCACCTTGATGTCGAGGGCGCAGGCGAGATGCAGCACACCCATGTCGGCGTGCCAGGTGAACCAAAGCCGGTAATGGCACCATTGGGCGGCGAGGTCGGCGACGAGTTCGTCCTCGCCTTGGCGCTCGTAATGCCAGTCGTTGGCGATGGCGATCTGCTCGACGACGTCGAGCGGATTGACCGCGCTGTCGGAGATTTCGGTGCGGAGGGAGGACATGCTCTCCTCGGAAAAGGTCGAACGACGGCGCCACGGCCGCCCAGATAGCGTGCCAGGGCGTCAGGCGGGGTGCAACGGGCGCAAGCGGCGGGCTCAACCCGGCGCGTCGTCGCCTTGGCCCGCGTCGCCGTGTCCCTCGTCGGGAGGGGCGTGCTGGCCCTCGCCGTCGCCCGCGGCCTTGGTGCCGCCCTTGGACTTGCGGCTCGCGCCGGTCTTCGCGGGCGCCGACGCGGCCTCGAGCGCGGCGAGGCGCGCTTCCAGCGTCTCGACCCGCTCGGCGAGCGCCTCCTGCTCCTCGCGCGCCTTTTGGGCCATGGCGCGCACCGCCTCGTGCTCCTCGCGGGTCACGAGCTCAAGGTCCGCGGCGACGCGTTCCATGCGCTCGCGCACACGGTTTTCGACCTCCTCGCGCACGCCGCCCAGCGTCGTCGCGGCGCCGCTGGCCACCCGGGCGAGGTCGTCGAAGAAGGGATTTCGCGATTGCATGGTCACTCCATCCGCTGCTTTGAAGCGAAGATATGGCCGCCGGTGCCGCCGGCGCAACCACGACGGCTTGCGGCGGCGGCCGGGCGCCCGTAATCAGCCCGCGTCCGGCGCCCGGAGGACGCTCGTGCTCACCTTGCCGTTTCCGACGATCGATCCCGTGCTGATCCAGCTCGGTCCCTTCGCCATCCGCTGGTACGCGCTCGCCTACATCGCCGGACTGCTGTTGGGCTGGCGCTATCTCCGCCTTCTGGTGCGGCGTCCGGGCTGGCGGCTCGACGCGGAGATCGTCGACGAGCTGCTGTTCTACGCGACGCTCGGGGTCGTCATCGGCGGCCGGCTCGGCTACGTCCTCTTCTACAATCCCGGCTATTTCCTCGCCCATCCGCTCGAGATCTTCGCGCTGTGGCAGGGCGGCATGGCGTTTCACGGCGGCCTGATCGGCGTCGCTGTCGGCTGCCTTTGGACGGCGCGCAAGCACGGTGTGGCCCCGCTCGAGATCGGCGACGCGGCGGCGGTGGCGGCGCCCATCGGGCTCTTCTTCGGCCGCGTCGCCAACTTCATCAACGGCGAGCTCTACGGTCGGGTGAGCGACGTGCCCTGGGCGATGGTGTTCCCCGCCGGCGGTCCGTTGCCGCGGCATCCGAGCCAGCTCTACGAAGCCTTCCTCGAAGGCCTCGTCCTCTTCGTCGTGTTGGCCTGGCTCGCCCGCGGCGCCTACGACCCGGCGAGCCGCGGCCGCCTCGCCGGCGTCTTTCTCCTCGGCTACGGCCTCGCCCGCTTCACCGTCGAGTTCGTCCGTCAGTACGACCCGCAGTTGGGGCTGCTCTTCGGCGTGATCACCATGGGCCAGCTCTTGAGCCTGCCGATGATCCCGCTCGGCGCCTGGCTCATCGCCCGGACCCGGCGACGGGTGGCCGGCGATGTCGCCTGATCCGGACCTGCTCGCGCGGATCGCGCGCGAGGGGCCGCTCGACCTCGCCGCCGTGCTCGCCGAGGCCGGGGGCGCCGCCGGCTACTACGCGCGCGCGGAGGTGTTGGGCGCCGCCGGCGACTTCGTCACCGCGCCCGAGATCTCGCAGGTCTTCGGCGAGCTCGTCGGCCTCGCGCTCGTCGACGCCTGGCAGCGCCAGGGCGCGCCGGCGCCGTGCGTGCTCGCCGAGCTCGGCCCCGGCAGCGGGGCGCTGATGGCCGATCTCTGGCGCGCCGCGGGCGTGGTGCCTGGCTTTCGCGAGGCCGCGCGGCTGTATCTCGTCGAGCGCAGCCAACGGCTCAGGCGCCGCCAGGAGCGCGTCCTCGCCACGGCGCCGGACCCGCGGTTCGTGGACGACGTCGCGGCGCTGCCGCGCGGGCCGCTCTTCGTCGTCGCCAACGAGTTCCTCGACGCGCTGCCGGCGCACCAGCTCGTCCGCCGCGGCGCCGGCTGGCGCGAGCGGCGCGTCGGCCTCGACGACGCCGGCCGGCCCCTGTGGGTGGAAGCGCCGGCCCCGGCGGCGCTCGCAGCGGAGGCGTCGCGCCGCTTCGCCGCGGCAACGGAGGGTGCGATCGCCGAGATCGCCCCGGCCCGGCGCGTCGTGGTGGCGCGGCTCGCCGAGCGCATCGCGGCCGAGGGCGGGCTGGCGCTCGTCGTCGACTACGGCGGGATCGCCCGCGCCCCCGTCGACACCCTGCAGGCGGTGCGCCGCCATGCCCGCGTCGATCCGCTGGCGCATCTGGGCGCGGCCGACCTCACCGTCGCGGTCGACTTCGCCCCTCTGATCGAGGCCGGCCACGCCGCCGGCTGCGCGGTGTTCGGGCCGCTGCCGCAGGCGACCTTCCTGCGCGAGCTCGGCATCGAACTCAGGGCGGCGGCGCTCGCGCGCGGTCAGCGCGGCGCCGCCCGCGAGGCGATCATCGCCGGGGTCCACCGTCTGCTCGACCCGCGCACGATGGGCGAGGCCTTCAAGGCGTTCGCGCTCGCGCCGCCCGGGGCCCCGGCGCCCGCGGGCTTCGCTTGGGCCGCCGGCGGCGGCGCTGGGGCTTGAGGCGGAGCGCGCTTTTGGGCGAGCTCGGCGTCGCCCACGGCTTCGGCGACCGCCGCGACGGCGTCAGCCGCGGTGTCTACGCCCACGCCAACGCCGGCTTCAACGGCGACGACCCCGCCGCGGTGCGCGAGAACCGGCGGCGCTTCGCGCGCGGCGTCGGCGCCGATCCGGCGGCACTCTGCACCCTGCGCCAGGTTCACGGCCGCACGGCGCGGATCGTCGCCGCGCCAGAGCAGGGGGCGCGTGACGGCGACGCGCTGGTGAGCCGGACGCCGGGACTGCTGCTGGCGGTCACGACCGCCGACTGCGTGCCGATCCTGCTCGTCGATCGGGCCGCGGGCGTCGCGGCGGCGGTGCACGCCGGCTGGCGTGGTGCCGTGGCGGGGGTGGTGGAGGCGGCCGTCGCCGCGATGGTCGAGCTCGGTGCGGAGCGGGCGCGGTTGGCGGCGGCGATCGGTCCGTGCATCCGGCAGCACGGCTACGAGGTCGACCCGCCGTTGCGCGAGCGGGTTCTCGCCGTGAGCCCGACCGCTGCGGGATTATTCGCGCCCGGTGCTCGCCCAGAGCGATGGCAATTCGACCTCGTCGGCTACGTGGTCTCACTTTTGCGGGCGGAGCGCCCGTTTCGGATCGACGACCTCGGTCTGGATACGCTACACAACGACATTATCTACTTTAGTCACAGGCGTAGCAAGCACCGCGACGAGGTTGGCTACGGCGTACAGCTGTCGGGAATTCGCGTGCCGAGGTGATCGCATCGTCGCGCCGCCGCGGCGCGGCCGACCTCTCGGCGGCGTTCGGCATGGTTGGCACGATGGCGACTAGTGTTCCCGCAACCTTGCCCGCCCCGGTGCGTGCCCGCGGCACGCGCAAGGTCGGCGCGTCGTCGTCGGGACCGTGGGAATTCGGCCTCAGCCCCCGCACACTCGCGATCATTCGCTGGACGCAGGTGGTCGGCCAACTCGCCACCGTCCTTTTTGTCGCCGTCGTCCTCGACATCCAGCTGCCGCTCGTCGCGCTGCTGATACTGGTGGGGATCGGCGCCGCGAGCACGCTCTGGGCGACGCGCCAGCTGACCCCGCCGCACCGCCTCGACGAGGTGCAGCTGGGCAGCGTGCTCTTGCTCGACGCGGCGCAGATCGGCGCCATGCTGGCGCTGACCGGCGCGCTCGCCAATCCGTTCGCCCTGTTCTTGCTGTTTCCCGCGATCCTGGCGGCGACGACGCTCGGGCGGCGCTGGTGCATGATCGTCTGTGCCATGGTCGTGGGCGTGGCGAGCTTTCTCGCCTTCGTGCCGGCGCCGGCGTTGTGGAGCAGCGAGGCGCTCCGGCTGCCGCCGCTCTACATCGCCGGCGCCTGGACCGCGCTCGTCGTCGGCACCGTGCTGATCGCCGTCTACGCCTGGCGCGTCGCCGAGGAAGGCCGGCGGATGAGCCGCGCGCTGGCCGCGACCCAGCTGGCGCTGGAGCGCGAGCAGCGTCTGTCCCACCTCGACGGCTTGGCGACCGCCGCCGCTCACGACCTCGGCACGCCGCTGTCGACGATCTCCGCGCTCGCGCGCGAGCTTTTGGAGGACCTCCCCGCGGACGGCAAAGCCGCGGAGGACGCGCGCCTCTTGTGCGAGCAGGCGCGCCGGTGCCGCGACATTTTGGCGCGCTTTACCCGCGAGGCGCCGGCCCGCGCCGCGCTGGGGGCGGCCGATGTGCCGCTCTCGGTCATCCTCGAGCGGCTGTGCGCGGAGCAGGAGGGGCGGCCCGTCGACGTCCATCTCCGCACCTGGATCGCCCGCGGTGCCGCGGAACCGACGTTCCCGCCGGCGGGCGAAGTCCGCCACGGCCTCGCCAACCTGCTCGACAACGCGGTCACCTACGCGCGCGCGCAGGTGACCCTGGGGCTGCGCGTCGACAGGCACGTCACCGAGCTGCGCATCACCGACGACGGTCCCGGCTTTCCCGCCGACATTCTGCATCACATGGGCGAGCCATTCGTCAGCACCCGCGCTGACGGCGCCACCCACGGCCTCGGTCTTTTCATCGCATGTACCTTTTTGACGCGGGCCGGCGCCGAACTAACTTTCACCAATGAGGATCACGGTGCTTCGGTGACGGTGGCGTGGCCGAGCGGTCGCTTCGAGGGGAACGATTGATGTTCGAGGACAACGGTTGATGGACGACCTCAATCACATGCAACGCTCCGGGCCGGGAGCGTCGTCGCAGGATACGCTCGATCCCCGCGAGGTGGCCGGGACGGCCGATCTCTTGCTGCTCGACGACGACGCGCCGCTGCGGCGGACGTGGACCCGCGCGCTCGAGCGCCGCGGCTTTACGGTGCACGCCGCCGGTAGCCTCGCCGAAGCGCGCGAGCTGGCGGCGGTCCGCCGGTTCGGCTTCGCGGTGCTGGACCTGCGCCTCGAGGACGGGCACGCCCTCGGCTTCATCCGCGACCTCTTAGAGCAGGCGCCGGAGACGCGGGTCGCGGTCGTCACCGGCTACGGCAACATCGCCTCGGCGGTGGCGGCGGTGAAGTCGGGCGCGCTCGACTACCTGGCGAAGCCGGTGGAGGGTGACGAGATCGCCGACGCCCTGCTCGCCCCGGGGCGTGAAACCCTGCCGCCGCCGCCGGAGCAGCCGATGTCGCCGGATCGGGTGCGTTGGGAGCACATCCAGCGGGTGTTCGAGCAGTGCAACCGGAACGTGTCGGAGACGGCGCGCCGGCTCAACATGCACCGGCGCACGCTGCAGCGCATCCTGAACAAGCGCGCGCCGCGCGAATAGACGGCGCGCGCGGCGGGCGGTTCACTCGCGCCCGGCGAGGGTCTCGAACATCACCAGCGTGCCGCTGACCTTCTGCGGATCCGCGGCGGACAGCGGCACCGCCACCGCCTGCGAGGTGCGGACCTTGCCGGGCGACAGGTAGGTGGCGTTGAAGTGCACGCGGCTGACGCGACCGGCGTAGAGCGCCTGCCAACGCTCCGCCAGCGACTGGCCGCGCAGAATCATGATGTGCTCGAGCTTGCGGCCGATCGTGGCGCCGCGATCCAGATTGAGCCAGAGCGCGAAGGCCCGGTTCAATTCCCGCACGCCTCGCTGATCGTCGAGCAGCAGTGCCGGTAGCGGGCAGGCGTCGAAGACGCGGTTGAGATCCTCCGAACTGCCCACCAGCGTCAACATCTCGACCTGCTCTTTGAGGTCGCTCGAGTTGTTGCGGGCGTGCAGGATGGCGTAGGTCCTAAGGGTGGAGGCGAGGTTGTTGCGATCGGCCGAGGCAGCGGCGACGTCGTTGACGAGTGCACTCAGCCGGATCCTCCGGGTTTCCGCGATGTCCCGGAGATACTCCCAAAACTCGGGTTCGAGCTTGATGGAGGTGCGCACCTCTCCGACGCGCATCGTCTTTCGGATCATGGTGGGCTCCATCAGCACGGTCCACGCTGCCCGTTTCGCTACATACACTGATACGACCATGGAAGCTTTAATTCAGGGTTAACGGTGATAACCAGCGGCGGGATGGGCTCGCGGCGCGTCGGCGTGAGAGGGTCGAAGGTGGCACGGCCGCGGCCGCGGGCACGCCTTGTCGCTGCCTGGGCACCCCTGTAGAACCGCGACACCTTTCGAGGCTCGCGGTTCGGGGACATCCATGGCTCGCAAGAAAATCGCACTGGTCGGTGCCGGTCAGATCGGGGGCACCCTGGCGCATCTGATCGGGCTCAAGGAACTGGGCGACGTCGTTCTTTTCGACGTCGTCGAAGGCATGCCGGCGGGCAAGGCGCTCGACCTGGTCCAGAGCAGCCCCGTCGACGGCTTCGACGCCAAGATGGCCGGGACGAACAGCTACGCCGACCTCGCCGGCGCGGACGTCGTGATCGTCACCGCGGGCGTCCCCCGCAAGCCCGGCATGAGCCGCGACGACCTGGTCAACACCAACACGGGGATCACCCAGCAGGTCGCCGCCGGCATCAAGCAGCATTGCCCCGACGCGTTCGTCATCGTCATCACCAACCCGCTCGACGCCATGGTCTGGGTCATGCAGCAGGCCAGCGGGCTGCCGGCGAACAAGGTGGTCGGCATGGCGGGTGTCTTGGACAGCGCGCGCTTTCGCTATTTCCTCGCCGAGGAGTTCGGGGTGTCGGTGGAGGACGTCAGCGCCTTCGTCCTCGGGGGGCACGGCGACACGATGGTGCCGCTGGTCCGCTACTCCACGGTGGCGGGCATCCCGCTGCCCGATCTCGTGAAGATGGGCTGGACCACGCAGGCGAAGCTCGATGCGATCGTCGATCGCACCCGCAACGGCGGAGCCGAGATCGTCGGCCTGTTGAAGTCCGGCTCGGCCTTTTATGCGCCGGCGGCCTCGGCGGTGGCGATGGCGGAGAGCTATCTCAAGGACAAAAAGCGGGTGCTGCCCTGCGCCGCTCGGCTCGACGGCGAGTACGGTGTGAACGGCTACTATGTCGGCGTGCCGACGGTCATCGGCGCCGGCGGCGTCGAGCGCATCGTCGAAATCGAGTTGAACGCCGACGAGCAGGCCATGTTCAACCATTCCGTCCAGGCCGTGCGCGGTCTTTGCGACGGCATCACGCTCTGAGGCACCCGGCCCATGAACATCCACGAATATCAAGCAAAGGCGGTGCTCGCCGATTACGGCGTGAGCGTGCTCAAGGGGCGCGTCGCCTACACCCCGGAGGAGGCCGAGAGTGCCGCGCGCGAGCTCGGCGGGCCGGTCTGGGTGGTCAAGGCGCAGATCCACGCCGGCGGTCGCGGCAAGGGCGGCGGCGTCAAGCTCGCCAAGTCCCTCGAGGACGTCCGCCAGCTCGCCAACGACATGCTCGGCATGACGCTGGTGACGCACCAGACGGGTCCCGAGGGGCGCATCGTCAAGCGCATCTACGTGGAAGACGGTTGCGAGATCGACCAGGAGCTCTATTTGAGCGTGGTGCTTGACCGGACCACCTCGCGGATCACCTTCGTCGCCTCGAGCGAGGGCGGCGTCGAGATCGAGGAGGTGGCCGCCAAGCAGCCCGAGAAGATCATCAAGGTCGCGATCGACCCGGTCACCGGCTTTCAGCCCTTCCACGGCCGCAAGCTCGCCTTCGGCCTCGGCCTCAAGGGCCAAACGCTCAAAAAGGCGGTGCAGTTCATGCAGGCGCTCTACACCTGCTGCGTCGAGCGTGACGCCAGTCAGGTGGAGATCAACCCACTGGTGGTGACCAAATCGGGCGACCTCATCGCGCTCGACGCCAAGATGAACTTCGACAGCAACGCCCTCTACCGGCAGCCCAAGATCGTCGAGTTGCGCGATCTCGACGAGGAGGATCCGCAGGAGGTCGAGGCGAGCCGGCACGAGCTCAACTACATCAAGCTCGACGGCGCGATCGGCTGCATGGTGAACGGCGCCGGCCTCGCCATGGCGACGATGGACATCATCAAGCTCTACGGCGCCGAGCCGGCCAACTTTCTCGACGTCGGCGGCGGTGCGACGAAGGAGAAGGTGACCGCCGCCTTCAAGCTTTTGCTCTCGGATCCGAACGTCGAGGGCGTGCTCGTCAACATCTTCGGCGGCATCATGCGCTGCGACGTGATCGCCGAGGGTGTGGTCGCCGCCGCCCGCGAGACCAACCTCACGGTGCCGCTGGTGGTGCGCCTGGAAGGCACCAACGTCGAGTTGGGCAAGCAGATCATGGCCGAATCCGGCCTCACCATCATCCCCGCCGACGATCTCGCGGACGCCGCGCAGAAGATCGTCGACGCCGTCCGGAAGGCTGCGTGATGGCTGTACTCGTCGACGCCGACACCAAGGTCATCTGCCAGGGCTTCACCGGGGCCCAGGGGACGTTCCACTCCGAGCAGGCGATTGCCTACGGCACGCGGATGGTCGGCGGGGTCACGCCCGGCAAAGGCGGCGAGAGCCATCTGGGTCTGCCGGTCTTCGACACGGTGAGCGACGCGGTGCAGGCGACCGGCGCCGAGGCGTCGGCGATCTACGTGCCGCCGCCCTTCGCCGCCGACGCCATCCTGGAGGCGGTGGACGCCGGCATCCGCCTCATCGTCTGCATCACCGAGGGCATCCCGGTGATGGACATGGTCCGCGTCAAGCGCGCGATGCAGGGCTCGGGCTCGCGGCTGATCGGGCCGAACTGCCCGGGCATCATCACGCCGGGCGCGTGCAAGATCGGCATCATGCCCGGCCACATCCACATGCGCGGCAAGATCGGCATCGTCTCGCGCTCGGGTACGCTGACCTACGAGGCGGTGGCGCAGACCACCGCGGTGGGGCTCGGCCAGAGCACCTGCATCGGCATCGGCGGCGATCCGGTGAACGGCACCAACTTCGTCGACGCGCTCTCGCTCTTCGTCGAAGATGCCGAGACCGAGGGCATCGTCATGATCGGTGAGATCGGCGGCGACGCCGAGGAGGCCGGGGCGGCGTATCTGACATCGGTGGGCAACACCAAGCCGGTGGTCGGTTTCATCGCCGGGCGCACCGCACCGCCGGGCCGCCGGATGGGGCATGCCGGCGCGATCATCTCCGGCGGCAAGGGTGGCGCCGACGACAAGATCGCGGTGATGCGTGAGGCGGGCATCGCGGTGGCCGACAGCCCGGCGGAGATCGGCGCCACGATGCTGAAGGCGATGGGAGGCTGACGCTCTCATCATCGTTGGTGCACGGTCCGTTCCACTCGTGGCTCGGCCGTGCATCGAAGGGCGGACAGACACGCGGCCCGCGGGCCTTAAGCTTCGGTGCCGCGCGAAGGGGGAGCGGCAACGGGCATGGCCACGCGGCGCGAGATCGAGCAGACGGCGTTTCTCTACGGGGGTAATTCCGGGTACATCGAAGGGCTCTACGAGCGCTACCTGGACGACCCGAACGCCGTCGATCCGAGCTGGCGCGCGTATTTCGACGATCTCGGCGCCGAGACCAAGGCGCTGTTTCGCCAATCCCAGCGCGCGATCGCGGCGCAGCCGAAACCGGCGGTGTTGCCGCAGTTCGCCGACCGGCAACCGGCGGCGCCGCCGCCGGGGACGACGGCGGCAACCATCGTTCAGCTCGACGACGAGCGCGCCAAGCGGATCATCCGCGACCATCTGCGCGTGATCATGCTGATCCGCGCCTATCGGGTGCGCGGTCACCTCGCCGCCAAGCTCGACCCGTTGGGTATCGTCGACGGCGGCTACCACCCGGAACTCGACTACCGGACCTACGGCTTCACCGACGACGATCTCAACCGCGAATTCTACCTCGACCACGTCCTCGGCCTCGAGAAGGCGACGCTTCAGACCATCGTCGAGGTACTGCGCAAGACCTACAGCTCGACGGTCGGCATCGAATTCCTGCACATCCAGGATCCGGATCAAAAGGCTTGGCTGCAGGCCCGGATCGAGGGCCTGCGCGGCATCTTCGAGACCAACGACGCCGAAAAGCGCGAGGTCTTGAACCAGATCACCGCGGCGGAGGGCTTCGAGAGCTTCCTGCACGTCAAGTATCCGGGGACCAAGCGCTTCGGCCTCGACGGCGGGGAGAGCGCCATCTGCGCGCTCGAGACGGTGATTCGCACGCTGGCACCGTTGGGCGTCGAGGAGATCGTCCTCGGCATGCCGCATCGCGGCCGCCTCAACGTGCTCGCGACCGTGATGGGCAAGCCCTATGCGGCGATCTTTTCGGAGTTCCAGGGCGGCGCGGTGCAGGACGAGGTCCTCGGTTCGGGCGACGTCAAATACCACCTGGGCACCTCAACCGACCGGGAGGTGCAGGGCCGGTGGGTCCACCTCAGCCTCACCGCCAACCCCTCGCATCTGGAGGCGGTGAACCCGGTCGTCTTCGGCAAGGTCCGCGCCAAGCAACGCCAGCGCGGTGACGTCGACCGCTCGCGGGTGATGGGCGTGCTGTTCCACGGCGACGCCGCCTTTGCCGGTCAGGGCGTCGTCCACGAAGGCTTCGAGATGTCGGAGCTCAAGGGTTATCGCACCGGCGGGACGATCCACATCATCGTCAACAACCAGATCGGCTTCACCACCAGCCCGACCTATTCGCGCAGCTCGCCCTACTGCTCGGACGTCGCCCGCGGCGTGCAGGCGCCGATCTTCCACGTCAACGGCGACGACCCGGTCGCGGTCACCCACGTCGCGCGCCTCGCCGCCGAGTTCCGCCAGCGCTTCAAGCGCGATGTCGTCATCGATCTCTGGTGCTATCGCCGTCACGGCCACAACGAGGGTGACGAGCCGAGCTTCACCCAGCCCCTGATGTACCGCCGCATCGCGCAGCACCCGACCTCGCGCCAGCTGTTCGCCGAGCGGTTGGTCAAGGAGGGGGTGGTCTCGCGTGAGCAGGCCGAGAACCTTTACCGCGACTTCCAAAAGCGGATGGAGGAGGAGCATCAGGCCTCCGCCAACTACCGCACCAACAAGGCCGACTGGCTCGAAGGGGCGTGGACCGGGCTCGCTCGCGCGCCGGTCGAGTACGTGCGCGGTCAGACCGACTTCCCGCTCGAGCGCCTGCGCGACATCGGGCTCAAGATGACGGCCTTGCCGGAGCGCCTGAACGTCCATCGCCGGCTCGCCCGGGTGATCGGCCAACGCCGTCAGGCGATCGAGAGCGGTGAGGGGTTGGACTGGGCGACGGCCGAGCACCTCGCCTTCGGCACCCTCCTGGTCGAGGGCTTCCCGGTGCGGCTCTCCGGCCAGGATGCAGGCCGCGGCACGTTCTCACAGCGCCACGCCATCGTCGTCGACCAGGAGACCGAAGAGCACTACGTTCCGCTCGCCCATCTCGAGGCGGATCAAGCCTCGGTCGAGGTGGTCAACAGCTTCCTCTCCGAGGAGGGCGTGCTCGGCTTCGAGTACGGGTATTCGCTTTCCGAGCCCAACGGGCTGACCCTGTGGGAGGCGCAGTTCGGCGACTTCGCCAACGGCGCGCAGGTCTATTTCGACCAGTTCATCTCCTCGGGCGAAAGCAAGTGGCTCAGGATGTCGGGCCTCGTCTGCCTCTTGCCGCACGGCTACGAAGGCCAGGGCCCGGAGCACAGCTCGGCGCGGCTCGAGCGCTTCTTGCAGCTCTACGCCGAGCACAACATCCAGGTCGTCTACCCGTCGACGCCGGCGAGCTATTTCCACGTGTTGAGGCGGCAGTTGCACCGCAATTTCCGCAAACCCCTGATCGTCATGACGCCGAAGTCGCTGTTGCGTCTGAAGCGTTGCCAGTCCCGGCTCGCCGATCTGGCGGAGGGCTCGAGCTTCCACCGGGTGCTGTTCGACCGGTTCCCGAGCGACGCCGATCGGGCGGTCGAGCGGATCGTGGTCTGCGCCGGGAAGGTCTACTATGACCTGAAGGCGGAAGCGGAGAACCGCGGTCTCGACGAGCGGGTCGCGGTCCTGCGCCTCGAGGAGCTCGCACCCTTCCCGGAGACGGTGCTGGCCGAGCAGCTGGCGCGTTACCCGAGGAGCGCGCAGGTGGTCTGGTGTCAGGAGGAGCCACGCAACATGGGGGCGTGGTTCTTCGTCCAGCCGCGGCTCGCCAACATGTTGGAGAACCACGGCTTCGCCGATCCGAAGCCGATCTACGCCGGCCGCCCGCCGGCAGCGTCGCCGGCCACCGGCTTCACCGCGCAGCATCACCGCGAGCAGGAGCGTCTCGTCGACGCGGCGCTGACGCTCGCGCGTTGAGTGCCCGCATCTGCCCAGCCGTCTTGAGGAACGACAGAAGATGAGCGTCGAGATCAAGGTGCCCACCTTGGGCGAGTCGGTGACCGAAGCCACGGTCGCCAAGTGGTTCAAGGCACAGGGCGACGCGGTGGCCGCCGACGAGCCGCTGGTCGAACTCGAGACGGACAAGGTGACGGTCGAGGTAAACGCCCCGGTCGCCGGCACCGTCAGCGGGATCGCAGTCGCCGAGGGCAACGAGGTCGAGGTCGGCGCCCTTT
>JBKHCM010000102.1:0-12344 GCA_046541805.1 Alphaproteobacteria bacterium
GCGCGCGAGCTGGCCTGGCGGCTGGACGATTCGCCGCGCGTCGCCACCGCGGGTAGCGAGCCGGCGCTGGCGTTGCCGGGCGCCGGCGAGACGGGGGCCACGCTCGTGGCGGCCGCTACGCGGCGCGCGGAGCTCGCCCGCCAAGAGGTGCCGCCGCCGCTCCTCGGCTTGGTCGAGGCGGCGGCGTGCAGCGACGACCCGATGCTCGACGCGGCGGCCGAAGACGTCGACGCGCCGCTCGAGGGCAGGTCATGAGACCGCTCGTCGACCCGCGCGACGGCGACGTCGAGGACGACGCCTCGAGCCCCGGCGGGCGCTCCTTTCTGGCGATCACCGGCAGCCTGGTCACCGAGATCAGCCCCGCCAAGCTCGCGCTCGCGGTGACGAGCCTGCTCTTGGTGCCGGGCGTGCTCTTGGGCGTGACCCCGCTGGCGCTGGGCGGCTGGCTCGCGACGCTCTCGGGTCAGGTGAGCTCGGCCGCCGGGCTGTTGGCGGTTCCGGTGGTCGCGGCGGTGGCGGGCCTCGGCTGGCTCGGCGGCCGGCCGTTGCTGCGGGCGGCCGAGCGCAGCTTCTGGTCGCTGAATGCGCTCGCGGTGCAGCCGGGCTACGCGGTGTTCCGCGAGGCCCTGCGCCACGGCGTCGAGCGCGTCGTCGCCAAGCGCGGGGGCCCCGGCGACCTCGAGCGGGCGCGGGCCGCGAGTGCCGCCGTCGCCGGGCTGCTCGTGAGCGCGGTGGCGCTCTTCGTGCTGGCGTCGGTCTGGCCGGCGACCCGCTGGATCGGTGTGCCCGCCGATCTTGCGGTGCCGCTGCGACTGGTCGAGCCGGCGCTCGCCAACACGGCCGCGCTGTTGAGCGGGTATCTGATGGTGGCGTCGCTGGTCTGGGGCCTCGCCGACGCGACCATGGCGCAGCCGCGCGACGTCGAGACCTTCGCCGTGCCGGAGACGGGGGCGCGGACCTGGCGGGTGGCGCATCTCTCCGATCTCCACGCCGTCGGCGGTCCGTACGAGTTCCGGCTCGAGAGCGGCCGGGCCGGCCCGCGCGGCAACGACCGCATGGAGGCGGCGCTGGCGCGGCTCGAGGCCTGCCACGCCGAGCGCCCGCTCGATCTGGTGCTGCTGACGGGCGACATGACCGACGCCGGCCGCTCGACCGAGTGGGCGGCGTTTCTCGACGCCCTGGCGCGCCGGCCGCGGCTCGCGGCGCGCTTGCTGATGCTGCCCGGCAACCACGACCTCAACGTCATCGATCGGGCGAACCCCGCCCGGCTCGATCTGCCGGGCAGCCCCCGCAGGCAATTGCGGCGGCTGCGGACGCTGTCGGCGCTGGAGCTGGTGCAGGGCGAGCGCGTGCACGTGCTCGCCGCCGATGGGAAGGGCTTGGGCCCCACCCTGGCGCAGGTCCTCGCCGGCGAGCGCGAGGCCATCCGCACCTTCGCGTTCACCGGCAAGAGCCCGGCCCGCGGCTGGGTCGCGCGGCTCTGGAACACGGTGTTTCCGCTGGTGCTGCCGCCGGACCAGGCCGACGGCCTCGGCGTGGTCATGTTGAACTCCAACGCCGAGACGCATTTCTCGTTCACCAACGCGCTCGGGCTGGTGACCGCCGGCGAGGCCCGCGGCCTCGCCGCC
This sequence comes from Alphaproteobacteria bacterium, assembly GCA_046541805.1. Classification (GTDB taxonomy): domain Bacteria; phylum Pseudomonadota; class Alphaproteobacteria; order Geminicoccales; family Geminicoccaceae; genus JAAAPF01. The sequence goes on from JBKHCM010000102.1 coordinate 1,629, forward strand.
TTGCGCCGGACCTGGCCGCAGGCACGCTGGCTCGTGGCGTTGCATCACCACGTCGTCGAATACCCGCGCCCGGCGCCGACGCTGGCCGCCCGGATCGGCACCGTGCTGGTCAACGGCAGCTGGTTTTTGCGCCAGCTGCGCCCGCTGGCCGGGCAGATCTTGGTCGCGCACGGCCATCGCCACATCGACTGGATCGGCGACTGTGCCGGGGTGCGGATCGTCTCCGCACCGTCACCGGTGATGACCCGCCGGGCCGGCCCCGGACATTTCAACATCTTGACGCTCGCCGCCGCCCCCGGCGGTCGGCTCGAGCTCGCTGCGCCGGAGCGGATCACGGTCGAGGCTTGAGCGGAGGGCGCGCCCGCCCGCGCACGGCGGTGCGCCCGGCCGCGAGCGGGTGGAGGGCCGCCCGCGTTCCGGCCTTCATGACCTGGCCGGGCAACGGGCGGCGGTTGCTCTCGCCGCGGCCGACGCGGGCGTTGACGAGGCCGATGCGGACCACCGGCGCGACCGCGACGTCGCCCTCCGAACCGGGAGCGGAAGCTGGTGGCGATGCCGCCCTCGACGTCGACGCCGGCGGCGAGGCACGCTCGGCGCCCTCGAGGTTCGGCGCCGGAACCGAGCGCTCCGCGCGTTTCAGTTGCGGATGCCGGCGACGCCCTCGGCGGCGTCGACGCGGTCGCCTTCGGCAACATCGCCTCCAAGCGCCCCGACGAGGGCGATCTCGTCGCCGCCAGCAGCACGGTGGGCATCCCCCCGATCAGCCCGTGCCGCTATCTCGGCGGCGCCGCCCCCAGGCGCTGGCTCGCCGTACTCGGCGCCGACGTCAGCGTCGTCCCGGCGCCGGCGGCGCGCCGGTGCCGATGCTGACCGCGGGCGTGCCCGGCAGCGGCACCACCGCGATCATGCTGGCGCTGCCGATCTCCTTGGGCATCAGCCCGGGGCCACTCCTCTTCGCGCAGTCGCCCGACCTCGTCCGCGGCCTCCTCGCCGCACTCTTTCGCGGCAACACCGCGCGGTTGTTCTCGAAGCTGCCACTCGGCGGCCTGTTCACGCGGGTCTTGGCGCCGCCGACCTGAGTTCTGTTGCCCTTGGTGGTCATGGTCTGCTTCGGCGGCGTCCATGCCATTCAACACAGCCCTTTGGAGCTGCTGGTGATGCCGGCGTTCAGCGTCCTCGGCTACATCTCCCGCAAGCTCGAGATCTCGCTCGTCCCGGTCGTCCTCAGCCCGCTACGAGGTCTTGGACCGCAAAGACGGCGAGCAGATTGTCTTCACCATCACCAGCGACCGGCATTGGCAGAACTTCTATCGGGCCGTGGCGCGGCCGGATTCCGCCGTGGACGGGAGCCACGCCACCAACAACCAGCGGATCGCGGCGCGCGAGCGGTTGCGCCCGATCCTGGGGGCGATTGCGGCCGCGGTCGAGCGGTTGGCATTCGCCTACGAGCGCCCCGTCGCCCCGTGGCGAGGCCGGGGGAGCTGTGGCTCACCCGCATCCCACGGCCACCGGTCACCGCCCGGGAACGCAGCTCGAGCCGGACGTGTGCGTCGCCGTGCCGGCATGGCCGCTGGAGGTCGGGGTGTGGACGGCGGCACAATAGGCCGCGACGCCAGCCCGCCGGGCGGGCACCCGCGAGGTGCCGGCAGTTTCGAGCTAAGACGGCGCTGCCATCGCCGGCTTGGTCGCGCGCGGCGTGGTCGGCACGGCCGCATTCGCACGACGGCAGAAGCCGCGTGACGTCAGACAAAGGGGCGCACCGCGAACGGTGCGCCCGCCTCGCTCTCGGTTCTCAAGCCACCGCGGGGGTCGGGCTCGGTCGTCCGACCGACGCCGCGGCGAGCTTCGGCTGCGCTGTCGCGACGTTCGTCGCGGGCGGCGCCGGCGGTGCCGTCAGCGCGGTCACCCACAACGGCGTGCCGAGCGCGAAGAGCCACGGGTTGGCCACCAGGGTCGCAACCAGCGCGGCGCGCGCCAAGGGCGGCATCAGCCGCCTTGGTGCGTGATCGGGATGCGCCGCACGCGCGAGCGGTGGCCCTCGGGCTTCGCCACGCGCACGTTCAACACCCCGTGATCGTACTTGGCCTCGACGGCGTCGTCGCCGATCTCGAAGGGCAAGCGGATCGCACGCTCGAAGCGGCCGAAGACGCGCTCGCGCCGGTACCAGCCCTGGCGATCGTCCTCGGCATTCTCCTCGCGTCGCCCCGAGAGGGTCAACAGATCGCCTTCGACGTTGAGGTCGAGGTTCTCGGGCGCAACCCCGGGCAGATCCGCCGCGATCAGCACGTGCTCGTCGGTTTCGCGGACGTCGAGCCGCGGCTGGAACGAGCCGATTTCCGGCGTGACGTCGTCGAAGAAGCCGTCGAACAGTCGATCGACCTCGCGCTTGAACGCGGCGAGCGGATCACCGCTCCAGGTCTCGCGCAGGCTGGCGCCAGGGCGAGTGGCCAGGGCGGGCGTACGAACTTCCAGCATCGCAACACCTCCGTCGTGAGCCATGCTCCGATGCCCGTCGGCGCATCGTCTCTCTTGCGCGCCAACGGCGTGTCCTTCGAAATCGGAATGACGCCGCCGGCTTCAACCGCCGCCGCGGCGCTCGACGGCGAACGGAGCCATGCACCGGCGATACTGGTGACGGCGGGCAGCGCTGCTTACATATTTGGCTTATGCCTGATATCGAGGTCACCGCGACAGCTGCCGAGCGTCGCCCGCGGGTGGGTCTCGCCCTCGGCGCCGGCGCGGCGCGCGGGCTCGCTCATCTGGGTGTACTCGCCGAACTCGAGGCGCTCGGCATCCGGCCCGACGCCGTCGCCGGGGCGTCGATCGGCGCGCTGGTGGCGGTCTCCTACGCCGCCGGTCGCCTCGATTACCTCGAGCGGGCCGCGCGCGGCACCACTTGGCTGCAGATCGCGCGCCTCGTGGACCTCGGCGTGAACGGTGGCATCATCAACGCCGACCGTCTGCACGCCTTTTTGGAGGACGTCCTCGGCGACGCCGCGCTCGAAGCGCTCGACCCGCCAGCGACGGTCGTCGCGGCGGACATGGTCATCGGCCGCGAGGTCTGGCTCAGCCGCGGCCCGGTCATCGACGCGGTGAGCGCGTCGATCGCGATGCCCGGGCTGTTCCCGCCGGTGCACCTGCACCGTCGCTGGCTGGTCGACGGCGCGGTGGTGAACCCGCTGCCGGTCTCGGCGGTGCGGGCGATGAACGCCGACGTCATCTTGGCGGTCAACCTGAGCGGGCCGTTGTGGCGGGTGCCGGCGCGCGAGCTGCGGCCCCGCGGCGAGTCGGCGACGCCGTCGCCGCTGGGTTGGCTGGCGGCCCTCGGCCGGCGGCGGCACGGCGAGGTGCGCGTCGAGCCCATGCGCGCGCTGCGCGATCCCGACGCAGCCCCGGCGACGCCGCCGGGGTTCGTCGACGTCGTCGGCCAGTCGATCACGGTCATGCAGGACATCGTCGCGCGCATGCGGCTCGCCGGCGACCCCGCCGACGTGCTGCTCGCGCCCGACGTCCGCCGTGTCGGGTTGTTCGAATTCCACCGCGCCGACACGCTGATCGCGGCCGGGCGTCACGCGGTGCGGATGGAAGCCGACCGCCTGCGCGACTTGTGCGCGGTCGACTAATACAAAGGTGCTTGCGCGACCTGCCGTCGCAGACATATACCGATACGCCCGACACCCGGTTCCCCCCCCCTCCCGCGCGAACCGAGGCGTGCTGGGCGATCCGTTGTTTCGGCTTGCTTTCGAAAGGGAGACGACTCATGCGGATTGCGCAAATCGCGCCGCTCTACGAGTCCGTGCCGCCACGGCTCTATGGCGGCACCGAGCGTGTCGTCGCTCACCTGGCGGACGCGCTCACCGATCTCGGCCACGACGTCACCCTGTTCGCCAGCGGCGACAGCCGCAGCCGGGCGAAGCTGGTGCCCGCGCGTGAACAGGCGCTCCGGCTCGACCCCGAGGGCGCCTGCGACCTGCCGGCCCATCTCGCGATGCTCGAAGAGGTGCTGGCGCATGCCGATGACTTCGACGTTCTGCATTTCCACACCGACTGCATGCAGATGCCGGTGTTCCGGCACATGGCGACGCGCACGGTGACGACGCTGCACGGCCGCCTCGATCTCAAGGACCTGGCACCATTCTACGCCCGCTTCATGAGCTTCCCGCTCGTCTCGATCTCCGACCACCAGCGCGAGCCGCTGCGCTTCGCCAACTTCGTCGGCACGGTGCATCACGGCCTGCCCGCCGACCTCCTCACGTTCACGGCCGAGCCGGCGGGCGGCTATCTGGCCTTTTTGGGTCGGATCTCGCCCGAGAAGCGGCCCGACCGCGCCATCGAGATCGCCACGCGCGCCGGCCTGCCTCTCAAGATCGCGGCCAAGATCGACAGGGCCGACGAGGCCTATTTCCGCGAGTCCATCGCGCCGCTGTTGACGCACCCGCTGGTCGACTTCATCGGCGAGATCGGTGACGCCGACAAGGCCGCCTTCCTCGGGGGCGCCAGGGCGCTGTTGTTCCCGATCGACTGGCCCGAGCCCTTCGGTCTGGTGATGATCGAAGCGATGGCCTGCGGCACGCCGGTGGTGGCCTTCCGCTGCGGGTCGGTGCCGGAGGTGGTCGACGACGGGGTGACCGGCTTCATCGTCGACGACGTCGACGGCGCCATCCAGGCGGTGCGCCAGCTCGACGAGCTCGATCGCCGGCGGGTGCGCGCGACCTTCGAGGTGCGCTTCTCCGCCGAGGCGATGGCGCATTCCTATCTGCGGCTCTACGAGCGGCTGTTGGCGGAGCATGAGAAGTCGCTCTCGGCCGACCCGCACGAGCTGCGTCCGCAGCCGACCCCGGTCGCGCCCGCCGAGACACCGTCGGCGATGGTGGCGGCCGACGCGCTTTTCCGCTCCGGCCGCGGTCGCCGCCCGGCCTGAGCGTCCCCGGCCGGCGCCGCGCTCGACTTTCTTCCATGTCCGCCGTCGGCGCGGCGCGCGCTTTATTGAGCGGCATCGGGGTCGAGCGCAGGGCGTGATCGCCGAGACGGGCAGGGGAGGCTGACGGCATGACCCATGGACGATGCGGCGTCGCGGCGGCGTGCGCGCGTCGCCGGGCGTCGGCGCGTTGCACGCGCTGAGGCGGGCGGGGATGGTGGTGGCGGACGATCTGCGCGACTGGGTCGACGACGTCTTGACCCAGCCCGAGCACCCCACCTGGGCGCTCCACGAAGAGGGCTACGACCCCCGCCGCGAGGCCGGGGTCGAGGCCCGCTTCAGCGTCGCCAACGGTTTTCTGGGCGTGCGCGGCGCGCGCGCGGTGAGCCGCGGGCCGGTCTGGGTGTCCTGGCTGCACGGCCTCAACTGGGCATCCTGGCCGCGGACCTACGTCGCCGGCCTCTTCGACACGCCCAACACCATCCCGCCCGTGCCGGCGCTGGTGCCCGGGCCGGACTGGCTGCGCGTGCAACTCGCCATCGACGGCCAGCCGGTGATGCTGCGCACCGGCGAGCTCCTTCACCATCGCCGCACGCTCGACCTGAAGCGCGGCCTGCTGGTCAGCCGCTGGCATCACCGCGACCCCGACGGCCGCACCATCCGGCTGCGCGCTCTGCGCCTGGTCTCGCTCGCCGAACGCGCGCTCGGGCTGCAGGTGATGGAGCTCACCGTCGACGGCCGACCCTGCGAGATCACCCTCGAGGCGCTCGTGGAAAGCGCGGGCTCCGGGCTCGAGCCGATGCAGCTCGAGCCGGACCTGGCGCTTTGGCGCACGGCGCTCTCGGGCAAGACGGTGGCCGTCGCGCACGACGCCCGCGTGCGGCGCGACCACAGCGAGGTGGCGCCGGCGTCCAGCGAGCCCCTGCGCCGGCGCTGGTCCTGGCGGCTGGTGCCCGGTGAGCCGGCGGTCTTCACCCGCCTCGTCGCCTTCGCCCGCGGCGAGGTGGAGACCGCCGATGCCACCGCGGTGCGGGCGCGCGACGCCCTGGCGCGGCGGCGGACGCAGCCGTGGCGGCAGGTGCTCGAGGCGCACGAGGCCGCCTGGGCGGAGCGCTGGTCGTTGAGCGATGTCCGCGTCGACGGCGACGAGGCCGCCGAGCGGGCGCTGCGCTTCGCCGTCTACCAGCTCAACAGCGCCGCCGATCCGGACGACGACACCGTGTCGATCGGGGCGCGCGCCCTCACCGGCGACGCCTATCTCGGCCACGTCTTCTGGGACACCGAGATCTACCTGCTGCCGTTCTACACGCTGACCTGGCCCGAGGCGGCGCGCGCACTGTTGATGTACCGCTTCCAGACCCTCGACGGTGCGCGCCGCAAGGCCGCCCGGCTCGGCTACCAAGGTGCCCTCTACGCCTGGGAATCGGCCGAGACCGGCGACGAGGCAACGCCCGAGGAGATCGTCGATCCCGGCGGGCGCGTGCTCAAGATCCTCTGTGGCCTCGAAGAGCAGCACATCAGCGCCGACGTCGCCTATGCGGTGTGGAAATACTGGCAGGCCACCGGCGACGACGCCTTCATGGTCGAGGCCGGCGCCGAGATCCTGTTGGAGACCGCGCGCTTTTGGGCGAGCCGGGCGGCCCTGGAGGACGACGGACGCTACCACATCCGCCGGGTCATCGGTCCCGACGAGTACCACGAGACCGTCGACGACAACGCCTACACCAACGTCATGGCGGCCTGGAACCTCGCCCGCGGGCGCGAGGCCGCCGCCTGGCTCGCCGCCGATCACCCCGTGGTCTGGCGGCGGCTGGAGGAGACCCTCGAGCTGGGTCGGGACGAGCTCGCCCACTGGCACGCCGTGGAGGCGGGGCTGGTCACCGGCTTCGACGCCGAGAGCGGCCTGTTCGAGCAGTTCCAGGGCTATTTCGGCCTCGAGGACGTGCCTGCGGCCGAGTTCGCCGGGCGCGACGCGCCGGCGGACGTGATCTTGGGGCGCGAGCGCACCCAGGCGTCGCAGGTCCTCAAGCAGGCCGACGTCGTGGCCCTCCTGGCGCTCTTGCCCGAGCGGTTCGACGCGCGGGTGCACGCCGCCAACTTCGCCTATTACGAGCCGCGCTGCGGCCATGGCAGCTCGTTGAGCCGCGGCCTGCACGCGGTGGTGGCGGGCCGGCTCGGCGATGTCGCCATGGCCCACGCCTATTTCCACGCCACCGCCGCCACCGACCTCTCCGAAACGCTGGCGGCGAGTGCGGGCGGCATCCGCATCGCCGCCCAGGGCGCGCTTTGGCAGGCGGCCGTCTTCGGTATGGGCGGGCTCGAGATCGACGCGCATGGGGTCGCGCTGAACCCCCACCTGCCGGACGCCTGGAACCGGCTCGCCTTCGGCCTGCTCTGGCGCGGGCGGCGGCTTACGGTCGAGGCTCATCGCGAGCCGCCGCGGGTCACCCTCGGCCTCGCCGAGGGGGACCCCTGCACGGTCCGGGTCGGCGAGCGCGCGATCGAGCTCGCCCCGGGCGAGACGCGGACGGTAGCGCTCGGCTGAGAGTGTCGGCTCAGTCGCCCAAGAGCGCGGCGATCGAGCCGCCGGCGAGGACGCGGCGGATCGCTTCGGCGACGAGCTCGGCGCAGCCGACGCGCTCGAGCGCCGGCAGATCGTCGGCGGTGAGCCGCGGCGGGTCGATGCTGTCGGTGATCAAGAGGCGCTCGATCGGGGCGTGGGCCAGCCGGTCCTTGGCCTCGGCGTCGAAGGCGCCGTGGGCGACGGCCACCAGCGGTGTGTGGGCGCCGGCCGCGACCAGCGCCTTGGCCGCGCGGACGAGGGTGCCGCCGGAGCTGGTCAGGTCGTCGACGACGAAAGGGGTCGCGGCCTCGACCTCGCCCACGACCATCTCGCCGCTGACGGCCCCGCCGCTGCGCCGCTTTTCGATCACGGCGAGGCCGCGGCTCACCACCCCTTGCGCCGCCAGCATCTCGGCGAAGAGCTGGGCGCGCTTGATGCCGCCCGGATCGGGCGAGACGACGACCAGCGGCCGCCCGCCGACGAGCGCGCGGGCGCGCTCCAAAAAGAGGCGGCGGGTGTCGAGCGGGATGGCGGGGATCCGAAAGGCGTTCTCGAAGGCCGCAAGGTCGTGGACCTCCAAGGCCATGACGGCGTCGAGCCCGACCGCTTCCAGCATCTGTGCCAGGTAGCGCAGGCTCAACGGATCCTGCGGCTTGGTGCGGCGGTCCTTCCTGGCGTAGGCGAGGTAGGGAAAGACGCCGACGACTCGCCGGGCGCCGGCGTCCTTCAACGCGCCGATCAGAAAGAGCACGCGCATCAGGCGGCCGTGGACGTCGCCCGCCGCCCCGCCGTCGAGGCTCTGGACGACGACGCACTCGGCGGCGCGGACGGTGGCGAGGGCGCGGATCTTGACCTCGCCGTCCTCGAAGACGCGCTCTTCGAGCGGATCGCGATCGACGCCCAGCGCCGCGGCGACGCGATCGGCGAAGCCGCGGCCCGGCTCGAGCGCGAAGACGCGCGGCGGCACCTCAAAAGGCCTCGGGATAGGCCTCGCGCACCGCCAAGCGATTGTCGACCCGGCGCACGCCGGGCACCTCCGTGGCGGCGACCTCGAGCGCCTTGCGTTCCTTCGCCGTTTCCGCGACGCCCCAGAGATGGACGACGCCGTCGTGGACGACGACGGTCACCATGCCGGTGGCGGTGAGCCCGGCCGTCTTGGCGTTCTTTTCGATCTCGTCCTTGATTTGGAGGTCGTCGGCGCTGGCGGCCTCGGGCCTCGCCTGGCTCTGGGCGAGCGAGCGGATGAGATCGGCGCGGGCGACGATGCCGACGACCCGACCCTCCTTCACCACCGGCAGCCGGCGGACATGGCGCTCGTCCATGAGCTTGGCGGCGACGTCGAGGGGCGTATCCTCGTCGACGACCTCGAGCGCGCGGGTCATGACCTCCTCGGCGGTGCGGCCGTGCGCCTTCAAGAAGGCCTCGGCGCGGGCGTCGGGGTCGGAGAAGAGATCCAGCCACCACGGCCGGCGGATCTCGGTGCCGCTTTCCTTACGGTGCAGGAGATCGGCCTCGCTCACGATGCCGACCAGGAGCCCCTGATCGTCGACCACCGGGACCGCGCTGATCCGGTGCTGGATGAGCTTCGCGACGATGTCCTTGACCGGCGTGGACGGCGAGACGGTCTCGACCTTGCGGGTCATGACGTCGGCGACCTGCATGCTCCGTCCTCCGGGATACGGTTTTCGTGATAGGTACGCCCGCCCGGGCGGCGGCGCCATGACGCGGGTCAAAGGTCGAAGGCCCGCGGCAGGGCGCGTCCGGTCGACTTGACAGGGGTTGGCCGGCCACCGCCTCTGGTCGACGTATGCCATGTGGCCGATGCGGGGGAGTGCCGACCGCGATGCCACCGTCCGATCCCTTGCCCGTGGACGCGCTCGCCTGGCGCTGCCTGCCGGGTGCGTTCGAAGCCGCGGAGACGGCCGCCCCCGCCCGCTCGGACAGGACCGTGCCCTGGACGCCCTCGCCTTCGCGCTGTCGCTGCGCGAGCCGGGCTACAACGTCTACGCCATAGGCCCGGAACCCCTGGGCAAGCGCGAGGTCGTGCTCGGCCAGCTGCGCCGGGCGGCGGCTGGAGGTGGGGCGCCGGGCGACCTCTGCTACGTCACCAACTTCGCCGAGGCGCGCCGGCCCCGGCTCTTGAAGCGCGCCCGGGGCCGCCGCCGCCAGCTGCGCGACGATCTGGCGAGCGTCGCGCGCGAGCTCAAGGCGTCGCTCGCCGCCGCCTTCGAAAACGAGGAGCACCGCGCCCAGCGCGAGCTGCTGGAGCAGGAGCTCAAGGACCGTCAGGAGACGGCGATCGGCGAGGTCGAGGCCAGGGCCCGCGCGCGCTCGATCGTGCTCTTGGGCACGCCCATGGGCTTCACCTTCATGCCGGCGCGCGACGGCGAGGTGATCCCCCCGGACGAGTTCAACCAGCTCCCCGAGGCGGAACGCCGTGCCTTCGTCGAGGCCATCCAGGCGCCCGAGCGCGACCTGCAGGCGACGGTGCGCCAGTTCCCGCCGTGGGTGAGCGAGCTCAGGGCCCGCATCGCGAGCTCGCCCGTGCCACCGCCGACTACGCGCTGGATCATCTCTTCGAGCCGCTGCGTACACGCTACGGCGACGCCGCCGAGCTGCTGCATTACCTCGAGGCGTTGCGCGGCGACGTCCTCGACCATGTCGAGGCCGTCGTGGAGATCCCCGACGAAGCCTTCGACCTCGGCCCCGAGGACGGCGAGCGGGGCCATCCGCTGCTCCGGCGCTGGCTGGTCAACCTCCTGGTGGATCGCGCCGGGGCCGAGGGGGCGCCGGTCGTCGTCGAGGGCGACCCGACCTACGACCGGTTGTTCGGCCGCATCGAGCACCGCGCCGAGATGGGCGCGCTCTCCATCGAGCTGCACCTGATCCGCGCCGGCTCGCTGCACCGCGCGCCCTCTTAAACCAACCGGCGGGACACTAACTCTCCGGCGCGCCCGGCACTGGTGCCGGCACCGGCGTCGGCGTCGTCCGCTCGGGCGGCGCCGGCGGCGCGACGGCGTCGGCGATGCGCTGACGCACGCTCGACGGCGAAAAGACCAGAAGGGTGGCCAGCAGCGAGGCGATGATCAACACGCTGAGCGGCACCAAGCGCGCCAAGACGCTCGACGATCGGCTCGACGCCCCGGACCGCGATCTCCGCGGTGGCGGGGGCGACGTCGGCGCGGCCACGGTCGCCGGCCGGCGGCGGCGGGGCTTGCCGCCGCGGCGCGCGCTG
>JBKHCM010000103.1:0-12211 GCA_046541805.1 Alphaproteobacteria bacterium
GCACGAGGCGCCGGCCGGCGCGGACGAGGCGCCGCGCGGCGCCGGGCCGGCGGCGCGCAAGGCCGCACGGGAAAGCGGCGTCGATCTCGCCGGCGTCGAGGGCACCGGACCCAAGGGCAACGTCACCAAGGCCGACGTTGCGAGCGCGCGGGGCGGTCGGCCGGCGAGCGAACAAGCCCCGGCGGACAAGCAAGCCCCGGCCCCGGCGCGCGAGCCGGCGGTCCCGCCGCCGCCCGCGCCCGGCCGCGGTGGCGAGGAGCGGGTGAAGATGACCCGGCTCAGGAAGCGCATCGCCGAGCGCTTGAAGGAGGCCCAGAACACCGCCGCCATGCTCACGACCTTCAACGAGGTCGACATGTCGGCGATCATGGAGCTGCGCCAGCGCCACCAGGACGCCTTCGTCAAGAAGCACGGCCTCAAGCTCGGCTTCATGAGCTTCTTCGTGAAGGCGGCGATCGAGGCCTTGAAGGCCTATCCGGCGGTCAACGCCGAGATCGACGGCGACGAGATCGTCTACAAGCACTACTACGACATCGGCGTCGCCGTCTCGACCGAGAGCGGTCTCGTCGTGCCGGTGGTGCGCGGCGCCGACCAGATGAGCTTCGCCACGATCGAGCGCACGATCAACGAGCTTGGCCAGAAGGCGCGCGACGGCAAGCTCGCGATGGAGGACCTGATGGGCGGGACCTTCTCGATCTCCAACGGCGGCGTCTTCGGCTCGATGATGTCGACGCCCATTCTCAACCCGCCGCAGGTGGGCATCCTCGGCATGCACAAGACGATGCAGCGTCCGATGGTCATGGAGGACGGCCGCATCGAGGCGCGGCCGATGATGTACCTGGCGCTCTCTTACGACCACCGGATCATCGACGGCCGCGAGGCGGTGAGCTTCCTCGTCCGCGTCAAGGAATGCATCGAGGATCCCGAGCGGATGCTGCTCGACGCCTGAGGCGCGGATGGGACTGGCCGACTGGTTTCGCCGGCTGCGCGGCACCGCGCCGGCGCTGCGAACGACGACGAGGGAGCGCCCGGGCCGCGGTGAAGGGCCCCTGGGCTTCGCAGCGGGTCCGCTCGAGGCGGCGCCCGCGACGCAACGGGAAGGACGGATGGCGGACAAATTCGACGTGGTGGTGATCGGTGGCGGCCCGGGCGGCTACGTCGCGGCGATCAAGGCGGCGCAGCTGGGCTTCAAGACCGCCTGCGTCGAGAAGCGCGGCGCGCTCGGCGGCACCTGCCTCAACGTCGGCTGCATTCCATCGAAGGCGCTGTTGCACTCCTCGGAGCTTTTCGAGGAAGCCATGAACGGCCTAGCGACGCACGGCGTGAAGGTACGAGGCGTCGAGCTCGACCTCGCCGCCATGCTCGGCCACAAGGACAAGGTCGTCAAAGAACTGACCCAGGGCATCGAGTTTCTGTTCAAGAAGAACCAGGTGACCTACGTCAAGGGACACGGCCGGCTCGCCGGCACGGGCAAGATCCAGGTCGAGCTCGCCGATGGCGGCTCCCAGGACCTCGAGGCCACCCACGTCATCGTCGCCACCGGCTCCGAGGTGATGCCGCTGCCGGGCGCGCCGATCGACGAGGCGCGGGTGGTGTCCTCCACCGGCGCGTTGGCCCTCGAGGAGGTGCCCAAGCGCCTGCTCGTCGTCGGCGGCGGCTATATCGGGCTCGAGATGGGCACGGTCTGGCGCCGCCTCGGTGCCGAGGTGACCTGCGTCGAGTTCCTCGACCGCATCACGCCCGGGATTGACGGCGAGGTCGCCCAGCAATTCCAGCGCGTCCTCAAGCGCCAGGGCTTCACCTTCAAGCTCGGCACGAAGGTCACCCGCGTCGAACGGGCCGACGGCGGTTGCCGCGTGACGATGGAGCCCGCCGCCGGCGGCGAGGCCGAGACGCTGGATTTCGACGTCGTCCTCGTCGCCATCGGCCGGCGGCCCTACACCGACGATCTCGGCCTCGAGAGCGTCGGCATCCAGCTCGACAACAATGGGCGGATTCCGGTCGACGAGCAATTCAAGGCAGCGGAGGGCATCTACGCCATCGGCGACGTGATCGCGGGCCCGATGCTCGCGCACAAGGCCGAGGAGGAGGGCATCGCCTGCGTCGAGATGCTCGCGGGGCAAAAGCCGCACATCGACTACGACGCGATCCCGGGCGTGGTCTACACCGCTCCCGAGGTCGCCTATGTCGGCAAGAGCGAGGAGCAGCTCAAGGAGGCCGGCATCGACTACAAGGTCGGCAAGTTCCCCTTCCAGGCCAACAGCCGCGCCAAGTCGGTCGGCAAGACCGACGGCTTCGTGAAGGTCCTCGCCGATCGAGAGACCGACCGTGTGCTGGGCTGTCACATCATCGGCGCCGAGGCCGGCACGATGATCGCCGAGATCGCGCTCGCCATGGAATTCGGCGCCAGCTCGGAGGACGTCGCGCGCACCTGCCATCCCCACCCCACGCTCGAGGAGGCGGTCAAGGAGGCGGCGCTGGCGGTCACCGGCAAGCCGATCCACGCGTGACGGCAAGACGAGCGAAGGACTCGCGGTTACCAAAGGGACGGGGGGCGCCACCCATGACGGAGGAAAAAGATGTTCATCCGCGTCCGCCACTGGACCACGCAGCTCGGTGAATGGGATCATTTCGTCGAGAGGCTCGAGCACGAAGGCCTCGACGCCATGAAGGGCGCCAACGGCTTCCAGCGGCTCATCGTCACCGGCGATCCGATGTCCAACTCGGTGGTCACGATCTCGATCTGGGACTCGGAGAGCGCCGAGCGCTCTTACGAGACGCAGAAGTCGAAGGCGTTTCACGACGTCGTGAAGGAGCACGTGACCGGTCCGCCCGAGACCTTCGCCTATCCTGTCATCTCCGACCATCAGGCCTGATCATGCGCCAACTGCTGCTCGCCCTCCCCGTCGCCGTCGGCATCGCCGGCCCGACCGCCGCGGACGACCGCGTCCTCGGCCGCTGGGTGCTCGACGAGGCGGCGTTCCGGGCCCAGGTCGAGGGTTTCTACACGGCCGCGATCGCCGAGGTGCCGGCCGAGGAGCAGGAGCAGGCGGAAGCGTTCGTCGACCAGGCCGTCGAGGCGACGGTGGAGCGCATGGCCGGCTCCAGCGCCACCTTCGAGGCCGACGGCACCGTCACGCTCGAGCCCGCCGAGGGCCGCCCGCAGACGAGCAACTGGTCGCGCGAGGGCGACACCATCGTGCTGGAGCCGGCGGTCGACGCGGCGGAGGCGGCGACCCTCGTCGGTACCTTCGAGGAGGATCGGCTGCGGCTGACGCCCGATGAGGGCGATGGCGTGGGCTTCGTCATGCGTCGCGCGACGGAGTAAGGGGTGGTGCGAGGCTGTAGAGCGCAGCCGCGACCGCCGTCGCAAGGTTGAGGCTGGAGACGCCGGCGCGCATCGGCAGCGCGACGAGGCGGTCGACGGCGGCGCGGGTGGGCGGCGTCAGCCCGTAGCGCTCGCTGCCGAAGACGAAGGCGCCGCCGGCAGCGACGTCCGCCGCGGGCTCCCCCGCCGCGTCGAAGCCGATCAACGGGCGCGCGATATCGGTCACGCCGTCGACCCGCCGGCAGGGCAGGGCGAACTGCAGCCCGGCCGCGCCGCGCACGGCGGTCGGGTGCCAGGGGTCGGCCGCGCCGACCACCAGCACCCCGGCGGCGTCGGCCGCGGCCGCGACCCGCACGGCGGCACCGACATTGCCGAGATCGCGCGGCGCGTCCAGGACGACGAGCGGGCGATCGGCGCGCCCTGCCGCGGCGCCCCAGATCGGCCGCGCGGCGATGGCGAGGACGCCGGTCTCCGGCGGTGTCGGTGCCAGCTGATCGAACAGCGATCGCTCGCACCGCGTCACCGCGGCCGCCAGCGGTGTCGCGATGTCCGGCGCGAGCTCGGCGGCGAGCGCGGTGACCGCCGGCGGATCGGGACTGAGCGCGGTCTCGATCTCGGCGCCGAACCGCAGCGCGTGCTTGAGGGCGTGAAAGCCCTCGAGCACCGCCCGCGACGGATCGCGCCGGAGGGCGCGAAAGCGGGCGACGAGCGCCGCCACCACCGGCCTATTCGGCGGGCAGCGGCGTCGGCGCCGCGGCGCTCTCCCGGCGCCGCGCGCGCCCACCCTCGACGACGAACACCGACAACAGCGGCGGCAGGAGAAGAAGCGTCAGCACCGCGCTCAGCGACAGCCCGCCGATCACCACCGAGCCGAGACCGCGGTAGAGCTCCGAGCCGGGACCAGGAAAGAGCACCAGCGGCAGCATGCCGACGAGGCTCGTGATCGTGGACATGAAGATGGGCCTCAGGCGGTTGTCGGTCGCCTCCATGATGGCGTCGCCCTTGGTCATGCCCTCCTGGCGGATGTGGTAGAGGGTCTGGTCCACGAGCAGGATGGCGTTGTTGACGACGATGCCGATGAGGATGACGAAGCCGAGCATCGTCAGCATGTCCAAGGGCTGAAAACCCGGCGGCTGCATCGCCCCGAGGTACAGGTTCAAGACGGCGAGGCCGCCGATGCCGCCCGCGGCGGCGACCGGTACCGTCACCAAAATGATCAGCGGGTAGAGAAAGCTCTCGAACAGCACCGCCATCACCAGATAGACGATGACCAGCGCCATCAAGAGGTCGATTCTGAGCTCGGCGAAGGTGCGTTCGAGTTGGTCGGCGGTGCCGGAAAGCTGGATGTCGACGTCCGGCGGCAGTCCCTCGGCGCGCAGGGGCGCGATGACGTCGGCCTCGAGCAGGTCCATAGCCTGCTCGAGCGGCAGATCGTCGGCGAGGCTCA
The DNA here is from genome assembly GCA_046541805.1 of Alphaproteobacteria bacterium. Taxonomy (GTDB): domain Bacteria; phylum Pseudomonadota; class Alphaproteobacteria; order Geminicoccales; family Geminicoccaceae; genus JAAAPF01. The sequence goes on from JBKHCM010000103.1 coordinate 4,776, forward strand.
CCTGCACCGTCACCGTACGCCCGCGCTCGAGGTGGCGGATTTCGGTCGGCCCGGCGGTGACGTCGACGGTCGCCAGCTCCTCCGCCGGCAGGATGAGGCCGTCGCGGGTGACGATCGGGAGCGCGCCGATGCCCTGGGTTCGCATCGCTGCGGTCTCGGGACCCATCAACGTGAGGTCGATGCGCTCGCCATCGACGGTGATCTCGGTGACCCGGAGCCCGTCGTTGAAGGCGTCGACGGTCATGCCGAAGTCGCGCGTCGTAACCCCGGCGTCGGCCAGGCGCACCCGGTCGGGGACCAGCCGGACCTCGGGCGCGCCGAGCTCGAGGCCGGGGATCGGGCGGATCTGGTGGCCCTCCGCGCGCGGCAGCACGCCGTTGATCTTGGAGGTGGCCCTCAGCGCTACCTCCAAGATCTCCTCCAGGTCCGCGCCGCTGACGTCGACGTCGATCGAGTTGCCGCCGCCGAAGCCACGGCCGAAGAGCGACGGCTGGCGGACGAAGCCGAAGGTGCCGGGCTCGGCGAAGATCGGGCCCGAAAGCGGGCCGATGAGCTCGCCGGCGCGCTGCTCGTCGACCGACGAGGCGCCGATGAAGGCGTTGCCGCGAAAGGCGACGAAGAAGAAGTGCCGGATCTTGGGCGGTTCGTCCGCGGCACTTTCGGAACCGGTCTCGCTCGCCCACAGGGGTCGCGTCGCGCTCTCGACCGTCTCGGCGATCGAGGTCATCGTCTCGAGATTGTAGCCCGGCGGCGGCAAGACGATGCCGAAGACCAGGTTGCGGTTGCCCGACGGCAGATAGCCGAGCTTTGGCATCGCCAGATAGGCCAGCGTGCCGGCGGTCGTCGCCACGCTCAGGGCGAAGAGCAGCGCCAGCACGCGATAGCGAATGATGCTGCGGGTGAAGCCCAGCACCGCCGCGCGGAACGCCAGCGCCGCATGGTCGACGCCCGGGATCTGCACGCGGCCGTGCGAGCCGTCGGCGCGGCCCAAGAGGCGCGCCCCCATCGCCGGGATCAGCGTGATCGCCACCAAGAGCGAGAGCAGCACCGCGACCGAGATCGCCACCGCGATGTCGCGGAAGAGCTGGCCGACCTCGAGCTGCATCGTGAGGATGGGGACGAAGACCATCACCGTGGTGAGCGCCGAGACGAAGACGGCACCCCAGACCTGCCTCGCCCCCTGATAGGCCGCCTCGCGGCGCGACAACCCCTTCTCGCGCAGGCGGTAGATGTTCTCCAAGACGACGATGGCGGCGTCGACCACCATGCCGACGGCGAAGGCGAGGCCGGCGAGCGAGATGACGTTGATCGACCGCCCCATCGCCGCCATCGCGACGAAGCTGGCGACGACCGAGACCGGGATCGCCACCGAGACGATGAGCGTCGCCCCGAAGCTCCTCAGGAACAAGAGCAGGATCGCCGCCGCCAGCGTGCCGCCGACGTAGATGTTGGAGAGCACCAGCTGGATGGCGCTGTCGATGTAGATGGTCTCGTCGTAGCGCTGGTCGATCTCCAGCCCGGCCTCCGGCAGGGGCCCGGCGCGCAGCTCATCCAACGCCGCGCGGATGCCCGCCATCGTCTCGATGACGTTGGCCCCGGTCTGGCGGATGGCGCGCGCCGCCATCGCCGGCTCGCCCAGCACACGGATGGTCGAGGTCGGCGCCTTGTGGCCGAACCCGACCTCGGCGACGTCGCCCAAGGTGACGCGCGCGAGCCGGCCGGTTTCCGGGTCGCGCAACGTCCGCAGCACGACGTCGCGGACCTGGTCGGGGCTCGCGAACTCGCCTTCGGTGCGGACAACGTAGCGGCGCTTGCCCTCGTCGACGTCACCGGCGCTCATCGAGACGCTCTCGGCCCTGAGCGCATCCGCCACCTCCGGCACGGTGAGGCCGTAGCGGGCGAGCTCCTGCGGCAGGATCGTCACCTGCATCTCGCGCTCGCTGCCGCCGAAGACGTCGACCCGCCCGACCCCCGGCACACGCTCGAGCCGGTCCTTGATGACGTCCTCGGCGAAGTCGCCGTAGGTGTGGATCGGCCGCTCGTTGCCCGGCGCGCGGCTGATCGTGAACCAGGCGATCGGCTGGTCCTCGCCGCCGGCGGTCGAGAGCTCCGGCTCCTCGGCCTCCTCGGGATAGTCGCCGACCCGGTCGAGCCGGTTCGCGACCAAGAGCAGCGCGCGGTCCATGTCGGTGCCGACGGCGAATTCGAGCTCGATCTCGGCCTGTCCGTCCTCGGCGGTGCCGGTGATCGTCTCGAGGCCGTCGAGTCCGGCCAGCACCTCCTCCTGGCGGTTCAAGATCTCGCGCTCGACCTCGGCGGGGGCGGCGCCGAACCACGGCGTCTCGATGGTGATGACCGGTTTGTCGACGTCGGGGGTGAGCTGGATCGGGATGGTGGCGAGGGAGACCGCGCCGAAGAGCACCGCCATCAGCACCGCGGCGATGACGGCGGTCGGACGTTCGATGGCGCCGCGGATGAGGTCCAAGGCGGTGCGCGCCGGCTCAGGAGGCGCTGGCGTCGGCGGCGGGCCGGGCCGCCGTCTCGGGCGTCTCGTAGTCGATCGCCTGGCCGGGCCGCAGGCGCTCGTTGCCGCGCACGACGACGAGCTCGCCCGGCGCGAGGCCCTCCCGGACGACGAAGCGGCCGTCCACCGCCTCGCCGAGCGTGACCGGTCGGGGTCGCGCGGTGCCGTCCGCCGCGACGTACACGATATCGCCGTCGGGCCGCCGCAACACCGCGTCCTTGGCGACGGTCACCACCTCGCGAGCCTCGCCCGCGGCGATCTCGAGGGTCACCGACTGTCCGCTGGCGAGCAGCATCGCCTCGCGCCGGGGGTCGAGGGCGAAGCGTACGGCCACCGTGCGGGTAAGCGGGTTCTCGTCCGGCACGATGGCGCGCACACGCGCCGTCGAGGCCGAACCGCCATCGAAGCGCACCGCCACCTCGCCGCTCGCCTCGAGGTGGCGGGCGCGCGCCGAGGGCACGTCCGCCTCGATTTCGAGGCTGTCGTCGTCCAAGAGGGCGACGATCGGCTCACCGGGGCTCACATAGTCGCCGGCGCTGACATAGCGCTCGGTCACCACCCCCGGATAGGGGGCGCGCACCGTCGCGTCCTCGAGGTCCGCTGTGGCGAGCGCGAGGTCGGCGCGGGCCTCCTCCCGCTGCGCTTCGGCGCGGCCGATGCGCGCGGCGGCGGCTTCGATCTCCTGGCTCTTGTCCGCGAGCTGGGCGGGCGAGAACGCCGCCGACTCCTGCAGGCGCAAGAGCCGGCGGCGTTCTTGGTCGAGCAGGCTGAGCTCGGCGCGGTCGGCCGCGATCTGGGCCTCGGCGGCGCCCACCCGGGCGCGGGCGAGCTCGGCGCGGGCTTCAAGCCGAGCCCGGTCGAGCACGGCGATGACGTCGCCCGCCGCGACGCGGTCGCCCACCTGCACCTCCAGGGCTTCGACCGCGGCGGCGACACGCGCCGCCACCTCGCCGCGCTGGGCGGCGACGAGGCGGCCCAGAACCGGCACGGTCTGCGCGAAGGGCTGGGTCTTGACCGCGTCGACCCTGACGCCCGCCGGCTCTTCGTCCTGCGCCGGTGCCGGCGCCGCCATCACGAGCAGCAGGACGAGGACGGCCACAACCCGGCCCGATCGCGACATGAGACGACTCACCGAAGATTCACATCCGTTAGAGTATGACGGCGCGCGAGTCCGCTTCAAGGAAGCGCGTTCGTTAAGCGCCCGCCATGAACGATGGTACGCACGGATGGCTCGTCGAGATCACCCGCGTCGGCACCTGGCGCCGGGTGGCGGTGCTCGATCCGGTGAGCGGCGCCGAAGCCGTCGTTCACGCCCCCGTCGACGTCGCCGAGGAGGCTCTCATTCGGCTCGCCAAGCGGCGGCTTCAACCTCGCCGGGGTCGACCGCGGCGGCCGGACCGAAGCGGCTTTTTCGTCTGACGCTTGCCTCGAGGACCGGGCTCGGGCACACACCGCGGCTGATCCACACCCGTTGTCGTCAGCCCGTGGGGGACCGAGGCCTTGAACCCCGCACCGCCCTTGTTGAGCATCGAGCGCGTCACCAAGCGCTTCGGCGGCATCACCGCCGTCGACGACTGCAGCTTCGGGATTCGCGAAGGCTCCATCACCGGTCTCATCGGGCCGAACGGCGCCGGCAAGACCACACTCTTCAACATGGTCGCGGGCACCTTCGCGCCGAGCGCGGGGCGGATCCTGCTCGACGGCGACGACGTCACCGGCCTGCCGGCGCACCAACTCTTCGAGCGCGGCCTCGTGCGCACCTTCCAGATCCCGCACGAGTTCCACCGCATGACCTGTCTCGAGAACCTGCTACTGGTGCCGGAGGGGCAGGTCGGCGAGACCCTGTGGAACGCCTGGCTGCGCTGGGGGCGTATCCGCGGCCAGGAGCGCCGCCTGCGCGAGCGTGCCGAGGAGGTGCTCGAATTCCTCAACATGCATCACGTTCGCGACATCCTCGCGGGCCATCTCTCGGGCGGGCAGAAGAAGCTCTTGGAGCTCGGCCGCACGATGATGACCGACGCCCGTCTGGTGCTCCTGGACGAGCCGGGCGCGGGTGTGAACAAGACGCTTTTGGCCGACATCGCGCGCTCGATCCGCACCCTCAACGAGGAGCGCGGCTACACCTTCTGCATCATCGAGCACGACATGGACCTGATCGCCTTGCTCTGCGATCCCGTCGTCGTCATGGCCGAAGGCCGCGTGCTGACCGAGGGCACGATGGCCGAGATCCGCGCCAATCCCGAGGTGCTCGACGCCTATCTCGGCGCCTCGACCGAGAGCGCGGCATGAGCCTTTTGACCCTCGATCGGGTGACCGGCGGCTACGGCGAGGCCGACATCCTCCACGCCGTCTCGCTCGAGGTCGGCGCCGATGAGATCGTCGCCATCGTGGGCCCCAACGGTGCGGGCAAGTCGACCGCGATGAAGGCCGTGTTCGGCCTGGTGCAGGTGCGCGACGGCCATGTCTGGTTCGACGGCGCCGACCTCAAGGGCCTGCGCACCGTCGACATCGTCAAGCGCGGCATCTGCATGGTGCCGCAGACCGAGAACGTCTTTCCGACGCTCACCGTCGAGGAGAATCTCGAGATGGGCGGCTTTTTGCGCAAGGGCGATCTCGCCGCGCCCAAGCGCAAGGTGTTCGAGCTGTTCCCGCCCCTGGCCGAACGCAAAAGGCAGCCCGCCGGGACGCTCTCCGGCGGTCAGCGCCAGATGGTGGCCATGGGCCGCGCCTTGATGCTGGACCCGAAGCTCCTCCTCCTCGACGAGCCCACGGCGGGGCTCTCGCCCAGGTTCATCGGCCAGATCTTCGACATCGTGCGCGCCGTGCGCGACTTCGGCGTCGCCATCTTGATGGTCGAGCAGAACGCCAAGCAGGCGCTCGCCGTCGCCGATCGCGGCTATGTGCTGGCGACCGGGCAAAACCGCTACCAGGGCGCCGGCCGCGAGCTCCTCGCCGACCGCGAGGTCGCCCAGATGTTCTTGGGCGGCTGAGGGGAGGCGGTCATGGAGATCATCCAGCTCCTCTTCTACGGCCTCGTCCTCGGCTCGATCTTCGCGCTCGGGGCGATCGGGGTCTCGCTCACCTTCGGCATCCTCGGCTTCGCCAACTTCTCCCACGGCGACCTGATGGCCGTCGGCGCCTACGTCGCCTTTTTGGTCTACGTCCAGCTCGCCCTGCCGTTCTGGCTCGCCTTTCCGCTCGCCGTGGTGGCCGCGGCCGCCGTCGCGGTGCTGATCGACCGGACGATCTATCGAAGATTCCGCGCCGGTCCACCGGTTCTGTTGTTGATTTCGTCCTTCGGGATGGCGCTGATCCTGCGCTCCTTGATCCAGCTGATCTGGGGCCCGGAGGTCATGGCCTACGACACCGGCATCCAGCTGGCCGAGCGCTTCATGGGGCTGCGCTACCAGAACCACCAGCTCGGCATCATCGCCGGCGCGATCGCGCTCGTGATCGTCGTCCACCTCTTTTTGTCGCGGACCAAGGCGGGCAAGGCGATGCGGGCGATGGCCGACAACCCGACGCTCGCCCAGCTCTCCGGGATCGACACCGAGCGGGTGGTCGTGTGGACCTGGATCACCGGCGGCGCGCTCGCCGGCGCCGCCGGCGTGTTCCTCGCCATCGACACCCAGTTGCGGCCGGAGATGGGGTGGTTCCAGCTGCTGCCGATCTTCGCCGCCGCCATCCTCGGCGGCATCGGCAAGCCCTACGGCGCCATCCTCGGCGGCTACATCATCGGCATGGTCACCGAGCTCTCGAACCTGGTGCTGCCCGCCGAATACACCACCGTGGTGGCGTTCGCGATCCTCGTGGTCATGCTGATCTTCCGCCCGACGGGGCTCTTCGCCGGCAGGAGCTTTTGAATGGAAGGCGGGCTCGTCTACGCGATCTTCTTTCTGACCTTCGCGTCGATCTACGCCATGCTGGCGCTCGGCCTCAACGTGCAGTGGGGCTATACGGGCATGCTGAACGTCGGCGTCGCCGCCTTCTTCGCCGTCGGGGCGTATACCAGCGCCATCCTCACCACGCCCGAGAGCCCCAACCATCTGGGCGGCTTCGGCCTGCCGTTCTGGGTGGGCTTTCTCGCGGCGATGCTGGTCTCGGCCTTGCTCGCCGCCGTGGTGGGCTGGATCACCCTGAACCTGCGCTCGGACTACCTCGCCATCGCCTCGATCGGCATCGCCGAGATCGTGCGGCTCGTCTTGAAGAACGAGGAGTGGCTCACCAACGGCGTCCGCGGCATCGCCGGCATCCCGCGCCCGTTGGCCGAGCTGCCGGGCTTCGCGCCGCTCAAGCTCCTGGCGTTCGCGCTCGCGCTCGTGGCGCTGGTGTACTGGGCCAACGAGCGCGCCTATCGCTCGCCCTGGGGGCGGGTGCTGCGGGCGATCCGCGACAACGAGGAGGCCTGCCGCGCGATGGGCAAGAACACGCTCGCCTTCCGCGTCCAGGCCTTCGTGTTCGGCGCCGCGGTCATGGGTCTCGCCGGCGCCTACTACGCCCATTTCGTCGGCTTCATCAGCCCCGAGGCGTTCGATCCGATCTTCGCCACCTTCATCGTCTGGGTCATGCTGATCGCCGGCGGCTCCGGCAACAACAAGGGCGCCATTCTCGGCGCCTTCGTCATCTGGGGCGTGTGGTCCGGCTCGGAATGGCTCACCACCCGCCTGCCGCCGGACTTCCAGACCCAAGCGGGTGCCGTGCGCGTGCTGCTGATCGGCGTGCTGCTGCAGGTCATCCTCGCCAGCCGCCCCGGCGGCCTGCTCCCCGGCCGCCCGCCCAAGCCCATCATCGGCGAGCACGGGGGCAGGTAGGGCCGAGAAACCGGCGATTTTCGCGCAAGCCCTTGCGGTGAAAAGGAAAAAAGGCCCTTTCGGTTCGTTTCTTCAGCCCGCCTCCTCGCTCCGCCGCGCCC
>JBKHCM010000104.1:0-12190 GCA_046541805.1 Alphaproteobacteria bacterium
CGGTCTGCGACGCGCAGGTGGAGGCGGCGGCGCAGGCGCTCGTGGCCGGCGCGCCGGCCGTGCTCGTCTTGGGCTTTCGCACGCTCGCCGACCCGCCGACGCTCAGGCGCGCCGGCGCGATCGCCGCTCGCACCGGCGCGGCGCTGATGGCGCCCACGGCCAACCCCCGCACCGAGCGCGGCGGCGGCCTGCCGCCGGTGGCGCGCATCCCCTATCCGGTGGAGCAGGCGCGCGCGGTGCTTGCGCGGTTTCGCCGCGCGGTGCTGGTGGAGACGCCCGAGCCGGTGGCGTTCTTCGCCTATCCCGACCAGCCGAGCCGCGTCCTGCCCGAGACCTGCGCGGTGCAGGCGGTGGCCCGGCCGGGGCAGTGCGGCATCGATGCGATCGCCCGGCTGGCCGAGCGCTTGGGCGTCGGTGAGGCGGACGCGCCGGCGGTCGCGACCGAGCGCCCGCGCGCGCCCACCGCCGGCGCGCTGACGCCCGAGAGCTTGGCGCAGGCGGTGGCGGCGGTCTTGCCCCTGGACGCGATCGTGGTCGACGAGAGCGTCTCCGCCGGGCGCGAGCTCTACCCGGCCACCGCCGGGGCGCCGCGCCACAGCTGGCTCAGCCTCACCGGCGGGGCCATCGGCCTCGGCCCGCCGCTCGCCGCCGGCGCCGCGATCGGGGCGCCCGCGCGCAAGGTGCTGGCGCTGCAGGCCGACGGCTCGGGGCTCTACACCCCGCAGGCGCTCTGGACGCAGGCGCGCGAGGGCCTCGACGTCACCACCGTCGTCCTCGCCAACCGCGGCTATCAGATCCTCAAGGGCGAGCTCGCCAAGGTCGGCGCCAATCCGGGCCGCACCGCCCTCGACCTGATGGACCTCGCCGCGCCCACCGTCGACTGGGTCGGCCTCGCCCGCGCGCTCGGCGTCGAGGGCGAGCGCGTGGACGACGCAGGCCGCCTCGCCGACGCCGTCGCCCGGGGCCTGGCGACGCCCGGCCCCTATCTGGTCGAGGCCGTGCTCGCCTGAGGCCGTACCAGCTCAGTTGCGGTCGGTGAGGCCCTTCACGCCGGCGCGCTCGGCGCAGCTGGCGCAGCAGAAGATCTGCCCGTCGTGCTCGACGCCGTGGCCGACGATGCGGACCCCGCAGTGCCGGCAGGTCGGGGCCAGGGCGTGGAGCGCGCACTCGAAGCTGTCGAAGACGTGGGCGGCGCCGTCCTTTCGCACTTCGAAGGCCTTGTCGTAGTCGTTGCCGCAGACCTCGCAGACCGCCATGGCGACCTCCTCGCTCGACTTTCCGTGTCGCAACGCTCCGCGGCCGGCGCGGTTGCGGTGGCCGCGACCGCGCCGGCGGGCCGGCACGGCGCCCGGCCGCGGCGGGCGTCTTGATCTCGCCTGCGAACGGGCGTCCTCTGACGCCGGGTCGCCCAAGACGTGTCGCCGGCGCGATGCCGCGGCACGGGCCCGGTACCGCCCGCCGTCGGAGCGGATGGACCATGAGCGAAGACGCGGGGCATCTGGTGCTTGCGGTCGACGACGTCGGCGCGCCGCTCGAGGCCCGCCTCGCGGCGCTCGCCGGCGGGCGCATCACCTGCTCGGTGGCGGCCGCCGGCCGGCCCGACCCCGAGCGGCTCGGCCGGCGCGACCTCCTGCTCCTCTCCCACCCACGCCTGTCGGCGGCCGTCGCCGAGGCCGCCTGCAGCCTCCATTTGCCCGGCCCCGGGCGCGGTGCCGCCGCCCCGGTCGTCGCCTTCTGCCGGGAGGCGGACGAGCAGAGCGTGATCGCCGCCCGCGCCATCGCCACGGCGAGCCGCCGCCGCTTCGCGCTGGTGCACCAGGGCCCGGCGGGGGTGCCGGCCGGGCGCGCGGGCGAGGAGGGCCCCTTGTGGACCCAGCGCCTGGGCGAGCGCCCGTTCGACGTCCGCGACTGGCTGGCCACGGTCGCCCCCGCCGGGGTCGTGCTCCCACCGGGCGCCGCCCGCCGCCTCTTCCTCGCGCTCACCCGCTGAGCCGGCGGGCGTGTCCGCCATCCGCCGCCAAGCCCTTGCGGTGCCACGGAAAACCGGCGATCTGGGTTGGTTTTCCAAATCCTCGCCCACCGTCCCGCTCCCCGCCCGCGACCGCGCGGCCACCGCCGGCACGCTACAGGATTCAGGCGCAAATTCCTATGACGGCGTTCGGTCGGAGCGGCGCGCTCCCGCGCGGGCACGCCGCGACCGGGCGACGACCGAGCGCGCCACCCACCTCCCGCGCCGCCGCCCGGCCGCCGCCTCCGCCCCGCTACTCCGCCGCCTGCGCGCCGCGGGCGGCCTCGATCGCCTGCCAGACCACCTGCGGCGTCGCCGGCATGTCGAGATGCGTCACGCCGAAGGGGGCGAGGGCGTCGAGCAGCGCGTTCATCACCGTCGGCGGGGCGCCGGTGGCGCCGGCTTCGCCGCAGCCCTTGACGCCCAAGGGGTTGGTGGTGGCCGGGACCTCGATGAACTCGACCTGGATCGGCGGCACGCCGTCGGCGCGCGGCAGGGTGTAGTCCATGAAGGAGCCGGAGAGCAGCTGGCCCGCGTCGTCGTAGACCACGTTCTCGTAGAGCGCCTGGCCGATGCCCTGGACGATGCCGCCCTGGACCTGGCCCGTGGTGAGCATCGGGTTGACGATGCGGCCGAAGTCGTTGACCGCGACGTAGCGGTCGATGGCGACCACGCCCGTCGCCGGGTCGACCTCGAGCTCGCAGTAGTGCACGCCGTTGGGGTAGGCGCTGGGGGCACCCTCGACGGTGAGCTCGGCGTCGATGTCCTCGGCCAAGCCCTCGACCGGGCCGCTCTCGCGCGCGGTCCTGGCGATCTCCAAGAGCGTCACCCGGCGGTCGGTGCCGACCACCTCGAAGGCGCCGTCCTTGAGGACCAGGTCGGCTTCGGGTGCTTCGAGGGTGTGCGCCGCCCACTGCCGCGCCTTGGTCTCGACCTCGTCGGCGGCGGCCAAAAGCGCCAGCGAGGAGTTCATCACCGAGCGCGAGCCGCCGGAGCCGCCGCCGGCGATCAGCCGGTCGCTGTCCTTTTGCACCAGATCGAGCTTGTCGAAGGGCAGGCCCAGGCGGTCGTGGACGATCTGCGCGAAGGTCGACCAGTGGCCCTGGCCGTAGTCCGAGGTGCCGGTGACCATCGCGACCCGGCCGTCGGGCGCGAAGCGCAGCGCCCCCATCTCCGGCATCTTGTCGGCGGTGACCTCGAGATAGGGGCAGAGCGCGCGCCCGCGGCGCTTGCCCGCGGCCTCGCTCCTGCGCTTGCGGGCCGCAAAGCCGGGGGTGTCCGCGAGCTCGAGCGCCCGCGCCAAGAGGCGCGGGAAGTCGCCGGAATCGTAGGTGAGGCCCGAGGCGGCCGTGAACGGCATCTCCTCCGGGCGGACCAGGTTGCGGCGGCGCAGCTCGAGCGGATCGCGGCCGGTCTCGCGCGCCGCCTGCTCCAACAGCCGCTCCATCAGGTAGACGCCCTCGGGCCGCCCGGCGCCGCGATAGGGCCCGACCGGCACGGTGTGGGTCAACACGGCGCGCGCGCGGACGTGCATGAGCGGCAGGCGGTAGGGGCCGGGCGCGTTCTTGCGGATGGCGAGGCTCACGATCATCGGCCCGACGAAGGTCATATAGGCGCCGAGATTGCCGACGACGTCGACGTCGAGGGCGGTGACGTGGCCCTCGGCGTCGAGCGCGAGCCTCGCCTGGTAGCGGCTGTCGCGGCCCTGGTGGTCGGAGAGAAAGCTCTCCGCGCGCTCGTCGCGCCAGCGCACGGGCCGGCCGAGGGCGCGGGCGGCGTGGAGGATGGCGACGTATTCGGGATAGGAGGCGATCTTCATCCCGAAGGAGCCGCCGACGTCGTAGGTCAGCACCCGGAGCTTGGCCGGGTCGATCTTGAGGATGTCGGTGGCGAGGGTGTTCTTCAGGTTGAACACACCCTGCGAGCCGACGTGGAGGGTGAAGTGGTCGTGCGCGGCGTCGTACTCGGCGACCGCGGCGCGCGGCTCCAGAGGCGCGCAGGCGAGGCGGTTGTTGACGAGGTCGATCGCGGTGACGTGGGCGGCCGCGGCGAAGGCGCGCTCGACCGCCGCGGCGTCGCCGAAAGCGTAGTCGAGGCAGAGATTGGTCGGGTAGTCGGGGCTCACCTGCGGCGCGTCGGGGGCGAGCGCGGCCACGGCATCGGTGACCGCGGGCTTGGCGTCGAGCGCGACCTCGACGAGGTCGGCGGCGTCGCGCGCCTGGGCGTGGGTGGTGGCGACCACCACCGCCATCGGCTCGCCGACATGGCGGATCTCTCGGGTGGCGAAGGCGGGGCGCGGCTCGGCGTGCATCTTCGAGCCGTCGCGGTTCACCATCGCCAGCTTGCAGCGCTGACCGCCGTAGCCGGCCTCGATGAAGTCGAAGACGGTGTAGACGGCGAGCACGCCCGGGGCGGCGCGGGCGGCGGTCGCGTCGATCGCCTCGACCGTCGCCGCCGCCACCGGCGAGCGGACGATGTGGGCGTAGGCCTGACCGGCGAGGGCGAGGTCGTCGGTGTAGCAGCCGCGCCCGCGCACGAGCTTGGGGTCCTCGTTGCGCGGCACCGCTTGACCGACGCCGAACCTCCCGTGCTGTGCCACCTGCGCGTCGATGTCGTTCATGCTTCCCCCCGGTTCGGGCGCGCGCCCGGCCGCCTCGCCGAATTGGGCGCGGCCGGCGCTTGGACCACCCGGCGCGGGGCTTTATAAGTCGCGACCAGCGGTGGAGCGAGAGCGAGCGGCACGCCATGGACGCACATCAGCCGGGCACGGTCCCCCTGACCGAGGCCTTGACCTTCGACGACGTGCTGCTGGAGCCGGCGCAATCGCGCGTGACGCCCGCCGAGGCCGACACCCGCACCCGGCTGACCCGGGAGATCGAGCTCGGCATTCCGCTGGTCTCCGCGGCGATGGACACCGTCACCGAAAGCCGGCTCGCCATCGCCATGGCGCAGCAGGGCGGCCTCGGCGTCGTCCACAAGAACCTCGCGATCGCGGCCCAGGCCGACGAGGTCCGCCAGGTGAAGAAGTTCGAGGCCGGGATGGTGGTGAACCCCGTCACCATCGGTCCCGACGACCGGCTGGAGGACGCGCTCGCGCTGATGCGCGCCAACGGCATCTCGGGCGTGCCGGTCACCGCCGCCGGCGGCCGCCTCGTCGGCATCCTCACCAACCGCGACGTGCGCTTCGCCGACGACGTCCGCCAGCCGGTGCGCGAGCTGATGACGCACGAGCGGCTGATCACCGTGCGCGAGGGGGTCTCGCGCGAGCGCTGCCGCCAGCTCCTGCACCAGAACCGGATCGAGAAGCTCCTCGTCGTCGACGACGACTACCGCCTGGTCGGTCTGATCACCGTCAAGGACATCGAGAAGGCCGAGGCCCATCCCGACGCCGCCAAGGACGGGCACGGCCGGTTGCGGGTGGGTGCGGCCACCGGCGTCGGTCGCGCCGGAATCGAGCGCGCCGAGGCGGTGATCGCGGCGGGCGCGGACATCGTCGTCGTCGACACCGCCCACGGCCACGCCCAGTCCGTGGTCGACACGGTCGCCGAGCTGCGCCGGCTCGACAACGCCACCCAGATCGTCGCCGGCAACGTCGCCACCGCCGACGGCGCCGCGGCGCTGATCGCGGCCGGGGCGGACTGCGTCAAGGTGGGCATCGGGCCCGGCTCGATCTGCACCACCCGCGTCGTCGCCGGCGTCGGCGTGCCCCAGCTGCACGCGGTCATGGCCGTCGCCGCGCGCGCCCGGCAGGCCGGGGTGCCGATCATCGCCGACGGCGGCATCCGGGCGTCGGGTGATCTCGCCAAGGCGATCGCGGCGGGTGCCGACGTCGCCATGCTCGGCTCGCTCTTCGCCGGCACCGACGAAGCGCCGGGCGAGGTCTTTCTCTACGAGGGCCGCTCCTACAAGGCCTATCGCGGCATGGGCTCGCTGGGGGCGATGGCGCGCGGCTCCGCCGACCGCTACTTCCAGGCGGAGGTCTCCGAGCCCTTGAAGCTGGTGCCCGAGGGCATCGAGGGTCAGGTCCCCTACAAGGGCCCGCTCGCCACCATCGTCCACCAGCTCGTCGGCGGCCTCAAGGCGGCGCTCGGCTACACCGGCAACCCCGACATCGCCGCGATGCAGCGCGGATGCCGCTTTTTGCGGGTCACCCAGGCCGGGGTTCTCGAGGGGCACGTCCACGACGTCCGCATCACCCGCGAGGCGCCGAACTACCGCCGCCAGGCCTGAGGCGCAGGGGCGCCTCGACGGTCGTCGCGTAACCTTTCGTCAACGCGGATGTGGGACCCTGCGGTCTCTGACGGGAGTGGGCGATGGACCTCGGTGGCCACAACGAGGCGGCGAGCGACGGCGACTGGGCCGTGCCGACGACGGCGCTCACCCATGCGCTCAGGACGCCCCTGAACGCGCTCAAGGGCTGGGCGACGCTCCTGGCGAGCGGCGAGCTCGGCCGGCTGCCGCCGGACGCGGCGGTGGCGACGAGCGAGATGCGCCGCGCCGTCGGCGAGCTCGAACGGGCGATCGAGCTGGTGGGGCCGCTGGCCAGGCCCGCCCCCGACACCCAGATGGAGATGGAGCTGGCGACCGTGCTCGACGGCGTGTTCGCCGGGCTCGGCTATCGTGTCCGCGGTGCGCCGACGCTGACGGTCACGGCGCCGGCCTGGAAGGGCTGGCGGCCCCTGTTCGCGGCGCTGGCGGAACGCTGCGCCGCCGACGGCGCGGCGCGCGTGGAGGTCACCGCGGCGGGCGATGCGGTGCGGTTCGTGGCCGCGGCCCCGCGCGCCGGTGCCGGCGACGGGCAACTCGCCGCGGTCGCCGCCATGCGGCGGGCCCGAGCTCGACTTGCCGCCCGGCGGTGGCGCCCATCTCGTCGGCGGCGGCTTGATTTGCGGCAACGGCGGCACGACATACGAGCTCGATCAGCCGTTCGCGGCACGCTGACCAGCGCATCGACGCTGGACTTTCCGGATCGAGCTGATACCGTGACATCGCGGCTTGACGAGACGAGGGCGGCCCCGGGGTGCGCCCAGTTCCACTTTCCGTCTCGTTCGTGACCGGTGCCCACGCCGAGCCCCAGCTTTTCGCATTTCTCGCCCCGGCCGGGCTCGAGCGCACACCAAGCCGCGTGTTCCGCTGGGTGACAGGGACTCCGCATGTATCCATATCGTCGAAGCAATCAGCGCAAGCGCAACCGCAACAACACCGCGCGCCACAACAAGGGCGCCGGGGGGCGCCGACTGCCGGGCAGCGCGCGCGAGCTCCTGCCGATGCTGCAGCCCGCGACCAAGGCGCTGGCACAAGTCCTCGCCGGCAACGCCAAGGCCTCGGGGCAGTTCGTGCACGCGCGCAACGTCGTCGACCGCGCCGACCAGTTGATCGCCGAGAAGCAGCTGGACCGCATGAGCACGCGGGACCGCGAGGAGTTCCTCGAGCAGCTCGCGCGCCTGAAGCTGACGGTGAGCGACGCGGAGGAGGAGTTCGGCCCGATCGAGGCGAGCGACGAGGATGCGGAGGCCGAGGGCGAGGAGGGCGCGCCGGAGGAGGCCGCCGGGGCGCTCGACGACGAGACCCGCCGCGCCCAGGAGGAAGAGGAGCGCCGTCGCGCCGAGGCCGCGGCCGCCGAGGAGCAGGAGAGGCTGCGGCGGGTCGCGCTGGCGTTGATGACGCCCTCGAGCGAGGCGCCGGTGCCGAAGCGGGGTGCGCCGCAGCACGAGGACTACATGCCGGTGGGCGAGGAGGCGGCGCCGGCGCGGCCGCGTCGCGAGGCCGCCGCGCGTGCCGGCGGGCGCGGCGGTGGCGCCAGTCGGCGTCCGCGCATCACCCTCCGCGCGCAGGAACGGGACGCGGCGGGTGAGACCGAGCCCGGCGACGAAGGGGTTGTCTCCGACGGCTGAGCACGCCACTTGTCGTGATGCGGCCATGGCGTCGCGACCATCCGGCCCGGTTTTCCTTGCACGGGGGTTCGGGTATCGTTGCCTGGGTGGGTTCGGGAGTCGCAGTCGAGAGATGGCGAACGATCCTTACGACGAGCCGGAGGCGCCGTCCGGTGACGTGGCCACCAAGACACGCACCAAGACGCAGCGACCGTCTCTTTACAAAGTGCTGCTTCTGAACGACGATTATACCCCGATGGAGTTCGTCGTTCTGGTTTTGCAGCGATTTTTCGGCAAATCGGCCGAGGACGCGACGCGGATCATGTTGCACGTTCACCAGAAGGGGGTGGGCGTTTGCGGAGTTTACACCTACGAAATCGCCGAGACCAAGGTGGCGCAGGTCATCGAGTTCGCACGACACCACCAGCATCCGCTGCAGTGCACGATGGAAAAAGAGTGAGACGGCGGATGGCCCTCGGGGTCGCGGCGGTTTTGGCGGAGGCTTGAGGAGATGCCTATGTTGTCCAAGAACCTCGAGCGGGCTCTCCGGCGCGCCTTGGCGCTCGCGAACGCGCGCCAGCACGAGTTCGCGACGATCGAGCACCTGCTCCTCGCCCTCGCCGACGACCAGGACGCGGGCACCGTGCTCAAGGCCTGCGCGGTCGACATCGACAAGCTGAAAGAGGATCTCACCGAGTTCCTCGACCACGAGCTCGGCTCGCTGGTGGTGGAGGGGCAGGTGGACGCCAAGCCCACCGCCGGCTTCCAGCGCGTGATCCAGCGGGCCGCCATCCACGTGCAGTCGTCCGGGCGCAGCGAGGTCACCGGCGCCAACGTCCTCGTGGCGGTGTTCTCGGAACGCGAGAGCCACGCCGTCTATTTCCTGCAGGAGCAGAACATGTCGCGGCTCGACGCCGTGAACTACATCAGTCACGGTATCGCCAAACGGGCCGGGATGTCGGAGGCGCGGGCTGTGCGCGGGTCGGACGAGCAGAAGACGGAAGAGCAGGGCGAGGAAACCGAGCGCGAGGCGCTCGCGGCCTATTGCGTCGACCTCAACAAGAAGGCGCGGGACGGCAAGATCGACATTCTCGTCGGGCGCGAGGTCGAGGTCGAGCGGACGATCCAGATCCTCTGCCGGCGCTCGAAGAACAATCCCCTGTTCGTGGGCGATCCTGGCGTCGGCAAGACCGCCATCGCCGAGGGGCTGGCACTCCGGATCGTCAACGGTGAAGTGCCGGAGGTGCTGAAGCACGCCGTCATCTACGCGCTCGACATGGGCGCGTTGTTGGCGGGGACGCGCTATCGCGGCGACTTCGAGGAGCGCCTGAAGGCGGTGCTCGCCGAGCTGGAGCATGACGAGAGCGCGATCCTGTTCATCGACGAGATCCACACCGTCATCGGCGCCGGCGCCACCTCGGGCGGCTCGCTGGACGCCTCGAACCTGCTGAAGCCGGCGCTCGCCTCGGGCGCGCTGCGCTGCATCGGCTCGACGACCTACAAGGAGTTCCGCTCCTACTTCGAGAAGGATCGCGCGCTGGTCCGCCGCTTTCAGAAGATCGACATCAGCGAGCCCTCGAACGACGAGGCGGTGAAGATCCTCGAGGGCCTCAAGCCCAGCTTCGAGGATCACCACGGCGTCAAGTACACGCAGAACGCCCTGAAGTCGGCGGTGGATCTGGCGGTGCGCTACATCCACGACCGCAAGCTGCCCGACAAGGCGATCGACATCATCGACGAGGTCGGCGCGGCGCAGGCTCTCAAGCCCGACAGCCAGCGCAAAAAGACGATCCAGTCCAAGGACATCGAAGAGATCGTCGCGAAGATGGCGCGGGTGCCGGTGAAGAGCGTGTCGGCGAAGGACAAGGAGGCGCTGCGGACCCTCGAGGAAGACCTCAAGGCCGGCGTCTTCGGCCAGGACAAGGCGATCGAGGCGCTGTCCTCGGCGATCAAGCTCAGCCGGGCCGGCCTGCGGGAAATCCAAAAGCCGATCGGCTCCTATCTGTTCTCGGGGCCGACCGGCGTCGGCAAGACCGAGGTGGCGCGCCAGCTCGCCGCGGTCATGGGGATCGAGCTGATCCGCTTCGACATGTCCGAGTACATGGAGCGTCATGCCGTCTCGCGGCTGATCGGCGCCCCGCCCGGCTATGTCGGCTTCGATCAGGGCGGGCTGTTGACCGACAGCATCGACCAGCATCCGCACGCCGTGCTGCTGCTCGACGAGATCGAGAAGGCCCATCCGGAGGTGTTCAACATCCTCCTGCAGGTGATGGACTATGGCAAGCTCACCGACAACAACGGCAAGACGGTCGACTTCCGCAACGTCATCTTGATCATGACGACGAACGCGGGCGCCGCCGACATGTCGAAGCCGGCGATGGGCTTCATGCGCGAGGTGCGCGAGGGCGAGGACACCGACGCGATCAATCGGCTGTTCACGCCCGAGTTCCGCAACCGGCTCGACGCGGTCATCGCGTTCGCGGCGCTGACGCCGAACGTCGTCGCCCACGTCGTCGACAAGTTCGTCAACGAGCTGAGCGCGCAGCTGGCCGACAAGCGGGTGGCGATCGAGGTCGACGAGGACGCCCGGCTCTGGCTCGCCGAGCGCGGCTACGAGCCGTTGTTCGGGGCGCGGCCGCTCGGCCGGGTGATCCAGGAGAAGATCAAGCGGCCGCTCGCCGACGAGCTGCTCTTCGGCAAGCTGGCCAAGGGCGGCAAGGTGTTGGTGACGGTGAAGGACGGCGAGCTGTCGTTCGTCGTCACCGCCGGCAACGGGCAGTCGCTGCTGCCCCCGCCGGGCGAGGCCGACGGCGACGAGGGCGAGGGGGATCGCGAGCCGCAGGTTCCCGAGCCCGCTTGAGCGGTCGCGACCGAAGAGCTGTCCGCGCGGCGCCGGTGGCCCTGCCACCGGCGCCTTTGCCGACCGAACGCCAAACAACCCGGCGCCAAGCCGGGTTGTTTCGCGCCCTCTGCCGCCACGCGCGTGGTGCGCTCGAGCCTCAGGACACCCTGATCCGCAAACGCGCGCGCGGCCGAAGCCCGATGCGCCCGAGCTGCGCGGCCGCCGCGAGCGTGGTGGGGCCTCGGGCCGAGGCGATGGTGGCGCGGGAGATGCCGCGGTCGTCGCTCACCGGGCCACGCCCAGGCCGAGCTGGTCAGCTGGAGGGGCCGCTCGCGAACGGCCCGAGCCCCGCGACGGCGAGCATCCCCCGCCGGGGAACCCGCGCGCCGCCCGCCGCCTCAGCTCGGACCGGAGCGCGGCCTCGGCCGCTGGCGGCGGCAGCGCTCGGAGCAGTAGCGCAGCGCGGCCCAGTCCTTCGCCCACGTCTTGCGCCAGGCGAAGGGCCGGCCGCAGGCGGCGCAGATCTTCTGCGGCAGCGCCGCCTTGTCGTTGGCCCGGCGTCTCAAAGGTCGAGCCCGAGCTGGCGCGGGTCGGCGCGCCGCTTGGCGGCGCGGGCGCGCGCACCGCGGCCGGATCGCGGCAGGCCCGAGCGCCGGCTGCCGTGGCGCGCCTGGATCGCGTCGGCCTCGTCGCCATAGGCCGCGTCGCGGCGGACGGCGAAGATCCGCTCGCGTGCCGCCGTCACCGCCCGCGCGTGGTCGACCAGCGGCGGCGGGTAGTCGATCCCCCGGGCCCGGAGGTCGACGGACCCGGGCGCGTGCAGCGGCTCGCCCGCAAGGCCGGCCAGCTCCGGCACCCAGCGCCGGATGAAGCTGCCCTCGGGGTCGAGGTCGCGCGACTGCTTGATCGGGTTGTAGATGCGGACGGTGTTGATGCCGGTCGTGCCCGACTGCATCTGCATCTGCGACCAGTGGATGCCGGGCTCGAAGTCGGTGAACCAGCGGGCGAGGAGGGGGCCGCTGGCCCGCCAGTCGAGCCAGAGGTGGTAGCTGGCGAAGGACACCAGCATCGCCCGCACCCGGAAGTTGATCCAGCCATGGGCGGCGAGCGCGCGCAGACAGGCGTCGACGAAGGGATAGCCGGTGCGCCCCTCGGCGAAGGCCTGGAGCTTGAGGGGATCGGCGTCGCGGTCGAGCGCATCGTAGGCACGGTGGAAGGGCGCGAGCTCGATCGAAGGCTGGCTTTCCAGCTTCTGCATGAAGTGGCAGTGCCAGTGCAGCCGCGCGCGGAAGGAGACGAGGCCCTGCCGTCGCATGCGGTCGCCGTCGGGGCCGTCCTGCGCCGCGAGCTCCGCACGCGCGCGCCGGTCGACCTCGCGCAGCGACAGCGTGCCCCAGGCGAGATGCGGCGACAGCCTGGAGCAGGCGTCGAAGGCCTCCACCGGCGTTGCCATCGCGCGGCGATAGT
>JBKHCM010000105.1:0-12149 GCA_046541805.1 Alphaproteobacteria bacterium
CGCCGGCTGGCGCGGGAGCTCGCGCAGGCGCTGATGGAGGCGACGCCACCGCCGCCGCCGGCGGTCCATGCCGCGGTGGCGACGAGCCGCCGCAACGACCGGGCCTCGCCGACGGCGCTGATGGCGGCGGCGCAGCGCGGACTGCGACCGCTCGCGGCCCGGCGTCGCCCGCCACCGCCCTGAGCGCTTTGACGGTGCTGCCGCCGTGCGCCCCGGCTGGGTCAGGGTGAGGTCTTCGGCGGTCGCTGCCGCGCCCCGCCGGCACGGCGTCGCCAGCGGCTCGCGGCGCCGCCTTGAGGCCGTCGCCGGCGGCATCGGCGCGCCCGGAGGAATCGTCGTCGATACCGCCCGCTCGCCAGCCCCGGCCCTCCGCGCTCGCCTCGGCGATGACGACACGGGCCGGCTGGCGACGCCCGAGCCGGCACGGCCGCGGCTCGCCTTCCGCCAGGTCCCGGCTGCGCCGAGGGCATGCGGACCGCGGCCCCCGGCCGGCCGACATCCGGCGCGAACGACGAAGCGACGTCACGAGGCCAGCTTTGACACCCTCATCCGCGCGTGGCACTTGGCGGCCATGCGTATCGTGCGAGGGTATCGACGGGTGCCGACGGGGGCGCGTGGCGCGGCGGTGGCGCTGGGCAACTTCGACGGCGTGCACCGCGGCCACCAGGCCGTGATCGCGGCGGCGCGCCGGGCCGCGGCCGCGCGCGGCGAGGCGCTGGGCGTCGTCACCTTCCGCCCCCACCCGCGCGAGTTCTTCGATCCGATCGGCGCCCCGGAGCGGCTCGGCGGCTTTCGGATGCGGATGGAGCGGCTGCGCGGACTCGGCGTCGAGCGGCTCTTCATCGTCCCTTTCAACGAACAGTTGCGGCACATGGCTGCCGACACCTTCGCCCGCGACGTGCTCGGCCGCGGCCTCGGCGTGCGCCACGTCGTGATCGGTCAGGATTTCCGCTTCGGCCATCGTCGCCGGGGTGACGCCGAGCTGCTGGCGCGGATCGGCGCCGAGGCGGGCTACGGCGTCGAGGCGCTGCCGCCCGTCGAGGTCGACGGCGGGCCAGCGAGCTCGACCCGGATCCGCCAGGCGCTCGCCGACGGCGACGTGCCGCTCGCCAACGCGCTCTTGGGCCGGCCCTATCAGCTCGACGCCCTCGTCGTCGAAGGCGACCGCATCGGCCGCACGCTCGGCTATCCCACCGCCAATTTGCGGCCGATCGGCCGCCGCATTCTGTTGCCGCGCACCGGCGTCTACGCCGTCCGGCTCCGGCTCGCCGACGGCGTGTGGGCCGATGGCGCCGCGAACCTCGGCTGGCGGCCGGTGTTCGACGGCCAGGACCTGCGCCTCGAGGTGCATCTGTTCGACCGCGACGTCGACCTCTACGGCCAGCGCGTCCGCCTGGCGTGGCACGGCTTCGTGCGCGACGAGCGGAATTTCGACAGCGTCGACGCCCTCAAGGCGCAGATGGCGGCCGATTGCGAGCAGGCGCGCCTTATCCTAAGCCACACGCCCGAGCCCGAAGCGGCACCCAGCGCTTGATGGACCGATGACCCAGGACTTCCGCGAGACCGTCGCCCTGCCGAAGACGTCCTTTGCGATGAAGGCGAACCTGCCGCAGCGGGAACCGGAGATCTTGAAGCGGTGGGAGGGCCTGGACCTCTACCGGCGCCTGCGCGAGCAGTCGAAGGGCCGCGAGAAGTTCATCCTCCACGACGGCCCGCCCTACGCCAACGGCCATCTCCACATGGGGACGGCGCTCAACAAGATCTTGAAGGACGTCGTCAACCGCTCGCAGCAGATGCTGGGCAAGGACGCGGCCTATGTGCCGGGCTGGGATTGCCACGGCCTGCCGATCGAGTGGCACATCGAGCAGCAGTACAGGAAGAAGGGCAAGGACAAGGACCAGGTCCCGATCGAGGCCTTTCGTCGTCAGTGTCGCGAGTTTGCCGAGAAGTGGATCGAGGTGCAGAAGAGCGAGTTCAAGCGCCTCGGCGTCTTCGGCGACTGGGACGACCCCTACACGACCATGAGCTACGCCGCCGAAGCCGGCATCTTCACCGAGCTTGCCAAGTTCCTCATGAAGGGCAGCCTCTATCGCGGCCACAAGTCGGTGATGTGGTCCGTGGTCGAGAAGACGGCGCTGGCCGAGGCCGAGGTCGAATACCACGACCATACCTCGCACACGATCTGGGTGCGCTTTCCCGTGATCGAGACCGCGGTGCCCGAGCTGCGGCAGGCCGCCGTCGTCATCTGGACGACGACGCCCTGGACCATGCCGGCGAACCGGGCGGTGGCCTTCGGCGAAGAGGTGGACTACCGCCTCGTCGAGGTGACCCGCGCCGGCGAGGCCAGCCGCGCACGCCCGGGCGAGCGGCTGGTCTTGGCCGACGCGCTCGTCGACGACGTCTGTCAGGCGGCCGACATCGACGAGATCACCACCGTCGCCCGCTTCAAGGGCAAGGACCTCGCCGGCACCGTGCTGGCGCACCCGTTCCGCGGCCGCGGCTACGACTACGATGTGCCGATGCTGGCGGGCGAGTTCGTCACCACCGAGCAGGGCACGGGCCTCGTCCACATCGCCCCCAGCCACGGCGAGGACGACTTTCTCCTCGGCGCGCGCCACGGCCTCGAGGTGCCCGACACCGTCGCCGAGGACGGCCGCTACACCGCCGCGGTGCCCGGCTTCGAGGGCATCCACGTCTTCGAGGCGCACGAGCCCGTGATCCGGGCGCTCGAGGAAACGGGCGCGCTCCTCGCTCGCGGCCAGCTGGTGCACAGCTACCCGCATTCCTGGCGCTCGAAGGCGCCTTTGATCTTCCGCGCGACGCCGCAGTGGTTCATCGCCATGGACGGCGAGGACCGACTGCGCGCGACCGCGCTCGAGGCCATCGAGAAGACCCGCTTCGTCCCCGCCTCCGGGGCGAACCGCATCCGCGGCATGGTCGAGCACCGCCCGGATTGGTGCGTCAGCCGCCAGCGCGCCTGGGGCGTGCCGATCGCCGTCTTCGTCCACAAGCCGACGGGCGAGGTGCTGCGCGACGCCGAGGTCTGCCGGCGCATTGCCGACGCCTTCCGCACTGAGGGCGCGGACGCCTGGTGGACGCGCGATCCGCAGGAGTTCCTCGGGCCCGAGCGCGATCCGGCCGACTATGAGCAGGTCACCGACATCCTCGACGTCTGGTTCGATTCCGGCTCGACCCACGCCATCGTCCTGGAGCAGCGCCCGGAACTGCAGTGGCCGGCCTCGCTCTACCTCGAGGGCTCCGATCAGCACCGCGGCTGGTTCCAGTCGAGCCTGCTGGAAAGCTGCGGCACCCGCGGCCGCGCCCCCTATGACGCCGTCCTCACCCATGGCTTCGTCGTCGATCCCCAGGGTCGCAAGATGTCGAAGTCCTTGGGCAACGGCATCGAGGTCCAGGATCTCTTGAAGCAGTACGGCGCCGACATCGCGCGGCTTTGGGTCGTCTCGGCGGACTTCACCGAGGACATCCGCATCGGCGACGAGATCCTCAAGCGCCAGGCCGACACCTACCGCCGCCTGCGCAACACGCTGCGCTTCCTCTTGGGCAACCTCGACGGCTTCAGCCCGGCCGAGCGCGTCGAGGCCGCCGAGATGCCGCAGCTCGAGCGCTGGGTGCTGCACCGGCTCACCGAGCTCGACCGCCTGGTGCACGAGGGCAACGCCGCCTTCGACTACGACCGGCTCTACCAGGCGCTCACCACCTTCTGCGCCAACGACCTGTCCGCCTTCTACTTCGACGTGCGAAAGGACGCGCTCTACTGCGATCCTCGCGACGGTCACCGCCGGCGCTCGGCGCGCACCGTCCTCGACATCCTGTTCGACACGCTGGTCCGCTGGCTGGCACCGGTGCTCGCCTTTACCTGCGACGAGGCCTGGTCGGCGCGCTACGGCGCCGACGACTGCGTCCACCTCCACCGCTTCCGCGAGGTGGCGACGGCTTGGCGCGACGACGCGCTCGCCGCCAAGTGGGCACGGGTGCGCGACATCCGCCGGGTGATCACCGGCGCGCTCGAGATCGAACGCCGCGACAAGCGCATCGGCGCCTCGTTGGAGGCCAGGCCGAGCGTGCATCTGGGCGAGGACGACCTGGCGCTGTTGGCCGATCTCGACATGGCCGAGCTCGCCATCACCAGCGGCATCGAGCTCACCGCCGAACCGGCGCCCGCGGGCGCGTTCACCCTCGACGAGGTGGCCGGGGTGGCGGTGGTCTCGAAGCGCGCCGGCGGCGAGCGCTGCGCGCGCTGCTGGCAGCAGGTGGATCGGCTTTCCGAGGAGGGCCTTTGCGCGCGCTGCGAGGCGGCGGTCGCCGCCTGGCGCGCGGCCGCGTGAGCCCGGCGCCGACGGTGCCGGCGAGTGCGCTCGTTGTCGGGCTGATCCTCGCCGTCGACCAGGCGAGCAAATTCGCGGTGCTCGCCTTCTATTCGCCGGCGACTTGGCCGCTGGCGGTCACGCCCTTCTTCAACCTCGTGCTGGTCTGGAACCGCGGCGTCAGCTTCGGGCTCATGGGGACCAACGACGCCGAGCTGCAGCGCTGGGTGCTCGTCGGCATCGCCCTCGCCGTGGCCGCGGTGCTCGCGGTCTGGCTCGCCCGCGGCGTGGCCGACGCGTGGCAGCGCTGGTCGTTTCGCCTGATCATCGCCGGCGCCGTCGGCAACGCCATCGACCGGGTGCTGCACGGGGCGGTAGTCGATTTTCTGGATTTCCACTACGGCGGATGGCACTGGCCGGCCTTCAACGTCGCCGACAGCGCCATCGTCGTGGGGGCGGTGCTGCTCGTGGCCGACGGCTTGCGGCCCAAGCGCGTGACGCCCACTTGACGCCAATACGCGGAGGCTCCCGGTTCATGCGTCGTCCTCTGGTCGCCGTTTTCTGTCTGCTCCCGGTCGTCGCGGGCTGCGGCAGCGACCGCACCCTCGCCGACCGGCTGGGGATGGGCCGCAACGTCCCCGACGAGTTCCAGGTCGTCGAACGCGCGCCGCTCGTCGTGCCGCCGGAGTACAATCTGCGCCCGCCGGAGCCGGGCGCGCCGCGCCCGCAGGAGGGCACGACCAGCCAGCGCGCCCAGCGTGCCCTCACCGGCCGCGAGGCGGCGCCGGCGGAGACGACCGCCGGCGCCACGGCGCTGCTCGCCCGGGCCGGGGCCACCGACGCCGATCCGAACATCCGTGAGACCCTCGCCGAGGAGACCCGCGGCCTCACGGGGCTGGACGAAGACCGTTTCTGGTTCATCTTGGATTTCCAGCGGCGGGCGTACGCTCGCGCGGACACGACGCCGCTCGACGCGCGGGCCGAGGCCCGTCGGCTCGCCGACGCCGGCATTGAAGTCCGCACCACCGAGCTCGGCAGCGAACCGATCCTGCCCCCCGGAGAGGCCGAATGAGCAACCGCATTCTGTTCGCGACGGCGCTCGCCACCGCCGCGGCGACGGCGAGTCCGAGCGACTCCGCCATGTTCTCGCCCGAGACCTTCACCCTCGACAACGGCATGCAGGTGGTGGTGGTCACCAACCGCCGCGCCCCCGTCGTGAGCCACTGGGTGTGGTACAAGGTCGGCACCGCCGACAGTCCCGCCGGCAAGTCCGGCCTGCCGCATTTTCTCGAGCATTTGATGTTCAAGGGCACCGAGACGCTCGAGCCCGGCGAGTTCTCGCGCACCGTGGCCCGCAACGGTGGCACCGAGAATGCCATGACCTCGTCGGACTTCACCGCCTATTTTCAGAACATCGCCAAGGACCGGTTGCCCGTGGTGATGCGCATGGAGGCCGACCGCATGGCCAATCTGCGCCTGACCGACGAGGTGGTCAGGCCCGAGCGCGACGTCATCCTCGAAGAGCGGCGCTCGCGGGTCGACAACGATCCCTCGGCGCGGCTCTACGAGCAGATGAGCGCCGCGCAGTACCTCAACCACCCCTACGGCGCGCCGATCATCGGCTGGTTCCACGAGATCGAGAGCTACACGCGCGAGGACGCCCTCGACTTCTACGAGACCTGGTACGCGCCCAACAACGCGGTCTTGATCGTCGTGGGCGACGTCGACGCCGCCGAGGTCCGCCCGCTCGCCGAGGACACCTACGGCCGCATCCCGGCCGCCGAGGTGCCCGAGCGCGACCGCCTCGACGAGCCGCCGCAACAAGCCGCCCGCCGCGTCATCCTCGAGGACGCGCGCGTCTCGCAGCCGACGCTGGCGCGGACCTATTTCGCCCCGAGCCAGCGCCAGGCCGGCTGGGAGACCGCGCACGCGCTCGATCTCTTCGCCGAGATCCTGGGCGGCGGCACCACCAGCCGGCTCTATCGCGAGCTCGTCGTGGACCAGCAGCTCGCCGCCTCGGCCGGGGCCTACTACCGCGCCAACGCGCTGGACTCGACCACGCTGCGGGTCTACGCGATGCCGCGCGCCGGGGTTGGCCTCGACGAGCTGGAGGCCGCGCTGGAGGCCGTCATCGCGCGGACGCTCGAGGACGGCGTGAGTGCCGACGAGCTGGAGCGCGCCAAGACCCGGATGCAGGCGGAGAGCGTCTACGCCCGCGACAGCCTTTCCGGTGCCGCGCGCGTCTTCGGCGCGGCGCTCACGACCGGTCTCGCGATCGAGGACGTCGAGCGCTGGCCGGAGCGGATGGCGGCGGTGACCCTCGAGCAGGTCAACGCCGCCGCCCGCGACGTGCTCACCGCCGAGCGCTCGGTCACCGGTCTGTTGCGCCCGGCGCCGCGGACCGATCGGGGCGAGACGGGGTGAGACCATGCGCAACATCATCTTGGGGGCCGTCATGACGACGACGCTCGCCTTCACGTCCACAGGCGACGCCCAGTCGGCGGCGAGCGTCGAGGAGGTGGTGAGCCCGGGGGGCATCCGTGCCTATCTCCTCCACGAGCCGACTGTGCCGATGCTGGCGATGTCGTTCGTGTTCAAGGGCGGTGCCCAGTACGAGACCCCGGCGCAGGCCGGCCTCGCCCGGATGACGGCGGCGCTGTTGGACGAGGGCGCCGGCGAGATGGACAGCCAAGCCTTCAGGAGCGCGCTCGAGGACAACGCCATCCGGCTCAGCTTCGACGCCGACCGCGACAGCCTCACCGGCGAGCTGCGCACGCTCACGACCAACCGCGAGCTCGCCTTCGACCTGTTGCGCCAGGCGCTCACGGCGCCCCGCTTCGACGCCGAGCCGATCGAGCGCATCCGCGCCCAGATCGAGGCCGGCTTGAAGCGGCGGCGGAACGATCCGGGCGTGATCTCGCGGCGCTCGTGGTTCGCCCAGGCCTTCGGGGACCACAGCTACGGCCATCCGGCCGAGGGGCGCGTCGAGACCGTCGCCAAGCTCGACCGCGAGGCGCTCGTCGCCTTCAAGGAAGCCCAGCTCGCGCGGGACAAGCTCCACATCGGCGTCGCCGGCGACATCACCGCCGACGAGCTCGCCACGGCGCTCGACCGTATCTTCGCCGATCTGCCGGCGACCTCGCCGGCGCCGGACGTGGCCGCGGTCGAGCCGGAGGGCGGCCGCACGGTGATCGAGAACCAAGCGGTGCCGCAGAGCGTGGTGACCTTCGGCCACGGCGGGATCGACCGCCAGGACCCGGATTACTACGCCGCCTACGTCGCCAACTACATCCTCGGCGGCGGCGGCTTCCAGAGCCGGCTGATGCAGGAGATCCGCGAGAAGCGCGGCCTCGCCTACGGGACCTACAGCTACCTCCTCGACGCCGACAAGGCGCCCTTGTGGATGGGCGGCGTCGCCACCAACAACGAGGACGTCGCCGAGAGCATCCGGCTCGTGCGCGAGCAGGTGCGCAGCGTCGCGGCCGGCGAGATCACCGAGGACGAGATCGACGGGGCGAAGACCTTCCTCACCGGCTCGTTCCCGCTCAGGCTCACCAGCAACGCCCAGGTGGCGCAGCTCCTGCGCAGCATGTCGACGCAGGAGCTCGGGCGCGACTATCTCGAGCGGCGCAACGACTACATCGAGGCGGTGACGCTCGCCGACGTCAAACGCGTGGCCGGCGAGCTGTTCGATCCGGACGAGCTTCTCTTCGTCGTCGTCGGCCAGCCCGAGGGGCTCGACGGCTGAGGCCCGCGCGTTGACGCGCCGGGCGACGCGCCATAGAGCGTTCCTCTAGGAGATCGCGTCACACCGACGACGGGGGGGGGACGGTCGTGAACGAGCGGGCCAAGCGTCGCATATGGGCTCTCGCGCTCGGCGTCGGCACGGCGCTCGGCGCGTCGCTGCCGGCCAGAACCGCGGCGGCGGAGACCTGGGACATGCCGATGGCCTACGCCGCCAGCAATTTCCACTCGGAGACCGGCGCCGCCTTCGCCGACTGCGTGACGGCAGGCACCGGCGGCGACATCGAGGTGGTGACGCACCCCTCGGGCGCGCTCTTCGGCGGCGCCGACATCAAGCGCGCGGTCCAAACCGGCCAAGCCCCGATCGGCGAGCGCCTGCTCTCCGCGCATGAAAACGAGAACCCGCTCTTCGGCATCGATTCGATCCCCTTCCTCGCCACCTCCTTCGACGAGGCGGAGCTCCTCTGGGATCTGGCCGAGACGCCGATGCGCGAGCTGCTCGAAGAGCAGAACCTGCATCTCCTCTACTCCGTGCCGTGGCCGCCGCAGGGCCTCTACTTCAAACAGGAGGTCGACGAACTCGCCGACATGGAGGGGATCAAGTTCCGCTCCTACAACAAGGCGACGGCACGGCTCGCCGAGCTCGCCGCCATGACGCCGGTGCAGATCGAGGCTGCCGAGATCAGCCAGGCCTTCGCCACCGGCGTCGCCGCGTCGATGATTTCCTCGGGTGCGACGGGCTACGACCGCAAGGTGTGGGAGAGCCTGAAGCATTTCTACACGGTCAACGCCTGGCTGCCGCGCAACTACGTCTTCGCCAACCTCGACGCCTGGAACGGCCTCGACGAAGCGACGCAGAACGTCTTCGAGGCTTGTGCCGACCTCGCCGCCTATGCCGGCTATTGGCGCGCGCGGCAGTACACCGACTTCACCACGGGCCAGCTCGCCGAGAACGGCATGACCGTGGCGCCGCCGAGCGACGAGCTCGAAGCCGAGCTGCAGGAGATCGGTCGCACGATGACCGAGGAGTGGCTCGCCGAGGCCGGCGACGAGAGCGCGGCCATCATCGAGGAATTCCGCTCGCGCACCGACGGCTGATGGGGTCGGTGACCCCCGCCGGCGCCGGTTTCCGCTGGGGCCGGCGCCTGCGCATCACGCTCGACCGGCTCTACGGCCTCTGCGCCGCGATCGCGGCGGTCTGCCTCGTCGCCATCCTGGTCATCATCCTGGCGCAGATGCTGGCGCGCTGGAGCGGGCTCACCTTCCCGGGCGCCACCTCCTATGCCGGCTACTGCATGGCGGCGGCCTCGTTCTTCGCCTTCGCCAGTGCGCTGAACCACGGCGCCCACATCCGGGTGAGCCTGCTCCTGCAGGCGGCGGGGCGCTACCGCCGCTGGCTCGAGCTCTGGTGCTTCGCGGTCGCCAGCGCGCTGATGTGGTACTTCGTCGTCCACGCCACGCGGTCGACGCTCTGGTCCTGGCGCTTCGGCGACGTCAGCCAGGGCCAGGACGCGACGCCGTTGTGGATCCCGCAGAGTGCCATGGTGATCGGCGGTACCGTCTTCGCGATCGCGCTCACCGACCACCTCGTGCGGGTGATCCGCACCGGCGCATCCGGCATCCGGCGCGAGGTCGCCGGCGACGGGACGGGCTGAGGCTCGGCGCCGGTGGAAGAGCTCGCCCTCGTCGCCATCTTCCTTTTCGTCCTGTTCTTGCTCCTGGGCACCGGCGTCTGGGTCGGCCTCGCGCTTTTGGGCGTGGCCTATGTCGGCATGGAGCTCTTCACCGGCCGACCGGTCGGGCCGGCGATGATCACGACGATCTGGGCGACGTCGTCCTCCTGGACGCTGACGGCGCTGCCGCTCTTCATCTGGATGGGCGAGATCCTCTACCGCACGCGGCTGTCGGAGGACATGTTCGCCGGCCTCGCCCCCTGGCTGCGGGGCCTGCCCGGCGGGCTGATCCACACCAACATCCTGGGCTGCACCGTCTTCGCCGCGGTCTCGGGCTCGAGCGCGGCGACGCTCACCACCGTCGGCAAGATGTCGATCCCCGAGCTGCGCCGGCGCGAGTACCCCGAGCACATGGTCATCGGCACCCTCGCCGGCGCGGCCACCCTCGGGCTGATGGTGCCGCCGTCGCTGATCCTCATCGTCTACGGCGTCACCATCAACGAATCGATCTCCGAGCTCTTCATCGCCGGCGTGCTGCCGGGGCTGGTGCTGGCCTCGATGTTCATGGGCTACGCCGCGCTCTACGCCGGCTTCGCGCGCGACTGGAACCCGAAGCCGGAGGCGGCGATGGGCTGGCACGAGCGCATGCGCAGCGTGCGCCTGCTCCTGCCGGTCCTGCTCTTGGTGCTGTTCGTCATCGGCTCGATGTATCTGGGCTTCGCCACCGCCACCGAGGCCGCCGCCCTCGGCGTGAGCGGCGCGCTCGTCCTCGCCTCGAGCCAGGGCGCGCTCAACTGGCGGACCTTCCGCGCCAGCCTCATGGGCGCGGTGCACACCTCGGCGATGGTGGCCCTCATCCTCGCCGGAGCGGCGTTTCTCACCCTGGCGATGGGCTTCACCGGCCTGCCGCGCGCGCTCGCCGGCTGGATCGCGGACCTCGAGCTGTCGCGCTTTGCGCTCTTGATGGCGCTTCTCGCCTTCTACATCGTCGTCGGCTGCTTTCTCGACGGCATCAGCGCGGTGGTGCTGACGATGGCGGTGGTGGAGCCGATGGTCCGCCAGGCCGGCATCGACATGATCTGGTTCGGGATTTTCGTCGTCGTCGTGGTCGAGATGGCGCAGATCACGCCCCCGATCGGCTTCAACCTGTTCGTGCTGCAGGGGATGACGCAGCACGAGATCGGCTATGTGGCGCGCGCGGCGCTGCCGATGTTCCTGATCATGGTGGCGATGGTGTTCGTGCTGATCGCCGTGCCCGAGCTCGCCACCTGGCTGCCCGGACGCATGAGCGGACCTCCCCCCGCTTGAGCGCCGTTTTCCTTTAACCCCTGGCCGCCTAGACTGCGCGCATGGCCGCGATCCGTCGTCTGCCGCCGCCGCTCGTCAACCGCATCGCCGCCGGCGAGGTCGTCGAACGTCCGGCCTCGGTGGTCAAGGAGCTGGTCGAGAACGCCGTCGACGCCGGGGCGAGGCGGGTCGAGGTCGAGCTCGCGGACGCGGGTCGTACGCTCATCCGTGTGCGCGACGACGGCGAGGGCATCGACCGCGACGCGTTGCCGCTGGCCGTGGAGCGCCACGCCACCTCGAAGCTGCCGGATGACGACCTCCTCCACCTCGAGCACCTGGGCTTTCGCGGCGAGGCCCTGCCCTCGATCGCGGCGGTGAGCCGGATGGCGATCACCAGCCGCACGGCCGGAGCCGAGCACGCCTGGACGCTCGAGGTGGAGGCCGGTGAGGTGCGCGAGCCCGTACCCGCCGCCGGGCCGCGGGGCACCGAGGTGGTCGTGCGCGATCTCTTCTACGCCACCCCGGCGCGCCTCAAATTCCTCAAAAGCGAGCGCGCGGAGCTGCAGGCGGTGACGGACACCGTCAAGCGCCTGGCGCTCGCCCACCCCGCGCTCGCCCTCAAGCTCGGCCACGGCGACCGCCGGCTGTTCGAAGCCCAGCCCGCCGATCGCTTCGGCCGCGCGCTCGCGGTCATGGGCACGGCCCTCGCCGACGCCGTCCACATCACCGCCGCGCGCGAGGAGCTCCTGCTCGAGGCCTTCTGCGCCCTGCCGACGGCGGGAGCCAAGACCGCGCGCCAGCAGGCGCTGATCGTCAACGGTCGGCCGGTCACCGACCGCACACTCGCGGGCGCCCTCAAGGCCGCCTACGACGACCTCATCGCCCGCGACCGCCACCCGGTCGCCGTGCTGCACGTCGACGCCGCGCCCCACGCCGTGGACGTCAACGTGCATCCGGCCAAGGCCGAGGTGCGCTTTCGCGACGCCGGCGCGGTGCGCGGGCTGATCGTCGGCGCCATCCGCCGCGCCCTCGCCGACGCGGGGCACCGCACCGCCCAGAGCGTGCACGACGCCGCGCTGGGCCGCTGGCGTCCGGAAGCGGCGCCCGCCGCGCCAACGCG
>JBKHCM010000106.1:0-12124 GCA_046541805.1 Alphaproteobacteria bacterium
CGGCGGCGGCGGCGATCGGCGCCGCACCTCGGCCCGGCGACCACGCCACGTCCGCCGGCAGCACGAGGGTCGCGATGCGGCCGGGAAAGCTCGTCGCGTCGGCGAGCGCGAGCGCGCCCTCCTGCGCCAGCGACGCCGCGTCGCCGGCCCGGCGCACGCTGTGCGACACCGGCCGGGCGGTCCCCTCCACGTCGCCGGTGAGCGGCGCCTCGAAGGCGAGATGGCGGCGCGCGTGGTCGCCCACGAGGTTGACCATCGGCGTGCGCGCCTTTTTGGCGTTGTGGAGATTGGCGCCGGCGTTGGCGAGGCCCGGCGCCAGGTGGAGCAGGGTCACCGCCGGCTTGTTGGCCATCCGCGCGTAGCCGTCGGCCATGCCGGTGACGACGCCCTCGAACAGGCCCAGCACGCAGCGCATCCGAGCGCTGCGGTCCAACGCCGCGACGAGGTGCATCTCCGAGGTGCCGGGATTGGCGAAGCACAGCTCGACGCCGCCGTCGGCGAGCGTGTGGACGAGACATTCCGCTCCGTTCATGGCCCTTGCTCCCGCGCGCGATCCCGGCTGTGTAGCGGCCCGCAGCATGCACGACTTCGAGGGAAGGACCAGCCGATGACCGGGCAGGCGCAGCCGACGGTGCTGATCGACAACGAGCGGGTACGGGTGACGGAGTGGCGCTTCGCGCCGGGCGCGGCCACCGGCTGGCACCGCCACGACCACGATTCCGTCGTCGTGCCGATGACGACGGGTCGCCTGCAGCTGGTCGACGCCTCGGGCGAGACCCGGGTCGCCGAGCTCGCCACCGGCAAGCCCTATTACCGCGACGCCGGGGTCGGGCACGACGTGATCAACCCCGGCGAGTTCGAGTTCGTCTTCATCGAGGTCGAGACCAAGTAGGCAGGGCGACGGGGCCCCGCGGCGGGCCCCGAGCCCGACCTGCGCGAGCGCGTCGCGGGCAAAGCTCGCCGCCACGAGCCCCGATGGCGTGTCGGCGGTGCCGCGAGCTTACATCCAGCCGCCGCTCGCCTTTCCTGTGCCGCCGCTCAGCATTCGCGGCGCCATGCGCGTTTCGCCAGCCGAGGTTCGATGTCCCCCGACGCGATCTACGTCCTCGCCGTGCTCGCCGTCACCGTGGTGCTCTTCGTCTCCGACCGGATCCGGCTCGAGCTCGTCGCCATCCTCGCCACCCTCGCGCTCGTCCTCGGTGGACAGATCGACGCCGACGCGGCCGTGGCGGGGCTCGGCGATCGCGTCGTCGTGCTCATCGCCGCGCTCTTCGTCGTCGGCGAGGCGCTCTTTCGCACCGGCGTGGCGCACCGGGTCGGTGGGCTGCTCGTCGCCCGCGCCGGTACCGGCGAGCGCCGGCTGATCGCCTTGATGATGCTGGCCGTGGCCGTCCTTTCGGCCTTCATGAGCTCCACCGGCGCGGTCGCCGTCTTCATCCCGATCGCCATCGGTCTCGCCCAGCGCACCGGCATCCCGCGCGAGCGGCTGCTGATGCCGCTCGCGATCGCGGCGATGATCGGCGGCATGCTGACGCTCATCGGCACGCCGCCCAACCTCGTCGTCGCGGGTGAGCTGCGGCGCGCTGGCCTCGAGCCCTTCGGCTTCTTCGCCTTCACCCCCATCGGCGCCGTCGTGCTGGCGGCGGGCGTCGCCTACATGGCGTTCGTCGGCGTGCGTCTGTTGGGCGGGCGCGGGGCCGCTGCCGCCGCCGACGCCAAACCGACGATCCGCGAGCTCATCGCCGCCCACGACCTGGGCGACGAGGTCTGCCTCGTTCGCGTTCCCGAGAGCAGCCGGCTCGTCGGGCGGGCGGTGCGCGAGGCCCGGCTGATCCGGCGCTACGGCGTCACCGTCGTGGGCGTACGTCGGGCCAAGGGCTTTCGCGCCGCCTCCCCCGAGACCCGCTTCGAGGCGGGCGACCTCCTGCTCGTGACCGGCGACGCCGACGCGGTCGGCCGCTTCGCCGCGGTCGAGGGGGTCGCCCGTGTCCGGCCCGAGGAGGCGCCGCCGCGGCAGTCCGACGACGATCTGGGCATGGTCGAGGTGCTGGTGTCGCCGCTGTCGCAGGTGGTGGGGCGCACCGTCGTCGAGGCCGGCTTCCGCGAGGTCCACGGCCTCGTCGTGCAGTCGGTGCAGCGCGGCGGCGAGCGGGTCCGCGCGTCGCTCGCCCAGCTCAGGCTGGAAGGCGGCGACGTCCTGTTGCTGGCCGGGAGCTGGGGGGCGATCCGCCGCCTCGCCCGCGAGCGGCCGAACCTGTTCGTGCTGCGCCTGCCGCAGGAGGCCGACGACGTCGCCCCGGCGCAGCACAAAGCGCCGATCGCGCTGGCCGTGACGGCTCTCATGATCGCCGCGCTGACGCTGAACCTGCTGCCGAGCGTGATCGTCGTGCTGATCGCGGCCGTGGCGCTGGTCTTGTCCGGCTGCCTCGACATGTCGGCCGCCTACCGCGCGATCAACTGGCAGAGCGTGCTGCTGATCGCCTTCATGCTGCCGATGGCGACGGCGCTCGAGAACTCGGGCGCGCTCACGCTGATCGTCGACGCGCTCGTGGGCGCGCTCGCCGACACCGGGCCGCTGGCGCTTTTGGCCGCCCTGTTCGTTCTCACCTCGCTGTTGAGCCAAATGATCTCGAACACGGCGACGACGGTGCTGGTCGCCCCCGTCGCGCTCTCCGCCGCCCAGCAGCTCGACGTCTCGCCCTACGCGCTGTTGATGGGCGTGGCGATCGCGGCGTCGACGGCCTTCGCCACGCCGGTGGCCTCGCCGGTCAACACCCTCGTCCTCGGCCCCGGCCGCTACCGCTTCACCGACTTCCTCAAGGTCGGCGTGGCGCTGCAGCTCGTGGCGCTGGTGCTGTGCCTGGCGCTGTTGCCGGTGCTGTTTCCGTTTTGAGTCTCACGCGTCCGCCTCTTGGCGCGGGTCGAGGTCGGCGGCGGCGTGGGTGGTGCGCGGGCGGGAGACGAAGCCGGTGGTCGCTGTGACCGTCGGCCGGCGCGTCATCCGCACGAGCGCGAAGGCGGCGGTCGCCACCATCACCACGGCCGCGACCGCGAAGACGGCTCCGGGCCCGGCCCGATCGAGCGCGACGCCGCCGACGAGCGGACCCACGATCGAGCCGCAGCCGTAGACGATCAAGAGCCCGCTCGAGACCGCCACGGTCTCCTCGGGCCGGGCGTAGTCGCTGGCGTGCGCCACCGCCACCGAGTAGAGCGGGATGGTGAAGCCGCCATAGGCGAAGGCGGCGGCGAGGAGCGACCAGTGGCCCGCGGGCTGGGCGGCGAGCGCGGCCGCGGCCAACCCGCCGGCGATCGCCGCGAGGGTGAGCACCCAGCGCCGATCCAGCCGATCGGAGCCGGCGCCGAGCGGCCATTCCAACGCCATCGCGCCGACGAGCAGCGCGGCCATGAAGAGGCTGACACCGCCCTCGTCGAGCCCGATCCCCCCGGCGTAGACGGGCCCGAGGCTCAGCGTCGCGCCGGTGGCGAACCCGACCGCGAAGCAGGCGACGACGGCCAGCGGCGAGGTCACAAGAAGCTTCGCCAGCGGCGCGCGGGTCGCCGTCGCCACCACCGGGTCCCGCACGTCCGCGAGCAGGAGTGGGAGCATCGCCGCGGATTTGAGCATCGAGACCGCAACGAAGAGCACGAAGCCGGTGACCGGCGCCGCGGCGAGCCAGAGCTGGCTCAGCGACCAAGCCGCGAAGATGACGACGCCGTAGAGCGCCAGGATGCGGCCGCGGGTGGCGCGGGTGGCGATGGCGTTGAGCCAGCTTTCGATCACCATGATGCCGCCGGCGAGGCAGGCCCCTTGGGCGAAGCGCAAGAGCGTCCAGAAGCCGGGCTCGATCCAGAGCGCGTAGGCGAGCGCGACGCTGGAGGCGAGCGAGATCATGGCGGCGAAGGTGCGGATATGGCCGACCCGGCGCACCAACGCCGGCACCGCGAACGACCCCGCGACGAAGCCGGCGAAATAGGCCGACATGACGGCACCGGTGATCACCGGCGCGAACCCCTCGGCATCCGCCCGCACGCTCACGAGCGTGCCGGCGAGACCGTTGCCCATGGTCAAGAGCGCCGCGCTCGCGCAGAGGACCGCGAGCGCGGGCGCGACCGAGCGGCGCGGCGCGGCGGGGCCGCTCATGGCCGGGCGAGCAGCAGCCGCCTGCCGTCGCGCACGACGTCGAGAACGACGACGCGCTCGCCGGCCCGGGCCAACCGCCGCAGGTCCGCGAGCCCACGCACGCGTTCGCGGTTGACGCCGACGATCACGTCGCCCGCGCGCAGCCCGAAGCGCGAGGCCGGCGAGCCCGCCGCCACCGCTTCGACCGCGACCCCCCGGATGCGACCGCGCGCGTCGGCGAGTTCGGCGCCGGCGAGCGCCGGCATGGCCTCGGCGAGCGCCGACGGTCCGGCGCCGGGCGCACCGAGCGTGAGGGTGAGCCTGCGCCGCCGCTCGCCGTCGAGCACGGTGAGCGTCACCTCCTCGCCGCGCTCCTTGAGGCCGATCTCGTTCGAGAGGGCGCGCGCGCCGTCGATCGGCGCCCCGTCGACGGCGACGATCACCATGCCCGGCTCGAGGCCGGCGCGCTCGGCGGGCGATGCGGGCTCCACCGCGCTGACGACCGCGCCCGCGCTCGCCTCGACGCCGAGATAGCGAGCGAGTTCCGGGTTGAGGTCCTGGATGGCGACCCCGATCCGGCCGCGACGGACCTCGCCATAGCGGATGAGCTGGTCCATGACGGCGCGCGCCATGTTCGAGGGGACCGCGAAGCCGATGCCGACATTGCCGCCCGACGGTGCCAGGATCGCGGTGTTGATGCCGACCAGCTCACCCTTGGTGTTGACCAGCGCGCCGCCGGAGTTGCCGGGATTGATCGGCGCGTCGGTCTGGATGAAGTCCTCGTAGCGTCCGGCGCCGATGCCGCTGCGCCCGAGCGCGCTGACGATGCCCGAGGTCACGGTCTGGCCGAGGCCGAAGGGGTTGCCGATGGCGACGACGAGGTCGCCCACCTCGAGCGCGTCGCTGTCGGCGAAGGGGAGGTCGCGCAGCCGGCCGGCGTCGACGCGCAACAAGGCGATGTCCGTCTCGGGATCGCTGCCGCGCAGCTCCGCCTCGAGCTCGCGCCCGTCGCGCAGGGTGACGACGACGCGCTCGGCGTTCTCCACGACGTGGTGGTTGGTGAGCACCCAGCCCGCGTCGGCGTCGACGATGACCCCGGACCCGGCGCTGACGCCGCGCCGGGGCGGTGGCTGATCGGGCAGGTCGAAGAAGCGGCGGAAGAACGGGTCGCGCAAGAGCGGGTTGTCGGCACCCGGCCGGCGGGTCTCCACCGCGATGTTGACCACCGCCGGCGTCGTCGTCTCCAACAGCGGCGCCATCGTCATGACGCCGCGCTCGGGGTCGAGGGTGGGCACGTCGGCGCGCGCGGGCGCCGAGGCGGCGAAACCGATCAGAACGAAGGCGAGCAGGGTGCGCGAGCGCATCGGTGGCTCCCGTGCCGAAGACCGCGTCATCGATCTCGCGGTACCATGCGCCACCGGACCCGACGCCGCTATCGGTACCCGGCGGCGCGTGGTCGATGGTGCGACCATCAAAAAACGAGCCCACCGCGAAAGGTGGGCTCGCCGGGACGACCCGCGCGCGGTCGCGTCGCCGGCACGCGGGCCGGCGTGCGCGACGCCGGCGTCAGCGCGCCTCGCCCGCGCCTTGCGCGATCGGGATCCGCCGCGCGCCACTCTGTTGCGACGTCTCGGGCTTCGGCACGTGGATGTGCAGCACGCCTTCGCCGCTCTTGGCCTGGACGCGGTCGGCGTCGATCGCGAAGGGCAGCCGGATGGTGCGGGCGAAACCGCCCGTGACGCGCTCGCGGCGATGCCAGCCGTCGCCCTCGTCCGCGCGCGTCTCCTCGCGTCGACCCTTTAAGGTCAAGCAGTCGTCGCGCACGGAGAGCTCGACGTCCTCCGGCTTCACGCCCGGCAGATCGGCGGTGACCACGAACGCGTTCGCCTCCTCGCGCACATCGATCTGCGGCTGCCACCCGGCCAGCTCACGACCGGCGTCCACATCGCGACCAAACCCGTCCACGAGGCGATCCATCTCGCGATGGAAGGACTCGAGCGGGTCCAGCGCCCAGGCATCACGGGCCGGCGCATCGCGGCGGCGAGCACGGGTCGGCGTTTTGATCTCGAGCATCTCGAACCTCCCGATAGCGGTCGTTGGCTCTCGATCCACGGTCGCGTCGCCAGCGACGCGGCCGCAGCTGCGATGTCGCACCGGCGCGGACGTCGTCAACCCCCTTCCGGCCGCGCCGCCGCGCACCCATCTCCTCGCAAGTCGGGTGAGCCCAAGCGGGAGATCGCCATGGCGCGCTGGCTCGTCCTTTTGGGTCTCGTCCTGGTGACGCTGGGCCTGCTCTGGCCCTGGCTGGCGAAGCTGGGGCTCGGCCGTCTGCCGGGCGACATCGTGATCGAACGCGAGAACGTCCGGATCTACGTGCCGCTGGCGACGTCGCTATTGGTGAGCGGCGTCGCCAGCCTCGCCCTGTGGTGGTTGCAGCGCTGAGCCGACGGGCGGCGCCGCCGGCCGCCCCCGTCGTTCAAACGCGGCTCAGAACAGGCTCGCCGGCACGATCACGGTGTCGCCCGCCTCCAAGAAGATGTTCTTGTCCATCTCGCCGTCGTCGGCCACGGCGTCGTAGTCGAAGGCGATGCTCATCTGCTCGTCGGCCTGGGTCCGCAGGATCCGGATGCCGCCGCTGCCGGCGAAGGGGGTGAGCCCGCCGGCGATGCTGAGCGCCTGCAATGCGGTGATCGGCTGCGAGAGCTGGTACTCGCCCGGCCGCGCGACCTCGCCGATGACGTAGACGCGATAGCCCCGAGCCTCGAGCAGCTCGACGGTCACCACGGCATCGGGGATGAACTCCTCGAGCTCCTGGGTGATCGTCTCGGCGACCGCCGTCGGCGTCCGGTCGGCGGCGGAGACGCTGCCGACCAGCGGGTAGGACACCGTCCCGTCGGGCTGAATCCGCGCCTCGCGCAGGAGTTCTTCTTCGCGCCACACCGAAATCCGCACGACGTCACCCGGATTGAGCCGGTACTCGCGCATGGTCTCGCCGACCGCCGGCGTCGATGTCGTGCTCCAAGCCGCCATCAAGGCCAGGAGCACCACAAGCAGCTTGACTCCACGCATCATCCCTCTTCGCCCTCGACCCCACGGCTGCCGCGCAACCGCGCTTCACCGACCGTTTTAACCAAACCGCGGCGAATTTGACAGCCCTTGAGCCGCTGCTTGAACTCAAGGCGCCAACCTGCCGAAGGCGCGGACCCTGCCGCGATCACGACGTTCGTCGACATGCGCAGCGCCGGCCGACAAGCTCGCTGCGGCTTGACAGACGCGCCCGCCACGTCGACCTCCCGCTCGACGCCGCTTTCCGGAGTTCGACCGTGCCGGTCATCACGCGCCCTGTCCGCATCACCGCCGCCCGCGCCATCATCTTCGCCATCGCCATCGCCCTCGCCCCCACCGCGCCGGCCATGGCCCAGGACGACCCCGTCGTCGCCCGCGTCGACGATCACGAGATTACCCGAAGCGACGTCGAACGCGAGGCCGCCGGTCTGCCACAGCAGTACCAGCAGATGCCGTTCGAGACGATTTTCCCCACATTGCGCGACCGCGCCATCGACACCGCGCTCCTGGCCGACGCCGCCGCGGCCCGCGCGCTCGACGAGGACCCGGAGGTCCAAGAGGCGATCGACGAGGCGATTCGTCTGATCCTGCGCAACCGGCTGATCGAGGCCACCGTCGACGCGGCGGTCAGCGAAAAGGCGCTGCGCGCGGCCTACGACGCCCGCGCGGACGACCCGGGGTTCGCCCGTGACGAGGTGAAGGCGCGCCACATCCTGGTCGACGAGCGCGCTGCCGCGGCCGACATCATCGCCGAGCTCGACGGTGGCGCCGACTTTGCGGCGCTCGCCGCCGAGCGGTCGACCGGCCCCAGCGGCGAGCGGGGCGGCGATCTCGGCTGGTTCAGCGAGGAGGAGATGGTCGGCCCGTTCGCCGAGGCGGCGTTCGCGCTGACCCCGGGCGAGGTGTCGACGGAGCCGGTCGAGACGCGGTTCGGCTTTCACGTCATCAAGGTCGAGGACCGCCGCACGACGACACCGAGCTTCGAGGACAGCCGGGCGGAGCTCGAGCAAGAGCTCGGCCGTCAGGCCGTGACGGCGCTGTTGGACGAGTTGCGCGCCGCGGCCGCGATCGAGCGGTTCGATCTCGAAGGGCAGCCCGACGAGCCGGCGAATTGAGCCCGTGGCCGCGGTTTCGCTCTCCCCGTTGGCGCCCGAGGAGCCGTTGGCGGCACCGCCGGTCGCCGGGGTGACGGCGGCGAGCCTCGCCCTCGGCCTGCGCTATCGCGGCCGCGACGACGTCGCGCTCATCGCCCTGCCACCCGCGAGCGCGGTGGCGGGCCTGTTCACGCGCTCGACGACGCCCGGCCACCCGGTGCGCTGGTGCCGGCGCATCCTGCCCCAGGGCCGCATTCGCGCGCTGCTCGTCAACGCCGGCAACGCCAACGTCTTCAACGGCGCGGCCGGCGACGCCGCGGTCGAAACCGAGGTCGACGCCGTCGCGGCGGCGCTCGACTGCGCCCGCGAGGAGGTCTTCGTCGCCTCCACCGGGGTCATCGGCGAGCCCCTGGACGCCAAGGCGATCGCCACCGCGGTGCCGTCCCTGAAGGACCGGCTGTCGCCCGACGGCCTCGCCGACTGCGCCCGCGCGATATTGACGACCGACACCTTCGCGAAGGCGGCCAGCGCGGTGGCCCGCATCGCCGGCGTCGAGGTCCGGCTCACCGCCATCGCCAAGGGCTCGGGCATGATCGCGCCCGACATGGCGACGATGCTGGCCTTCATCGCCACCGACGCCGATCTCGAGGCCGCGGTGCTGCAGCCGCTGCTGACGCGGGCGGTCGACCGCAGCTTTCACTGCACCTCCGTCGACGGCGACACCTCCACCTCGGACACCGTGCTGTTGATGGCCAGTCGCCAGGCCGGCCACGCCGCCGTCGCCGACGCCGAGGACCCGCGCCTCGCCGACTTCGCCCGCGCCCTCGACGCGGTCTGCCTGCGCCTTGCCCAGCTCGTCGTGCGCGACGGCGAGGGGGCGCAGAAATTCGTCGAAATCGCCGTCAGCGGAGCCGCCGACGAGGCGAGCGCGCGGCGCGCGGGACTCGCCGTCGCGAACTCAACCCTGGTCAAGACCGCCATCGCCGGCGGCGACGCCAACTGGGGGCGGGTGGTGATGGCGCTCGGCAAGAGCGGCGAGCCCTTGGCGCCCGAACGGCTCGCCGTGGGCTTCGGCGACACGCTCATCAGCGCCGGCGGCGGCGTCGTCGCGGGCTACGACGAGGCGGCGGTGGCCGCGCACCTCGCCGGCCGCGAGGTCCGCCTCCACGTCGATCTCGGCGTCGGCGACGGCCGCGCCCGTGTCTGGACCTGCGATCTCACCCACGGCTACATCGACATCAACGCCGACTACCGCTCTTGAGCCCACCATGCCCGACGCTTTCCCGACGCGGCTGGTCCTCGTCGCCGCCTGCGCGCTCGTCGACGCCGACGGCCGCGTCCTCGTCGCCCAACGCCCCGCGGGCAAGGCGATGGCGGGCTTGTGGGAGTTTCCCGGCGGCAAGCTCCGCGCCGGCGAGACGCCGGAGCGCTGCCTCATCCGCGAGCTCGCGGAGGAGCTCGGCATCGACACCGCGGCGAGCTGCTTGGCGCCCCTCACCTTCGCGAGCCACCCCTATCCCGACTTCCACCTGCTGATGCCACTCTACGTCTGCCGGGTCTGGCGCGGCACGCCCCGGGCCCGCGAAGCGCAGGCGCTCAAATGGGTGCGGCCAGCGAAGCTGCGCGAGCTGGCGATGCCGGCGGCCGACGCGCCGCTGATCGCGCCACTGATCGAGCTGCTCTAGTGGTCCGACCGAAACGCTCGGTTCCCGAGCGCTTCGATCCGTCGGGCCACCAGCTCAAAGGCTTAGTGGTGCGCAAGACGTTCAACGGAAGGACTCTTCCGTTGAACTCGCACCACTAGGTGACCCGGCCGTGGCCGCGGTCGTCGACCCCGGGCGGCCGTCGTTCAGGCTCGTCTTCCTCGGCTCAGCGGCGGTGCGCTCCGGCGTGCTGGCCGACACCCACGGGGCCGGAGCGCGACGGCTTCGTCTGCCACGTCGCCCTGCCGGCGCGCATCGTCGAGGAGGTCGCGGACCGGCCGACGCCGGCGTCCGGGGCATGTCCGCCCGCCGGTCGAACGCCGGCTCCATGGCGATCCCGCTCGGGATCACCGTCGCCGACCCCACCCCGGCGCTGGCGGCGCTGCTGCTGATCGTCGTCGACGACCGCATCACCTCGCCGCTCGCGATCGCGGTCCTGCAAGGCGCGGCGAGCTCGCGCGCACTTGGTGGCCGAGCCACGTCGCCCCGGTGGCGAGGGTCTCCGCGCCGTCGGTCGCCTTCGCCGGCGGCGGGCGACGGACGTCGCCGCTCCCGCCGCCGGCGGCCGCGTCGCAGCGCGGCGGTTTTGCCGTGACCCGCGTCCGGCTCAGGACGCGGCGGCCATCACCTCCGCGTCGACCGGATGGCGGTCGTCGAGGCGCAGCTCGTGCCAGACCTCGACCAGGGCCCGGGCGAGATGCTCGACCAGGGCGTCGGTGTGGAGCGGCGTCGGCGTGATCCGCAGGCGCTCGGTGCCGCGCGGCACGGTCGGGTAGTTGATCGGCTGGATGTAGATGCCGTGCTTTTCGAGCAGCAGGTCGGTCGCCTGCTTGCAGCGCACGGGGTCGCCCACGAGCACCGGCACGATGTGCGAGGGGCTGTCCATCACCGGCAGCCCGGCGGCGCGCAGGCGCTGCTTGACGGCGGCGGCGCGCTCTTGATGGCGCGCGCGCTCGGCGTTGGAGACCTTGAGATGGCGCACGCTCGCCGTGGCGGCACCCACCACCGCCGGCGCCAGCGAGGTCGTGAAGATGAAGCCCGGGGCCGCCGAGCGCACCGCGTCGATGACCGCCGCCGAGGCGGCGATGTAGCCGCCCATGCAGCCATAGGCCTTGGCGAGGGTGCCCTGGATGATCGTGATCCGGTCCATGAGCCCGAGCGCCTCGGCGACGCCGCCGCCGCGCGGGCCGTACATGCCGACGGCGTGGACCTCGTCGAGATAGGTCATCGCATTGTACTTGTCGGCGAGGTCGCAGATCGCCTCGATCTCGCCGAAATCGCCGTCCATCGAGTAGACGCTCTCGAAGGCGATCAGCTTGGCCCGCTCGTGGGGCAGGCTCGCCAACAGCTCCTCGAGATGGGCGAGGTCGTTGTGGCGGAAGATCATCTTCGGGCAGCGGCTGCCGCGCACGCCCGCGATCATCGAGGCGTGGTTCATCTCGTCCGACAGGATGACGCAATCGG
Source organism: Alphaproteobacteria bacterium (assembly GCA_046541805.1). Taxonomy (GTDB): domain Bacteria; phylum Pseudomonadota; class Alphaproteobacteria; order Geminicoccales; family Geminicoccaceae; genus JAAAPF01. The sequence continues at coordinate 11,448 of JBKHCM010000106.1, forward strand.
GCAGGAGCTGCGCCACCGTCGAGATCGTCGCCTCGTTCGAGACGTAGCCCGAGGTGAAGACCAAAGCCGCCTCCTTGCCGTGGAGGTCGGCGAGCTCTTCTTCGAGCAGAACGTGCAGATGGGTCGTGCCCGAGATGTTGCGGGTGCCGCCGGCGCCGGTGCCGAGCTTGTCGACCGCCTCGCAGGCGGCGCCGCGCGTCGCCGGGTGCTGGCCCATGCCGAGATAGTCGTTGGAGCACCAGACGACGACCTCGCCCGGTCCGACGGGGCCGTGGTTGTGGGCGTAGGGAAAGCGTCCGGCTTGGCGCTCGAGATCGGCGAACACCCGGTATCGCCCTTCGCGGCGAACCTTCGCTACCGCCTCCTCGAAAATGCCCTCGTAACGCATGACGGTCTCTCCCTCGCCCTCGACGGCGTCCGTTCCGGGTCCACCGATCGATCGCTGTGCGCCTGACACTCCGGCACGTTCCGGTGTCGCCATCTTTAGGACCGTCGGGGAGTGTCAGGCAAGCTAGACATGCGACCCACCGACTGCCACGTTAGGTTGACACGTCCGCGCCACACGACGCGGACCCCGACGCGGTGATGCACCTAAGCGTCGCACGCCGCGGCGTCGTGAAACCACCGTGTGTCATCCCCGTCACGCGCCTCGCCGCGACGCCGCAAGTGCCACGACG
>JBKHCM010000017.1:0-38224 GCA_046541805.1 Alphaproteobacteria bacterium
CGACGCCGTGGCGGACCGCGCCGGCCCGGCGCTCAAGGCCTTCGCCCACCAGCTCCGCGCCCCGGTGATCCAGACCTACAAGGCCAAGGGGCTCCTCGCCGAGGACGACCCCTGGGCGCTCGCGCCCGCCGCCCTCTCGCCCGCCGCCGACGCGGTGCTCCTGGACGTGGTCGCGCGCGCCGATGCGATCGTGCTCGCCGGCTACGACGCCGTGGAGATGCGGGTGGGCTGGCAGCGGCCGTGGGACCCGCGCACCAAGCGCGTCATCGACATCGCGCCGGTGCCCAACGACCACTACCTCCATCACGGCACGCTCGACGTCACCGCCGACGTCGGTGCCACGCTCGCGGCCTTGGCGGCGGGGGTCGAGGGCCGCTCGAGCTGGACGGTTGACGAGGTCGCCGAGCGCCGCGCCGCCGCCCGCGCGCCCTTCCGCCCGGACGAGGCGTGGGGCCCCGCGGCCGTCGCCGAGGTCGCCCGCCGGGTGCTGCCGCGCGGCACGATCGCCACCACCGACGCCGGCGCGCACCGCATCCTCTTCAGCCAGCTCTGGGAGGCCTACGCTCCGCGCACGCTCCTGCAGTCGAACGGGCTCTGCACGATGGGCGCGGCGGTGCCGCTGGCGATGGGGGCGAAGCTCGCCGAGCCCGACCGTCCGGCGGTGGCGTTTGTGGGCGATGGCGGGTTGCTGATGGGGCTGGGCGAGCTCGCCACCGCCGCCCAGCTCGGCCTCGCCGTCGTCGTCGTCGTCTTCGTCGACCGCTCGCTGGCGCTGATCGAGAAGAAGCAGCGCGAGGTCCAGCTCCCCGCGGCCGGGGTCGCGCTCGGCAGCGTCGACCTCGCGGGCGCGGCGACGGCACTCGGCGGCTTCGGGGTCACCGTGCGCGACCGCGCCGGGCTCGAAGCCGCCCTCGCGGGCGCCCTCGTGGCCGAACGCTTCACCGTGATCGCCTGCGAGCTCGAGGCGCGCAGCTACGACGGTCGCATCTGAGCGGCGCGCTCGGCCGCCGGCGGCGACGCTCGCGCCCAAGGGATGGACCAGCTCGAGCGTCACCAGGGCATCGCCCGCGACGGCGCCGGCGATGTCGTCGAAGGCGGGCGTGCGCACGAGCGGGGGATTGGTGCTGAGCGCCACGCCCTCGGTCGGCACCAGCGCGGACAGGCGGTCGGGCTCGCGCTCGTCCTCGGCGTCGTGATGGTCGGTGACGGCGCAGCGGCCGACCGCCATGTCGGTGAAGGTCAGCGCCGCGCAAGCGCCGTCCGCGGCCAGGTTGCGGCTCGCCACCATTTCGGCGCGCTGCGGGGCGAAGCCCGCGGCGCTGGCGAAGAGACCCACCCGCAAAGGCCCGCCGAGCGGGGCGATGCCGTCGATGCGAACGGTGAGATGGCCGCGGCGACCGGCGCCGCGGCCAGCAGCGCGTGCGCGCGAGGGTGCGCAAGGCGCGGTCCGCCGCGAGAGAGCTGATGGCGGTCGATCGCCCTTGGCGCGGAAGCCGGGTGACGCGCGTCAGCGGCCAAGCGCCGCTGGCCGCGGCGCGCGCGAGCGGTTATGCCGCCGGGCCATGGAGATCTCGCCCCTGCCCGCCCCGCTGGCCGCGCTCGCCGCGGCGCAGCCGACCCTGTTCTGGCCGGTCGCGCTGGTCGTGAGCTTGGCCTTGTTGATGCGGGGCGCGGAGCACTTCACCGACGCCGCCGAGACCGTCGGCCGCGCCGCCGGGCTCAGCGCGTTCGTCGTCGGCGTGGTCATCGTGGCCTTCGGCACCTCGCTGCCGGAACTGGTGGCCTCGGTCCTCGCCGTGGTCCGCGACGCCAGCGAGATCGTCATGGGCAACGTCCTCGGCTCGAATATCGCCAATCTGGGGCTCGTCCTCGGCCTGGGCGCGATGGTCGCCGGGCGGCTGGAGATCCACCGCCAGCTCGGCGACGTCGACCTCCCACTGTTGGCCGCCGCCACGCTGTTGGTGACGCTGATGGCGATCGACGGTCGCGTCGTGCGCCTGGAGGCGGCGCTGCTGCTCGGCGCGCTCGCGGTCTACGTCCGGCTGAGCCTTTGCGGCCACGGCACCGACGCCCTGCCGGTGCCGGGCGACGCCGGGCCGCGGCCGACAGCCGGTCAGGTCGCTCGCGCGCTGGTACTGCTGGTGGTGAGCGGGGCGGTGATCTGGCTCGGCGCCGAGGGCACCGTGCGCGCGGTGGTCGCGATCGCCGTCCTGTTCGCCATTCCCACCGAGACCATCGCCGCCACCGCGGTCGCGATCGGCACCTCGCTGCCGGAGGTGGCGGTCACGCTGCTGGCGGCGCGCCGCGGCCGGCTCGAGATGGCAACGGGCAACATCATCGGCAGCAACGTCTTCAACCTGTTGGCGGTGACGGGCGTCGCCGGGCTGGTCGGCCCGCTGGTGGTGCCGACCACCCTGGTGGTCCTCGCCCTGCCGACGATGGCCGGTATCACGGTGGTGGCGATGGTCATGCTCGCCACCCGCGCGGTCAGTCGCGGCGAGGGTGCCTTCCTTTTGGTGATCTACGCCTGGTTTCTGCTCGCGGTGACGGGCTTGGCGTCGTGAGCCGCGCCGCGCTCCGGCCCAACCGCCTCACGGCCCATGCCCGCGCGACGCTCGCGCTCGCCTGGCCGGTGATGCTGGCGCGCGCCGGCATGCTGATCATGGCGATGGTCGACGCCGCGATGATCGGGCGGGTGAGCGGCGCGGGGCTGGCCCATTACGGCGTCGCCATGGCGCCCTTCCTGTTCTTCCTGCTGACCGGCATCGGCCTGTTGATCGGCACGGTGGTGCTGGTCTCGCAGGCCAAGGGCGAGGGCGACCTGCCCCGCTGCGGCGTGATCTGGCGGCTCTCGCTGATCGAGGCGACGCTCTACGCCGCCCTCGTCACCGCGCTGTTGCTGCCGGGCCCGCCCGTGCTCGCGCTGATGGGCCAGGCGCCCGGCCTCGCCGCCGAGGCCGGCCGGGTCCTGCAGGCGCTGGCGCTCGGCCTGTGGCCGATGCTGCTGTTCACCGCCACCAGCCTCTATCTGGAGGGGCTGGGGCGGCCGCGGCCGGGCATGGTCGTCATGCTCTCCGCCAACCTCGTCAACGCGGGTCTCAACGCGCTCTTCCTGTTCGGCTGGTGGGGGCTGCCGGAAGGGAATGCCGCCGGCGCCGCGCTCGCCACCAGCCTCACCCGCTACCTGATGGCGGCGACGCTCGTCGGCTACGTCCTGGCGCTGGGCGTGCCGTCGCTGCCGGGACGCGGGCTCTTCCACGACGCCCGCCACCAAGCGATGAAGCTGGTCCGGCTCGGCCTGCCGGTCGCCGGCGCCAACGCGCTCGAAAGCTCCGCCTTTACGACCATGAGCATGTTCGCGGGCTGGCTCGGCACGCTGCCGGCGGCGGCCTACCTCGTCTGCCTCAACTTCTCCGCCCTGGTGTACATGCTGGCAATCGGCCTCGGCACCGCGACCGCCGTGCGGGTCGGCCACGCCGTCGGCCGCCGCGACGCCGCGGCGGTGCCGCTCGCCGGCTGGACCGGCGTCGGCCTCGGGCTCGCGATCATGGGCGCGATCGCGCCCCTCGTCTTGGCCTTTCGCGCCGAGATCGCCGCCTTCTACACCGGCGACGAGGCGGTCATCGCGCTGGCGGTGCCGGCGCTCGCCCTGGTGGCGGCGTTGCTCTTCGCCGACGCCGCCCAGGGTATCCTGATCGGCGCGCTCCGGGGTGCCGGCGACGTGCGCATCCCGTTGGGCATCCAGGTGATCGCCTATCTGGGCGTCGCCATCCCGCTCGGCTACACCTTGGGTTTCACCCTCGATCTCTCCATCCAGGGTCTGATCGTGGCGCTCTTCGCTGGGCTCAGCGTCGCCGCCGGGCTGTTGGCCTGGCGCTTCGTGGTGCTGGTGCGTGGTCCGATCCGCGCGGTGTGAGCGCGGCCTTGTCGCGTCGCCCGGCGCGAGCCACCTTCGGTGCATGAGTTCACCCATCGTCTTCGACACGACGGCCCTGCACCGCCAGCGCGAGCGGCGCGCGGCCGGGCTGATGGCCGACGCGTTCCTGCTCGACGAGATCCACGCCCGCCTCGTCGACCGCCTCGACGACATCAAGCGGCGCTTTGCCCGCGTCTTGGACCTGGGGGCGCGGCACGGTGCGCTGGCGCGCGCCCTGCGGACCCGCGACCCCGAGACCGAGGTGGTGAGCGCCGAGCCGGCGCCGACGCTGGCGCGCCACGCCCCGGCGCCGACGGTGGTGAGCGCGCTCGAGCTCCTGCCCTTCGCCGATCACGCCTTCGACGCGGTGATGAGCGCCGGCAGCCTGCACCTCGTCAACGACCTGCCGGGCGCCCTCGTCCAGATGCGCCGGGCGCTCGAGCCCGACGGGCTGTTGCTCGTGGCGTTTCCCGGCGGCGACACGCTGGTGGAGCTGCGCCGCGCCTTCACGATGGCCGAGGCCGAGCTCACCGGCGGTGCCAGCCCTCGCGTCGCGCCCTTCGTCGACGTCCGCGACCTGGGCGGGCTCCTGCAGCGGGCGGGCTTCGCCCTGCCGGTGGTCGACGTCGATCGCCTCACCTTGACCTACGCCCATCCGCTGGCGCTGTTGGCCGATCTGCGCCGCGCCGGCGAGGCCAACGTGCTGGCCGAGCGCTCGCGGCGGACGCTGCGGCGCGACGTGCTGATGGCGATGGCCGAGCGCTATCTGGCCGACGAGAGGGATGCCCGCGGCCGCATCCGCGTCACCGTCGACGTCCTCTTCGCCACCGCCTGGGCGCCGCATGCGAGCCAGCCCCAGCCCAAGCGGCGCGGCAGCGGGAGCGTCAACCTCGCCAGGGCGATGGGCGTCGATCCCGCCATTCTCGAGGGCGAGGCCCGGCGCGAGGACGGCGACGGCGGCGACGGCGAGGGGGCGAGCTGATCAGTCGCCGGCGGCGCCGGCCGCGACCGTGGCGAGCTGGGGTCCCTTGGTCTGCACATCGACATTGCCCGAAAGCTGACCGCCGCGCTCGATCTCCAGCTCGCCGAATCGGATGTCGCCCCTGACCACACCGGTGGCGCGCACGAGCAGCCGGCCGCGCACGCTCAGCGTGCCGTCGAAGTTGCCGGCGATGTCGGCGGTCTCGACCTCGCAAGCGCCCCGAAACGACCCTTCGGCGCCGAGGACGAGGTGCTCGCTCGCGGCGACCGTGGCGTCGAGGTCGCCGTCGACCTCGAGCGTCTTGCAGCCCTTGACCTCGCCCTTGAGCTCGATCCCCGCGCCGACGACCACCCGCCGCTCGGCCCGGGGCGCCGGCTCGGGCGCACCGGGTTGGGCGGCGTGGACGAGGACCGGGCCGGTATCGCCGCCGACCGCGACGCGGCCCGTCGGCGCCGCGCCGACGCCGGCGTGATGGTGGAGCGACGGCGCCACCGGCACGTCGACCACGCGGCGCGGCAGTTCGACCCGCGTCGGCTGAGACGTCTCGCCACCCGCCTTCTCGCCCCGGGCGGCGCTGTGGTGTCTGCGGAACATCGGGCTTCCCCACGTAAAAAGCGAGTGGATGCAACGCTAGGCCACTTTTACTTGTATGCCAATCGCCGCAAGGTTGCAGGAGCGCGATTCACGACGCCACGGCGTCGGGGCGCCCGCGCAGACCGGTGAGGCGATGGACCATCAACGCGGTGCCGGCGACGGGCAGCAGCAAGTTGGCCACCGGCACGAGGGCGAGCCCGGCGAGCACCACGCCGGCGACCAGGAAGCGGCCGCGATGGCTCCGTCGCAGCCGGGTGATCTCCTTGGGCGCCATCCGGCGCTGGGCGACCGCTTCGACGTACTCGCGCGACAGGAGATAGCCGTTGAGCGCCAGGAAGATGACGAGGTTGAGCCCGGGCAGGATCAGATAGAGCGGTAACGCGATAAGGTTCAGTGCGAGCGTCACGGCCAGCAGCTTCAAGGTGAGCAAGAGCCCGGTGAGCAGGCCCGCGGGCTTGGCCGGCGGCAGCTCGGGATAGTTCACCGCCTCCACCCGCTGCGCGACCTCGTCGACGAAGAGGCCGAGCACCGCGACCGTCACCACCGGCGACAGGAAGACGGCGGCGACGATCCCGCCGAGGCCGGTGAGCCAGGGCAGGACCGGGTCGAGCCAGGCGATGCCGGTGGCGACGAGAACATCGACGACCACCGCCAGTCCGGCCACCGTCGCCACCAACAGAACCGCCGTGGCGGCGATCCCCTTGAAGACGATGCGCCACAGCACCGGATCGCGGAACTGGACGATGACGCGCTCGATATCACGCAGCATGGCTGACACCCTTTTCGGCTCGGCGGCCTTGTTGTCGCGGGGCCGTTCACTATGCTGCGTCGCCTGGGTCAACCAGGGAGACGTTCATGAGCGACACGACAAGGGCCTCGGCCCACCTCGACGTGGTCGGCATCGGCAACGCGGTCGTCGACATCATCGCGCCCGCGCCGGTCGGCGTCGCCGAGGAAGCCGGCCTCGCCGTCGGTGCCATGACGCTGGTCGATGCCGACCAGTCCGAGCGGATCTACGCCCGCATGGGCCAGAGCCTCGAGATGTCGGGCGGCTCGGTGGCCAACTCGACCGCCGCGATCGCCGCGCTCGGCGGCCGCGCCGGCTATATCGGCCGGGTCAACGACGACCAGTTCGGCAAGGTCTTCGCGCACGACTGCAACGCGGTCGGCGTCACCTTCAAGAACCCGCCGGCGACCGGCGGCCTGCCGACGGCGCGCTGCCTCGTCCTCGTCCACCCGGACGCGCAGCGCACGATGGCGACATATCTGGGCGCCTGCACCGAGCTCGGCCCCGCCGACCTCGACCAAGAGATGATCGAGGGTGCTTCCGTCACCTTCCTCGAGGGCTATCTCTGGGACAAATCCGACGCCAAGGCGGCGTGCCTCGCCGCCGCCGACGTCGCCCACGCGGCCGGGCGCCGGGTGGCGCTGTCGCTCTCGGATCCGTTCTGCGTCGATCGCTGGCGCGCCGAGTTCCGCGAGCTCGTCCACGGCCACATCGACGTGCTCTTCGCCAACGAGGCTGAGATCACCAGCCTCTACGAGGTCGACGACTTCGACACCGCGCTCCAGCACGTCCGTGGCTCGGTCGAGATCGCGGCGCTGACGCGCAGCGAGAAGGGGGCGGTGATCCTCAAGGGCGACGAGGTCCACGTCATCGACGCCGCCGAGATCGAGCACCTCGTCGACACCACCGGTGCCGGCGACCTCTTCGCCGCCGGCTTCCTGCACGGCCTCACCCGCGGCATGGACCTGCACCAGTGCGGCCGGCTCGGCGTGCTCGCCGCCGGGGCGATCATCCAGCAGTACGGCCCGCGGGCCGAGCGACCGCTGACGCCGCTCGTGGAGCAAGCCCGCGATTCCCACGCCAAGCTGGCGGTGACCGCCGCCTGAGCGCAGGGCGGCCCGCTCAGGGCGCGCCCGTCACCTCACGGATCCAGTCGGCGAAGGCGGGATCGGCGTCGTCGGTCTCGAACCACAACAGCGCCGGCGTGTCGTAGGGGTGGTGTTCCTTCGCGAACGCCATGAGCCGGTCCTTCAGCTCGGCGCGCGTCTTGATCAGGCAGGCCACTTCCGGGTCGTCGTGGAGCTCGCCCTGCCAGCGGTAGAACGCCCGCATCTGCGGCCACGCGTTCACGCAGGCGGCGAGCTCCGCCGCGATCACGGCCTCGGCGAACTGCCGCACCTCGGTCAGGTTGGCGAAGGTGGTGTAGAGGATCGCCGGCTTCATCAACGCCTCCGTCGCTCGGTTGCTGCGCCTCGAGCCTACAAGACGCGAGCCGGCGCGAAAGTGGCGGTGCACACGTGGTCCGCTCGGGGCTGCGCAACGCGAAGGGCGGGCCGATCGTGCCACCGCCTTTTTGGCTCGCGGCTCGCCTCGAGCGCGGGGTCGAGCTCCGCGGCGGGGTCGCGGTCGACCGGTCGGCGAAAGGCGCGCGGCGCCGCCCGGATCACCGAAGCCGAGCCGGATCGTCGATCGCCTCGCCCTCGACGATCCGGCGGTCCGGGATGTCGGCCGCGGCCGCCTCGGTGCCGGCGAATTCGCGGCTCACCGGCTCGGGCCGCTCCAACAGTTCGGCGCGGGCGCGGCGATGGCGCCGGCGAGCGCCACCATGCCCGTGGCGACAGGCGGCACCAGGGTCACGTCTTGCTGCCCGCGCGCCACCGCTCGGGCAGCCGTGGACGCGGCCGGGCACGAGATCGCCGGCCGCGTCGAGGCTGAAGCGGAAGGGGCTGATCGCCGGGCCCTCGCGAGCGAGGTCGACCTCGCTCGACAGGATCGGCTCGGCGCTGCGCCGGAGCGAGGTCTTCACGCTCGCCCCCACCGTCGTCGGGATCGGGCGCCGCCCGCCGCGTTGCGGTCGAGATGCAGGTTCACGGCGTATTCGCCGGCGACGATGCCACGGGCGTCGCCGACGTCGCAGGTCAAAGGCGTGGACGCCCTCATGCCGAGATCGTCGCGCGGCAGGTTGACGACGGCACCGCCCTTGTTGGCGTAGGCCACCGGCAGCTCGCCCGGCGCCCGCCGATCGGCGTCGCGTCGAGGGCGACGTCGCCCTGCCGCCGACGACGGTCCGGGTCATCCGGGCGCGGTGGGTCTCGTGCGGCCAGGTGCCTCGATCGTCCGCAGACGATCAGGCGATGGCGACAGCAACCGGGCGCTCCAGGCGCGCCGACGCGGCGTGCCGCAGCTCTCAAAGCCCCGCTGCCGCGGCAGCTCGACCGCCGCGATGCCACCCTCGCCGGAGGGGACGAGGCCGATCCGCGAGAAACCAGCGTGCCGAGCCGGTCTTGGTCTGCTCGAAGAGGCTGCCGGCAAGGATCGTGTGCGGCTCGAAGCGGGTCCGGCACTCCTCGATCAGCCGCTGCTGGTGGCTCCAGCCGTGGGCATGGGCGCAGCAAAACCCTCCGGCGGCGGGGCCTCGACAAGATATGCCCGGCGCGGCGGGTCGGTGCCGAAGCGCGCCCGAAAGCTGGGCCGGGCCTTCGCCAGCACGTCGGCCATGGTGTCCTCCAGCCATGTTCTAGCTTTGTTCGCTACACGGCCCCGCCCAACGCGTCAACCCCGCAAACCCGCCCGAGCTGAGGCCTCCGGAGCGGCGAGGAGGACGAAAATCGCACCGGCTGTGGAAAAGCCTATGAGTCAAGGGGAAAAGCCGCCACCTATGGCGATCTGATGACAACCGCTGGCGACATGCGCCTTCGCGGTCACGGTCCCGTCACCGACGGCGGCCGCCACGACGCGACGCGTCGTGGCGATGATGGCCGCTCTGCCGGCCGCCGCCCAGAACCGCCACGCCCGGAAAACCCGCAACCCTACACCCTCGCACCGGGCGATGGGGACGTCGGCGAGGTCGCGCTCGACGATCCGCTGCCGGCGGACGACCGGTGCCGCCGTTTCGGCGGCGTTGCCTCGAGCCGCGATCGAGCTGGGGCCGGGCGAGCACCGCCGGCAGGTCCTGTCCGCGGACCACGGCCACGTGCCGCACGACCCGCCACCGGTGCGCGAGCCGGTGACGATCACCATGCGCGCGTGAGCGTTCAACGCGCGTCGTCGCCGGCCTAACACCGCCGCGGCGCCGGGGCGGGCGGCCGCTCGGCGTCGGGATCGAGGCCCTCCATCGCCTGCGCGATCGCGGCCTCGAGGCGGCGCTCGTCATCGACGAGGCCCGCGAGGACAAGGACGAGCCGGGCGTTGAGGATTTCGCTCGCGCCGGGGCTCAGGCCTTCGTGCACCTCGAGCAGCCGGCGGTAGACGTCGTCGCCGGCGCCGATGCGTGCCTCCACCATCACCCGTTTGGGGATTGCGACCATGCCGGCTCCCGCCTTCCGCCTACGCCCTGCGCTCGGAAATGGCGACCGGTGGCGGCGATGTGAAGGGACCGAGCGTCAAGAGGCCGGACGTCGAACGGCCGGTGCGTGCGCACCGGCCGTCGACCTCCCTGCCAAGCTCGCTCTCGGGCCCAAATTCCGCGGTTTCCCCGATCCGCAAGCGCGCGGCACGGCCGTTGGGGTTCCGTTGACGGAGACGATCCACGCTTTGCGCGTTTGCAACGACCGCGTCGGCGTCGGCATCGCCACGGGACTCGACAATGCGTCCACCGAAACGGACACTGTTAGATCACTTCGGGGCGGCGACCGCAACCCGATTGTTTCAACTGAAATCAACCCGAGAGGACCGATGCCGCTCCTGTTCCCGGACGATCCGCTCGATCTGGAAGGCTTTCTTCCCTATCGGGTCGCCGTCGTCAGCCGCCGCATGAGCCGTGGGCTGGCGGACCGTTACGAGGCGCGCTTCGGCATCTCGATCCCGGAATGGCGCTGTCTGGCCGTTCTCGCGCGCAGCGGCCGACTGACCGCCGGCGAGCTCGCCGAACGGACGTCGCTCGACAAGGTTCAGGTCAGCCGTGCCGTCGCGCGCTTGAAGGCGCGCGCGTTGGTTGAACGCGAGGTGGATGCCCGCGACCGTCGCGCCGTGCGACTTTCGATCACCTCGAACGGCGAGGCGCTCTTCGGTGAGATCGCCGACGTCGCTCGGGCCTGGGAGCAGGAGTTGACCCGGGCCCTCGGCCTATCCGAGCGCCGCACCCTCGACCGCGTGCTCAACAAGCTCGACGATGCGCTCGGTCGCGTCGAGGCGGCCGACAGGCTCAGCTCAGATCGATCGCATGCGCCTTGAGATCCTCGAGCCGGCAGGTCGCGAGCGCCCGCTCGTGGGTGGCGGCGAGGACGACCCGCGGCGCCACCCCGGCCTCGAAGGCCTCCTGCCAGCGCGCGGCGCACAGACACCAGCGATCGCCCTCCGCCAGTCCCGGAAAGTGGAACTCCGGGCGCGGGGTGGAGAGGTCGTTGCCGCGCGCGCGCGAGAAGGCGAGAAACGCCTCGCTCACCACCGCGCAGACGACGTGCGCGCCCAGGTCCTCCGCGCCGGTGTTGCAACAACCGTCGCGGTAGAAGCCGGTGCGGGGTTCCTGCGCGCAAGTGGCGAGCGGCTCGCCCCAGACGTTGCGTGCGGGACGACGATCGTGGCCCTCGGTATCCATCAACGCTCTCCCTACGCGGCCGTCGCCCTTTCGCGCCACCGCCGCGGCGGCTCGCATCGCTCGGGGCGGCGGAGTTTCGCCATGTTCGGTGGGTGACCTCGGCCGGGCGCGCCGCCTCGTCAATGCCCGCACGCCGCCCAGGTTGCAATATCGCTGGCCGCCTTTGGCGGAGGCCGCGGTCGGCGAGGTCTGGGTCAAGCACGAGAACCACCCCCCGAGCGGGGCGCTCGAGCTTCGCGGTCGGTTGGTCTCCATGGCCGAGCTCCGCGCCGCCCGGCTGGGCGCGCACGCCGAGGACTTCGACGCCGCCCGCACCCACGCCGTCGCGCTCGCGGAGCGCAAGGGCCCGCACCGGGCGCCCTCCCGTCGCCCTGGCGGGTGCGCGGCGTGGTGACCGACGCCGCCGCGCTCTTCGACGCGGCCGGCGCGCGCGACGCCGTCGACGTGCCGATCGGCATGGGCTCGAGGATCTCCGGGCTGATCGCCGTGCGCGACCGCCTGGGCTCGGCGAGCGAGATCGTCGGCGTCGTCGCCGCGGGCGGCCCGCCGACGAGCCGTCCTTCGAGGCCGGCGCGGTGGTCGCCACCGCGACCGCGCGCACCTTCGCGGACGGTCTGGCCTGACGCGATCGCGATCCCGGGGCGCCGGCCTGCATCCGCCGCGGCTGCGCGCGCGGAGCCGTCAGGCGGAGCGGAGCGCGCGGCCGGTGGCCCTGGGCGGCCGTGTCGAGCGTCAACCTCGGTGGCCGCGGCGACAACCAACACCGACAGCCCCGCATTGCCTCGCCAAGCCCGCCGAGCGTCACCGGCGGCGGCTGGATGGCGCCAAGCGCTTCGGCCCGCTCATCGAGGGCATCCGGTTCCGCGGTGGCGAGGCCGTTCAGGAAACCGAGGCGCAAACCGCCGCCTGACGCCGCATACACCAAGACCGACGATAACCCCCTGACGATCCGCCCGGGATCCCGCACCACCGCGCCGACGACCCACCGCGGCAGGGCTTTCGCGTCACCGGCGGACCGGTGGCGACGATCGCGGTGCGCGGTCGTCGCCGCGGAGGGGCGGCTCGCCGGCGCGCCTGGCCAGGGCACGCACTTGGCCCGCGGGGTCTCGGCCGCGCTCGGCCGGGGGTGGCATCCTCACCCGCTTGGACCCGTCGCCCATAAGGCCAGTATGCAAAATGCGTTAAATCCTCATATCGACGCTCAGCCGTCGATCACCGGGAGACCACTCATGCGCAGCCTCGTCGCCGCTTCCGCTCTCGCCACGCTGGTCGCCGCGCCGGCCCAGGCGCATTTCCTGCAGCTCATTCCCGAGCACGACGTCCTGCCGGACGGCGGCACGGTCGCCGTCGACATCCGCTTCAGCCACCCGATGGACGGCGGACCGGTGATGGAGATGGACCGGCCCGAGCGGGTCGGGCTCGCCACCGCCGACGGCGTCGAACGGCTCGGCTCGGACCTGGAGGGCGTCACCATCGACGACAAGCAGGCATGGTCGCTCGACCTCGACCTCGCGCGGCCGGGCGGCGCCACGCTGTTCGTCGAGCCGGCACCCTACTGGGAGCCCGCCGAGGGCAAGTACATCGTCCACTACACCAAGGTCTTCCTCGATTCCTACGCCACCGGCGAGGGCTGGGACCGGGAGGTGGGGCTGCCCGTCGAGATCCGCCCGCTGGTGCGCCCGACCGGCGTGTGGACCGGTAACGTCTTCCGCGGCGTCGTGCTGCGCGACGGCGAGCCGGTGCCGAACGCCGAGATCGAGGTCGAGTACTTGAACGACGGCAGCGTCGCGGCGCCCAACCCGGCCTTCGTCACCCAAGTGATCCGAGCCGACGCCGACGGTCGGTTCTCTTATGCCATGCCGCGCGCCGGCTGGTGGGGCTTCGCGGCCCTGGTCGAGGCGGAGGAGACGATGGACAGCCCCGAGGGCGAGGCGGTCCCGGTCGAGCTCGGCGGGCTCATCTGGGTGCGCACCGTCGACATGGCCGGCCGAGACGGCGACTGAGCAAGCACCGGTGGACCTGCGGGACGGGGCGCCGTCCCGGTCGTGGTCGTTCGGGTCGCGATCGCCAACCACTCGGCGTTGAACGCGATCGCGGCGATCCCCACCGCGTCGAGCGTGGACGTCGTCGAGAAGGTCGTGCCGCACCTTCCACTGTGGGCGCTGGAGCTCGGGCCGTGAGGGTCGTCATCTTCGCACTCGCCGCGGTCGTCTTGTCCGCCGCGCCGGCCGACGCGCACCGTCTGCGCGTCTTCGCCACCGTCGAGGGCGGCGTGATCGAGGGCCATGCCTTCTTCGTCGGCGGCGGGCGGCCGGACGGCGCCCCCGTGCGGTTCGTGCGCGCGGGCGAGGTCGTGCACGCGACGACGACCGACGCCGACGGCGCCTTCACCTGGCGGCCCGAGGAGCCGGGTCCGATCACCGTCGTGGTCGATCCCGGCGGCGGCCACAGCGCCCGGGTCACGCTCGGCGCCGCGCGGTTCGAGGCGGTGCCGGCGCGCGCCGACGCGCCCGCGTCGGGGTCGAAGGCGGGCTTGCCGGACGCCCTGGACCCGGCGATCGAAGCGGCGATCGAGGCGGCGGTCGCGCGCCAGATCCGCCCGCTGTTGGAGGCTGAGGCCGAGGCCCGAAGCCGCATCCGCTTCAACGACGTGATGGGCGGGATCGGCATGATCCTGGGCCTTGCCGGCGTCGCGCTTTGGGCAGGGACGCGAACGCGGCGGCACGACGACGCGTGAGGGCAGCGCGCGAGCGCGCCGCTGCACGACGCCCCCTGTCCGCGCGGCGAGGCCCCGTGCGCCGCGAGCGTGCATCGCCTTCGCCGCGTGCCGTGCTATGACGCGCCCATGCAGCGGATCACCATCACCGTCGACGACGACCTCGCCGACGCCCTCGACGCGTTGGTGGGCGCCGACGGTTGGGCCAACCGCTCCGAGGCCATGCGCGATCTCTGCCGCGAGGGTCTCGCCCGGCGCCGCGCCGAGGCCGACGACGCCGCGCCCTGTGTCGGCGTCTTGAGCTATGTCTACGACCATGAGCGCCGCGATCTGGCGCGCATGCTCACCCACATCCACCACGACCATCACCACCAGAGCCTGTCGACCTTGCACCTGCACCTCGACCCGCACGCCTGCCTCGAGGTCTCGGTCTTGAAGGGTCCCGTCGGGGAGATCCGTCGCATCGCCGACCGCATCACCGCCGAACGCGGCGTCCGCTACGGCCAGCTCCGATTGTTGGTGTTGGACGGCGCCGCCGAGGACGCCTGAAAGGGGCCCGGTCAGGGGCCCTTGTGGCTGCGGCGGCCGTTCGGCGCATCGTCGCGCGCGGTGCCGCCGCGGCAGTCGCGGGCACGGTCGCCGGTGCCGCCCGGCGTCTCCAGGCGCTCGGCCGCGGCCGCCTGCAGCGCTTCGAGATCGTCGGCCGCGGCGGCCGCGGCGCGGCGCTCGATCGCCCGGTAGTGCGCCACCACCTCGCGCCCGAAGGCGGTGAGTTGGGTGCCGCCGCCCGCCTTGCCGCCCGGGCGCGCTTCGACCACCGGCGCGCTGAAGCAGCGATTGGTCTCGTCGACGAGCAGCCAGGCGCGGCGGTAGGACATCTCCAGCGCGCGCCCCGCCGCGGCGATCGAGCCGACCTCGTCGATCATCTCCAAAAGGCGCACCTTGCCCGGTCCGAGGAGCCGTTCGGCGCCGAGATCGATCCGCAGGAACAATCGGGCCATGGGGCGCCGCCTCCCTCGACCCTGGCCGTGTTTTCCGAATTCGCCGCCGGCGTCAAGGGCGTCCCACCCTCGAGACGGCCGGGCTGGCGCTCCCGACAGCCGCGCCGGCATCGCGGCGGGATCGCGCCCGCTCCTCGCGGTCGAGGGCCACGGCCTTGATCATCACGTAGACGTGGACGCCGGGCGCGAGGCCGAGCCGGTCGACGGAAAGGCGCGTGGTCGCCGCCAGCACGTCGGCTCCTGCGAGATCGACCCGCACCGTCGCACCGGGGCCCTCCTGCAGGGTCACGTCCTTGATCGTGCCGAAGAGGACGTTGACGACGCTCGAGCGCACCGGCGGCTCGAGCGCGAGGGCGGCATCGACGGCGCGGATGCGCACCCGCACGCGCCGGCCCGGCGGCGCCTCCAGCCGTGGCACCCGCAGATGTCCGCCGGGCGTCTCCAGCACCGTGAGGGCGTAGCGGTCGTCGTGGACGACGACGGCGGCCTCGAGCACCGCGCCGAAATCGACGGCGCCGACGACATGGCGCAGCTCGGGCCGGCTCATCGTCGCGACCAAAGGCCCGGCGGCGCGCACCCGCCCGCCGTCCAGAACCACCAGGTCGTCGGCGAGGCGCACCACCTCGTCGAGGCTGTGGCTGACATAGAGCATGGGGAGGCCGAGCGCGTCGCGCAGCCGCTCGACGAAGGGCAGGATCTCGGCCTTGCGGGCGGCGTCGAGCGCGGCCAGCGGCTCGTCGAGGAGGACGAGGCGCGGCTGGGCGAGGAGTGCGCGGCCGAGGGCCACCCGCTGCCGTTCGCCGCCGGAGAGCGCGTGCGGGCGGCGCTCCAGCAGGCTCTCGATGCCCAAGAGGCCCACCACCTCGTCGAAGGCGATCCGCCGCTCGCCCGGCGGCGCGCGCCTGAGGCCGTAGTCGAGATTGCGCTTCACGCTCATGTGCGGAAAGAGCTTGGCGTCCTGGAAGACGTAGCCGACCCGGCGCCGCTCGGGCGGCAGGTCGATGCCGGCGGCGCGGTCGAAGAAGGTCCGGCCGTCGACACGGATACGGCCGCGATCGGGCCGGCTCATGCCGGCGATCATCCGCACCGTCGCCGTCTTGCCCGACCCCGAGGCACCGAAGAGCGCGGTCACGCCCGGCCGCTCGCCGGCGAAGGCGACGTCGAGGCGGAACCCGCCGAGGCGCTTGCGAACCGCGACGTCGAGCGCCATCGCCGCGTCAGCCGCCGCGGCCGCGCCGGACCCGCCGCGCCGCCAGCTCGGCGAGGGCGAGGCCGGCGAGCGCGAGCGTGATCGAGAGCATGGCGAGCCGGAGCGCCCGGGCCTCGCCGCCGGGCGTTTGGATCGCGGTGTAGATCGCGAGCGGCAGCGTGCGGGTCTCTCCCGGCACGTTGGAGACGAAGGTGATGATCGCGCCGAACTCGCCGAGACCGGCGGCGAAGGCGGTGATCGCCCCGGCGATGATGCCCGGCAGCGCCTGCGGCAGGGTGATCGTCCAGAAGACGTCGAGCCGGCCGGCGCCGAGCGTGCGCGCCGCCGTCTCCAGCTCCGGGTCGGCCGCCTCGAGCGAGAGGCGCACGGCGCGGACGGTGAAGGGGAAGGTCACCACCGCCACCGCGAGCGCCGCCCCCTTCCAGTCGAAGACGAGGCGGATGCCGAAGGTCTCCAGAAGCCAGCCGCCCACGGGCGCGCGAGTGCCGAAGGTGACGAGCAGGAGATAGCCGATCACCACCGGCGGCAGCACCAGCGGCAGATGGACGACCCCGTCGAGCAGCGTCCTGCCCGGCAGGCGCACCCGCGCCAGCACGTAGGCGACCGCGACCGCGAACGGCAGCGCCGAGGCGACGCCCACGCTCGCGATCCGAAAGCTCAGCCGGAGCGCCTCCCACTCGGCCTCGCTCAACACGGGCGGCGCCCTCTCGCTGTCGCCATCATCGCAGCGTGAACCCCGCCTCCGCGAACACGGCGCGCCCCTCAGGACCCAGCAGGAAGGCGAAGAACGCCTCCACCGGCGGGCCCGCGGCGTCCGCGACGATGGCGAAGGAGTAGGTGATGGGCGCGTGCGAGTCCTGCGCAAAGCGGCCGAGCACCTTGACGTCCTCGGTGACCGCCGCGTCGGTGGCGTAGACGATGCCCAAGGGCGCCTCGCCGCTCGCGACCAGGGCGAGCGCGGCGCGGACGTCGGCGGTGCGGGCGAGCCGGTCCGCGGCCGCCTCCCACAGGCCCAGGTTCTCCAGGGCTTGCCTGGCGTAGAGGCCGGCCGGGACGTGGTCGGGGTCGCCCACCGCGATGCGTTCGCCCGCGTCCAGGCGTGCGGTGAGATCCAAACCGCCGTCGATCGCGACGTCGTCCAGCGGGCTGTCGGCCGGTGCGATCAGGACGAGGCGGTTGGCGAGCGCGCGCACGCGCGTCTGCGGCTCGATCATGCCGGCGTTCTCGACGTGATCCATCCAGCGCTCGTTGGCCGAGAGAAAGATTTGCGCGGGTGCGCCCGCCGTGATCTGCCGCGCGAGCGTGGAGCTCGAGGCCAAGGAGAGCCGGACGGGCGTGCCGGTCTCGGCCTCGTAGAACGCGGCGATCCGCTCCACCGCCTCGGTGAGGCTGGCGGCGGCGAAGACCGTCACCGGCTCGCGGGCGGCGGCACCGGGCACCGCGAAAAGCTGGGCGGAGAGCGCGCCGGCGAGGGCGCCCACGACGACGAGGCTGCGGCGGCGACGCATCGCGATCGCTCCATCTGGACCGAAGCGCTATGTCTGCCCGCATATTACGCCATTGACAACCCATGCTGCACCGCACAAAAGTCAAGATCAAGCCATGATCAGAGATGCCACGCTGAAGTTGCGCGCTCCAATCAATTGCAAGGTACCGTTACCGCCGTCGATTGGCGTCCGATCGCCACCCGCATTCAAATCGACGTGGGCAGCGGTCTCGGCATCACCTCCAAGACCACCGGCGCCGCCGCGGATGATCTGGAACTCGCCGTCGGCGATCAGGTGACGGCGAGCTTCACGTCGTCCGAGGTCATCGTCGGCAAGTAGTCTCGGGGGTTCCCGGCGGGCTTGCCTTGGCGCGACGGTACCGCTGGCCTGCCGAGGAGCTCTCCTTCGACCGCGCCCCGGACCTGCTCGCCGTCCACGCCGTCCCCGCGCGGATGACCTTCGCCGCGCGCGGCGATGGGGCGCGCCGGGCTGACGATCTCGGCGCCGAAGTGCAAGATCGTGTTGGTGCCCCACCGGGTGATGCAACAGGCCGCGCGCCGGCCGGATGGGTTCCTCGATCCCCGGGGTGGCGGGACACGCCACAAGTGTCGTGGAAAGGCGGGGGCTCCATCCGTCGAGCGCTGGTCGAGCGCGGACCTCGCCGATCGCCGGGGCGATCTTCGCCGCAACGACACGGAACCGCGCCTCTGGTTCCGGGCCCTCCATCACCTGATCCAGACCAGGCAGAAGATCTCCAGCACCGCGTTGGCGCGGCGTCGCGGCGTGATGCAGACCACGGCTTTAAAGATCGAGCACAAGCTGGAGCCGGTCGTGCTGGAGCGCGACGGCGCCAAGCGGGCGTGCGGGCTCGAGCTGGCTGACGCCGACATCGGCGGCGAGCGCCAGGGCGGCCAGCGCGGCCGGGGCGCGGCCGGCAAGACACCGTTCGTTACCGCCGGCGCGACCACGCCGGCAGGCAGGCCCGCGCGCGAGAGCCCCGCCCATGCCCTGGCGCCCGCGCGCACTGGGCGAGGCTCATGCGTCATCAGGACGGCCCGGGGCGAGAGGCGCGCCGTGACCAAGGCTCGGCTCGCGAGCGCGAGCCCGTCCGCGGCCGCGCTCATGGCGGAGCCGGGCTAAGACGGCCTCACCGTCGACCACGCCCAAAGGGCCGACGGCGAGGTGCGCGCCTCGGCGATGATCGAGGTCATCCGGCGCATCCGCGCCCGGGCCCACGCCGCCGGCACCGAGGCGGCGCTGCTGGTCAATCTCGAAGAGGCGGGGTTTCCGGGCGACCGCGCCAGGTTCCCGTGAGCGTTCGCTCCGAGCGCGAACCGCGCCGGCGCGCGTTCGCCTGCAGAAATCTCGTCGTCAACGTCAGCGCCCGGGCGGTCGCGTCCGGGTCGTAGGCGAGCGTGCTGAGCGGCGACTTCTCGATCTGATCGAAGCCGTGGGTGACGCCCTCGAAGACCTCGACGGCGACGGGGGTGCCGGCGGCCCGCTGGCGGTCCGCGAGTTCGAGGCAATCGGCTTCGTCGGCGACGGCGTCGTCCGCGACGAGCAGCAACTGCAAGGGGATCGCACTCTGCCACCCGGTTCGCGCCGCCCGGCTCAACGGGCCGCAATAGGGGTAGAGCAGCACCGCTGCGCGGACGCCCGCGAGACCGTCGCGCCGCAGGCTCGCCGGCCACCGGCGCAGGAGCGGCGGCGGCTCGCCCGCGGCGACGAGGGCGAACAGGTCGAGCACGGCCCAGCCGCCGTGCGAGGCGCCGACCAGGGCGAGGCGGTCGGCGTCGACGCCGTCCATGCGGCGGACGTCGTCGAGCGCCACCGCCAGGTCGGCGGCGCGCTCGACACCCGTCAGCAACTGACCGGCACAGACCAGGCGCCATTGCTCGGCGTCGTCCAGCCCGCGGGGGCCGTGGCTGTCGACGACGACCGAGGCCCAGCCGGCCGCGGCGAGCGCGTCGGCGAGCCGGGCGACGTTGTCCTTCGGCCCGTCGCAGCCCGAGACCAGGAGCGCGGTCGGAAACGGGCCGGCGCCCGCGGGGCGCGTGACGACATAGGCCGGGCGCAGCTCGCCGGCGAGCTCTTGCGGCGTGTAGGTCACGGCCGACCAGCCGTACCATGCCCGCAGCGTGTTCAGGCCGAACGCCGCCGCGGCGCTCGCCACCAGCGCGAGCAGGGCGACGGCCATGAGCCCGCGCCGGCCGAGTCTCACCGCGCCGGCCCGCGCTCGGCGACGATGGCCGCGAGCTCGCCCGCGCGGGCGTCGCTTGCGCCCGCGGGCTCGACCCGCTCGGCCCGGGCCTCGATGGACTCCGGCGCTTGGGCGTCGTGGCCGCAGCCGGGCACCTGCAGCGCGATCACCATGTCGCGCGCCAGCTGGAACATCGTGGCGCCGGGATGCCGCCGGACCGCGACGGCGACGTTCGAGGCTGGTGCACGCGGCCGTCCTCCGGTTGGCGCGGTGGGTCGCGGCGGCGAGGTGACGCGCGGAATATCGGCGAGGCGCGCGCGGCTTTCCAGGCCCAACCCGCGCCGCCGGCCGGCCCGCCTCCGCGCGCCGCGGCGAAGCGGCCTCGCACCGAGACGGCGTCGACGACGCCGCCGTGCGACAGGACCGGCACGGTGTCGGCGATGGCGCGCACGACCGCGAGGTCGTGGCGGATGCGGAGATCGCGAACGCGGTGCGCGGCCGGAAGCCGGCCCGACGGCTCGACGATCGGCGTTGCAATGGTGCGGTCCAAAGCCGAGGGGGCTCCTTCAGGAGCTCGAGACGAGCCGGCGGGCAGTCGACGCCGCGCCGGTCGCGCAGCCGAGCAGGCGGACGGGTCTCGCGCCGAGGCGTGGCACCGCGGATGCGCGCGTCCGCGCCGCGCAGCCCCGGCCACGTTCGCCGATGACGCCGAGCTCGGCAGTCTCATTCAGGTCTCGCGCAAAGCCGTCGAACACGGAGGGGTTCAAAGAGGTCAGGGGGCTTGGTGTAGGGGCCCCGGTTCTCGGCTGGGTCAGTGGCCACGACGACGCGCCACGGGCAGGTGGCGACGCAAGGCTCGCGCTCCCGCAGCTTCGGGGAAGCACGGCGGCGTTGCCACACCCGATCGGACTGCAACGTCACCCAAAGCACGATTGCACACAAAAAACCAAATCGCGAGCGCCGCCGGAAAGTAACGTTAAAGTTGCATGGATCGAAATTAAATTAAAGTGAAAGGATATTTACACGCCAAAGCGGATAGTGTCGGCATGGAAAGATTATAATACTTTTCGAGGCTTTTATGTCGTCGCCAAGCATTGCTGTAGCGTACGTTGTCGATCGAAGGATGCTTACCGGATTTCTTGTTTCCCTGCGGGCATTGGGCAATTTTGCGACACGGCCAATTCGCGTCTATGTCTTCCTTTCGACGTTCTCGCCAGGTATCGTCCAATTGATCGAACGCTCGGCGCGGTCAAGCGCGCCTATCGAGCTACGTCTTCTGCCAATTCCCGATATGCCCTTCACCGGCATGAAAAAACTACAGGACAATAATAACACTTACGCAAAGTTCCTCATTCCGAAATTAATTGAAGAAAAATATGTTATATATTTGGACTGTGACACAATACCGCTAATAGATATTGCGCAAGTTCCCGCCATAAAGATTGCTGACGCGGCTCTCGGCGCTGTCCCCACGCAAAAAGTCAAGTTCTGCCTTGATCAGCAAGTTTTGATCGAACGCGGCATTGCCAAAGAGTCAGAATACTTTAATGCAGGCGTCCTAATGATTAACGCTGAAGCTTGGCGAACGAATGGAATTTCAGAGATATGCATCGAAACCGCGCAAGAACTTGGTCAGCGCGCGATTTCTCACGATCAAACAGTCTTAAATCTTGTTTTCAACGATAAATTCATCCCATTAGACAAAAAATTTAACCATATCATTTCACAAAAGTCCGTTGTTCATCCGCGCCATGGCAATATTGGAAAGATATTGCATTTTATCGGCAGTCCAAAACCTTGGGAATATTTAGCTAAAACGCTTGCGCCGGCCGCAAGCCATTGGATGGAGCTGGCTCGCGAACTTGGGCATAGTCCACGTAGACAGTTTTTTCCTCATTCATTTGGCGAAGCGAAAAATCTGCTGAGGCTGGTGCGGCGTACGGCCGCCAACCGCAAGCGGTTTTTCGCATGATGCGGATCGCGCACGAGCACGGCGCAGCGACGATGCCTCAGCTCGCCGCCGCCGCGCGGGGCTCGAGGTCGAAGGCGGCGGCCAAGAGCGCGCGGGTGTAGGGCTCCTTGGGCGTGGCGAAGAGCTCGTCGGCCGGGGCGGCCTCGACGATGCGGCCGTGCTGCATGACCAAGACGGTGTCGGCGATGGCGCGCACGACCGCGAGGTCGTGGCTGATGAAGAGATAGGTCAGGCGGTGCTCGGCCTGCAGCTCGCGCAACAGCTCGACGATCTGCTTTTGGATGGTGCGGTCCAGGGCCGAGGTGGGCTCGTCCAGCAGCACGAAACGCGGGCGCAGGACGAGCGCGCGGGCGATGGCGATGCGCTGGCGCTGGCCGCCCGAGAACTCGTGGGGGAAACGCCGGAGGTGCTTGGGGTCGAGCCGGACCTCGGCGAGCGCCTCGGCGACGCGGCGCTCGCGCTCCTTCGCGCCCAGGCCCGGCGCGTGGACACGCAGGCCCTCGCCCACGATCTCGCCGACGGTGAGCCGCGGGCTCAACGAGCCGAAGGGGTCCTGGAACACCACCTGCAGCTCGCGCCGCAGCGGCTGCATGGCGCGCCGGTCCAGCCCGCTGATCTCGCGGCCCCTATAGGCGACGCGGCCGTCCGCCGGCAACAGGCCCAAGAGCGCGCGGCCGAGCGTCGACTTGCCCGAGCCGCTTTCGCCGACGACGCCGAGGGTCTGGCCCTCGCGCAGGTCGAGGGAGACGTCGTTCACCGCCACTAGCTCGTTCGCGCGCTGGAAAACGCCGCCGCCGACGCGAAAGCGTACCGTCAGGTGTTCGGCGGCGAGAAGCATGGGCGCGGAGCCGGGCGGCGGGCGCTTGGTGCCGCTGGGCTCGGCGTCGAGCAGCTTCTTGGTGTAGGGGTGGCGCGGGCTCGAGAAGATCTCCCAGACCGGGCCCTGCTCGCGGACCTCGCCGCCCTGCATGACGTAGACCCGCGCCGCCATGTGGCGAACGATGCCGAGGTCGTGGGTGATGAAGACGATCGCCATGCCGAGGCGCTTTTGCAGGTCCTTCAAGAGATCGAGGATCTGGGCCTGAATGGTGACGTCGAGCGCGGTCGTCGGCTCGTCGGCGATCAGGATGTCGGGCGCGTTGGCGAGCGCCATCGCGATCATCACGCGCTGGCGCTGCCCGCCCGAGAGTTGGTGCGGGTAGGCGCCCAGCCGCGCGCGCGCGGCCGGCAGGCCGACGAGCTCCAACAGCTCGACGATGCGCGGGCGCGCGGCGCGCCGGCTCAGGCCCTGGTGGTAGACCAACGGATCGCCGATCTGGGTCTCGATCGTCTGCAACGGATCGAGCGAGGTCATCGGCTCTTGGAAGATCATCGAAAGCCGCCGACCGCGATAGCGGTTGAGCGCGGCCACCGAGAGGCCGAGGAGCTCGGCGCCGTCGAAACGGGCGCTGCCCGTCGTGCGGCCGTTCTGGGCGGTGAGGCCCATGACCGCCATCATCAACTGGCTCTTG
The DNA here is from genome assembly GCA_046541805.1 of Alphaproteobacteria bacterium. Taxonomy (GTDB): domain Bacteria; phylum Pseudomonadota; class Alphaproteobacteria; order Geminicoccales; family Geminicoccaceae; genus JAAAPF01. Next base: position 23,133 of record JBKHCM010000017.1, read on the forward strand.
CCCGAGCCGCTCTCGCCGACGATCGCCACCGTCTCGCCGCGGTTCACCTCGAGGTCCACGCCCTTGACGGCGTGGACCTCGCCGTCGGGCGTGGCGAAGCGGACGTGCAGCTGCTCGATCGTGAGGAGCCCCGTCATTCAGCGATCCTTCGGGTCGAGCGCGTCGCGCAGCCCGTCGCCGATGAAGTTGAGGCAGAAGAGCGTGACCGCGAGGAACAAGGACGGCCAGATGAGCAGCCAGGACGCGCCTTGGATGTTCTTCGCCCCCTCGGCGATCAGCACGCCCCACGAGGTCAAGGGCGCCTGCACGCCGAGGCCGAGGAACGAGAGGAAGCTCTCCAAGAGGATCACCTTCGGCACCATCAGCGTCATGAAGACCACGACCGGGCCCAGCGTGTTGGGGATGACGTGGCGGCGGATGATCGCCGGCGTCGATACCCCCATGGCTTGCGCCGCCTCGACGTATTCCTGGCGTTTGATCGAGAGCGTCTGCCCGCGGACGATGCGCGCCATGTCGAGCCACTCGATCGCACCGACGGCGATGAACATGAGGACGAAGTTGCGGCCGAAGAACACCACCAGCATGATGACGAAGAACATGAAGGGCAGCGAGTAGAGCACGTCGACGAGCCGCATCATGACGTGGTCGACGCGTCCGCCGAGATAACCCGCCACCGCGCCGTAGGTGACGCCGATGGCGAGCGCGACGAAGGTGGCGAGCAGGCCTATGGTGAGCGAGACTCGCCCGCCGACGAGGATGCGGGTCAAGAGGTCGCGGCCGTTCTGATCGGTGCCCAAAAGGAACCGTTCGCGCTCGACGGTGGCGCCGACGACGAGCGTGCGCCCGTCCTCGTGGGTGGTGAGCACGGTGGCGTTGGTGAAGACGTCGCTGCGCTCGACGAGCCGGGTGAGGCGCGGGTCGATCGCGCGCTCGGCGGTCAGCGTCGCCTGCAGCGCGTCGCCTTCGACGGTCCAGTCGGTGATCTCGACCCGGCCGCGCCGGAGTGCGGTCGCGAGCGCTTCCCCGATCTCGGCCTCGCTCGGGCGCGCTGCGAGCGCCGGCGGCACCTTGACGTAGTTCTGGTAGACCCGGTCGTAGCCGTGCGGGCTCGCGAGCGGGCCGAAAAAGCAGGCCAGTGCCATCAAGGCGAGGATGACGAGGCCCGCCATCGCCGCCTTGTTGGCCCGCAGCCGGAGCCAGGCGTCGCGCCAGAGGCTCTTGCCGGCGACGGGCCGGCCCCCCGCCACCGCCGCCGCGTCAGTCATAGCGCACCTTCGGATCGAGCACGGCGTAGAGCAGGTCGACGACGAGGTTGAAGACGACGACGAACAGCGCGACCGTCACCACGGTGCCCATCACCAGCGTGTAGTCGCGGTTCAACGCCCCCTGGACGAAATAGCGTCCGATGCCGGGGATGCCGAAGATCGTCTCGATGACGACCGAGCCCGTGAGCAGCGCCGCGGCGGCCGGGCCGAGATAGGAGACGACGGGCAACAGCGCGCCCCGCAGCGCCCGGCGGGTCACCACGCCCGGCGGCAGGCCGCTCGCGCGGGCGGTGCGGATGTGGTGCGCGCGCAGGACCTCGATCATCGAGCCGCGGGTGAGCCGGGCGATGATGGCGATCTGCGGCAGCGCCAGGGCGAAGACCGGCAGGATCTTGTTGGCGAGCGCGCCCTCGCCCCAGCCGCCGGCGGGCAGCCAGCCGAGCCAGATCGCGAGGATGAGGGTGAGCACCGGCGCCATCACGAAGTTGGGGATGGTGATCCCGACCATCGCGACCGTCATGACGCCGACGTCGCCCGGCCGGTTCTGGCGCAACGCGGCGTAGGTGCCGAGCGCCGCGCCCAGGACGAGGGCGAGCAGGAGGGCGCTGCCGCCGAGCTGGATCGACACCGGCAGGCCCTGCCGCAAGAGCTCGTCGACGGTGAAGTCGCGGTAGACGTAGGAGGGCCCGAGATCGCCCGTCACCAGGCCTTGCAGGTACGACAGGTATTGCTGAAAGAGCGGCTGATCGAGGCCGTAATACGCCTCCAGGTTGGCGACGATCTGCGGCGGCAGGGGCCGCTCGAGGTTGAACGGCCCGCCCGGCGCCACCCGGATCAGGAAGAAGGCGACGGTGACGATGACGAAGAGGGTGGGGACGGCGCCCAAAAGGCGCCCGACGACGTAGCGCAGCATGGTGGCGCCGCTCGGCCGCGGAACCCGCCCGGCCTCATTCCACGATGCGCATCCAGCGGGTGGCGTGGACGTTTTGCAGGTTGTCCTGCCAGCCCACCAGCTCGTCGCTCACCAGGTTGATCGAGCTGTAGTACAGCAGCGGGATGAACGGCAGATCGCGCATGAAAACCTCCTCCGCCCGATGCAGGATCTGGGCGCGCGCCTCGAGATCGGTGGCGGCCTTGGCCTCGTCCATCAGCGCGTCGTATTCCGAATTCTCGTAGCGGGCGTAGTTGAAGCCGACATTGTCGCTCTCCACCATGAACAGGAAATTCTGTGGGTCGGAATAGTCGCCGATCCATCCCGCCCGCGCGATGTCGAAGTCGCCGCGGTCCCTGAGATTCGCGTAGTGGGTCTTGGTGTCGGTGTTGTGCAGCGTGGTCTCGACGCCCAGCGGCTGCCACATGGAGGCGATGGCGGTCGCCGTCCGCTGGTGGTTCTCCGAGGTGTTGTAGCGGATCTCGACCTCGAGCGGGTTGTCGGGGCCGTAGCCGGCCTCGGCCAAGATCGCCATCGCCTCGTCCTCGCGGTCGAACATCGCCATGTCGCGATAGTCGGCGTAGGCCGGCTCGTCGTAGTTGTTGATGCCCGGCGGCACGAAGCTGTAGGCCGGCAGCATGGCGTCGCCCCAGATCTCCTCGGCCAGGAACTCGCGGTCGATCGCCACCGACAGCGCGCGGCGGACCCGGGCGTCCCCCAGGGCCTCGTCCTCCATGTTCACGGCGTAGTAGTAGGTGCCGAGATAGGGCGCGATGCGGAGCTGATCGCCCAGTCGCTCGCGCATGAAGTCCATCTGCTCGACCGGCGCGTCGTCGTTCGAGTGCAGCTCGCCCGCCATGAAGCGACGCAGCGCCGCCGAGCGGTCCTCGGTCGGGTAGTAGTAGACCTCGTCGATGGCGACCTCGTCGGCGGCGTGGAAGGCCGCGTTCTTCTCAAGCTTGATGTGCGCGTTCGGCACCCACTCGACCAGCGTGTAGGCGCCGTTCGAGACCATGTGCTCGGGGCGGGCGAAGGCCATGCCGTGCTCGTCCACGCTCGGCGGGTGCACCGGCAGGCTGGTCTGGTGGGTCAAGAGCTCGAGGAAGTAGGGCATCGGCGCCTCGAGCGTGATCTCCAGCGTGCGCGTGTCAACCGCGCGCACGCCGATGCTCTCGGGCGCGGCCTCGCCCTTGTTGACCGCCTCCGCACCTTTGATCGGGTAGAGGATGTTGGCGTATTTGGCGCCCGTCGCCGGGTCGAGGATGCGCCGGTAGGAGAAGACGAAGTCACGGGCGGTCAGGTCGTCGCCGTTCGACCAGCGTGCGTCGTCGCGGATCTCGAAGGTGTAGACCAAGCCGTCGTCGGACACGCTCCAGCTCGCGGCCGCGCCCGGCAGGATCTCCGCCTCGGGGCCGTGCACGACCAGGCTCTCGTAGAGATCGCGCAGGATGTGGGCCTCGTAGACCGTCGAGGTCAGGTGCTGGTCGAGGGTCTCGGGCTCGGCGGTGTTGCCGCGGTGATAGACCATCTGTGCTTGGGCCGCGGCGGGCGCCCCGATCGCGACGCCGAGGACCAGGGCCAACGCGAAGGCGGTGCGGCGTCCGATCGCCATGATGCCATCCTCCCATGGACATGCCGCCGCGCGCGCGACGACGCTCATCCGGCGCGGAATGTCAGCCGCCGCGGTCGACCGCAAGAGGCCCGACGCCGCGCCCCGTTCGATCTTCGGAGAAGGGGTCCGCCCATGCTCACGGCCTTCACCGCGCTGCTGTTGTGTCAACTCGCTGGCGAGGTGGTCGTCCGCGCGCTCGCCGTGCCGATCCCCGGCCCGGTCGCCGGCATGGCGCTTCTCTTCACCGTGCTGGTGGTCCACGGCCAAGTGCCGGATGCCCTCGATCGGGTCGGCTCGACGCTCTTGGGCCATCTCTCGCTGCTGTTCGTGCCGGCGGGCGTGGGCGTCATCACCCATCTGGGGCGCATCTCCGGCGAGCCCATCGCACTCCTGCTCGCCCTCGGCCCCGCCACCTTGCTCGCGCTCGTCGTCACCGGCTGGCTCATGGCGCGTCTCGCGCCAAAGGACGGGGGCGGCTGATGGACCCCGTCGCCCAGCTCTGGGTCTATCTCGAGACCAGCCCGCTCGCCGCGCTCACGCTGACGCTCGTCGCCTACCTCGCGGGCGACACGGTCTACCGCCGCTCGGGGCGCAACCCGCTCTTGAACCCCGTGCTGCTCGCGATCCTGCTGATCGCCGCGGTGCTCCTGCCCACGGGCGGCGATTACGAGCGCTATTTCGAGGGCGCGCAGTTCGTCCATTTCCTGTTGGGCCCGGCGACGGTGGCGCTCGCCATCCCGCTCTACAAGGAGCTGGCGAACGTGCGCCGCGCGCTGGTGCCACTCATGGCCGCGCTGGTCGTCGGCTCGCTCACCGCCGCCGGCAGCGCCGTCGGTCTCGCCTGGCTCGCCGGTGCCTCCACCGCGACGCTGGCCTCGCTCGCGCCCAAATCGGTGACCACACCGGTGGCGATGGGCATCGCCGAGAGCCTCGGCGGCCTGCCCTCGCTGACCGCGGCGGTGGTGATCCTCACCGGCATCGTCGGCGCCGCCCTCGGCCCGCTTGTCCTGGACCTCGCCCGCATCCGCGATCCGCGCGCCCGCGGCCTCGCCATGGGGACCGCCGCGCACGGCATCGGCACCGCCCGCGCGTTGCAGACGAGCCAGGTCGCCGGCGCCTTCGCCGGCATCGCCATCGGCCTCAACGCGCTGGCGACGGCGGTGCTGTTGCCGCTGCTCTGGGGGCTCGTGGCCGGCTAGGCTTGCGTGCGCCGCCGTGTCGGCTATCGGGGAGGGGAGAGCGAAACGGCCCCGGAGGCAAGCCCATGTGCGACGCGCGCGTCGTCAATGCGGTCAAGGAGCGGATGCTGTCGCGCCGGTCCTTCTTCGCCGGCAGTGCGGCCACGGCCGCCGCCGCCACGCTCGGGCCGAGCGCGGCCGCACCGGCACGCGCCGCGACGGCGGGCGAGGTGGTCGACCTGACCCACGAGCTCGCCGAGGACTTTCCCACCTTCGGCGGCAGCCCCGGCATCGCCTACGACAAGCTCTTCGACTTCGAGCGCGACGGCTACAACCTCTACAGCCTCACCGTGAACGAGCACACGGGCACCCATATCGATGCGCCCCTGCACTTCTCCGAAGACGGCCGGTCGGTGGCGGAGATCCCGGCGCGGCACCTCGTCTTGCCGTTGTGCATCGTCGACATCCGCGCCAAGGCCGCCGAGGACCGCGACGCCCAGGTGACGCCCGACGACCTCGAGGCCTGGATCGGGGCGCACGGCTCGATCCCGGCCGGGGCCTGCGTGGCGATGAACTCGGGCTGGGCCGGCAAGGTCGGCACGCGGGAATTTCGCGGCGCCGATTCGGCGCGGCCGGGCACGCTGCACTTCCCCGGCTTCCACGTCGAGGCGGCGCAGATGCTCCTGGAGGAGAGCGAGGCCGCGGCGATCGGCGTCGATACCCTCTCGCTCGACCACGGGCCGTCGGCGGACTTCGCCACGCACTACGCTTGGCTGCCGGCGGGCCGCTACGGCATCGAATGCCTCGCCGGCCTCGACGCGCTGCCGGCCAAGGGTGCGACGCTCGTCGTCGGCGCGCCCAAGACCCGCGCCGGCACCGGCGGCCCGGCACGCATCCTGGCGCTCGCCTGATGGCGGTCAAAAAGCCGCTCACGGACGAAGAGGCCACCGCCGAGGCCCGCGCCGTCTTCGACGACATCCGCCGCACGCGCCGCACCGACGTCGTCAACGCCTTTTGGCGCACGCTCGCCCACGACCCGGCCCTGCTCGCTTCGACCTGGGAGCGCTTGAAGGTCGTCATGGCGCCGGGCGCGCTGGACCCGCTCACCAAGGAGTTGCTCTACCTCGCCGTCTCCACCGCCAACGGCTGCGACTACTGCATCCACTCCCACACCGCGGCGGCCGAGGCGAAGGGCATGACGCCCGCGATGCACGGCGAGCTCCTCGCCGTGATCGCCATGGCGAGCCAGACCAACGCGCTGGTCAAGGCGCTGCAGGTGGAGGTGGACGACGCCTTCAAGGCGTGAGGTGCCTATTCGGCCTCGATGAGGGGCACCATGTTCGCGTCGAGCCACCGGGCGAAGGCGTCCTCGCTCGTCTCGCCCGCGGACAGTGCCAATACGTTGTGCGTCGCATCGGCCTCGCGGACGTCCAGCTCGTAGCCGTTGAGAAACAGCGTATAGGCCGCGGCGGCGAAAGCGACCCGCTTGTTGCCGTCGACGACAGGGTGGTGGATGCGGCAGAAGCCAGCCGCGATCGCCGCCGCGCACCGGCTCAAACCGATGTCGTCGTCGCCATACGCCCGAAGCTGCTCGGGCCGTGCCAATACGGCGTCGATCGCTTGCGGTTCGCGAACACCGCGATGACCTCCGAACCCTTCAACAGCTCGCTTGTGGATCTCCAGGATCTCGCTTCGGGTGGGATACTCGATCGGCTCAGGGTCGGTGCTCACTTGGCCAGCTCGTGTAGCGTGCGGCGATAGCGCTGCTCGAACCGCTCCCACCACGCATCGAACTTGGCCGTTCGCTCGTCATGTCGACGCAACTCGATCCGTCCGGGCTCGGCGTGAACGAGCACGCGGTCGCCTTCGTTGAACCCTGCGACGGCGAGCGTGTCCCGGGAGAACGTGCTGCCGATGCTGTTACCGACGCGCCTTAGCCGCGCCGTGTTACGATCCGTCATCGAAGTCCTCTCCCGTGCGAGCCCAAGCGGCTTGCCAGCGGAGACCGCCGGTCGCCGAGTTGTCTCAAAGGGTGTTGTTCATTGAAGACATCGTAGTAATAACATTCGTGACTACGCTGCGCAAGCCGCGTCCTTTCGGGGGCGTTTGTCCGTGCCAACGCGCGTGGTCAGTTCGCGGCATCCCCGTCGCGCAGCGTCAGCACCCGGTAGGTCGCCCTGAGCAGCGTCAGCGAGCCGGCGGGGCCGACGTCGCCGGGCTCGATATGGCCGAGGCCGTCGACGAGGTAGAGCCGGCTGCGCTCCGGCCCCAGGGCGGCGGCGAGCGCTGCGCTCTCGCTCGCCGGGATCACCGGATCGCCCGTACCGTGGAGCAGCACGAATGTCGGCTCGATCCCGCGCCGCTGCCAGGCGGCGACATCGACGCGCGCGAGGTTCAAGGCCTCGATCTCGGCGCGGATGCCCGCGGGCAGGCGGTCGATCAGCGCCGGCACGCGCTCGGGGTCGGCGTTGACGAGCAGGGCGTGGACGGCGCGGCCCTCGGGGCCGAGCTCGGCGACGAGCGGGGCGATGTCGGCGTCCGGGTTCTCGAGCTTGCGGCGCGCCATCTCGCGCAGGAGGCGGCGGTCGCTCGCGTTCTCGAGGCGGGGCGCGTTGGCGAGGACGAAGACCCACTTGCCGTAGGCGTTGGGCTCGCGGTAGCGCCAAGGCTCGCCGGGACCGGCGCGGAAGCGGCCGGTGGTGAAGAAGGCGATCGCCGCCTCGAGGTCGTAATAGCCGCCGATCGCGACCACGAAGTCCACCGGCGCGCCCTGATCGACGGCGAGCACGGCGGGCCCCACCGCGAACGACACCGCCGCCAGCCCGACCTGCCGCTCGGGTGCGCCCGCCTCCAGGTGGCGCGCGGCCGCGCCCAGGACGCGGGCGTCGGCGCTCGTCACCTGCAGCGCGCGCAGGCCCGCGAGCTCCGGCACGAGGACGCGAAACTCGGCGCGGGCGAGCGTCTCGGCGAACGCCACCAGGCGCGAATCGCGCCGGCCGTCGCGCACGGCACCGGGCACCAGCACGAGGTCGGCCCGCGCCGCCGGGGTGGCGTAGAGGTCGGCGAGGTGGCGCTCCCCGTCCGCCGCGAAGGTGATGGTCTCCCGCCGCACCGCTTCGCCTCGGCTCGCCGCGTCGGCTGAAGGGTCGGCCGAAAGACCGCGCAAGAGCGTCACCGAATCCGCCAGGCGCGTCGGCGAGCACGCCGCGAGCAAAGCGGCGAGCATGAGCGCCGCACCCGCGCGTCCTCGCCTCGTCGCCCCTTCGCGGTGACGGGACAACGGCTAACGCCGCCGCAATAGCCGCGAGGAGTTGGCGAGGATGCCGAGATCGGGCAGCGACTGGGCGGCGGCGGCCCAGATCGGGGGCAGGTAGCCGGTGGCGGCGAGGCTGAGCCCGGCCAGGTTGTAGGCGGCGGTAAAGCCGATATTGCCGTGGACGACGCCCATGGTCCGCCGGGCGACGCGGAAGACCTCGGGCACCAGCCGCCAGTCGTCGCGCAAGAGCGCCACGTGCGCCGCGTCGAGCGCGACGTCGGTGCCGGCGCCCATGGCGATGCCGACGTCGGCCTGGGCGAGCGCCGGGGCGTCGTTGACGCCGTCGCCGACCATGACGACGCGGTGGCCCGCCGCCTGCAGCGCGCGCACCCGCTCGATCTTGTCCTCGGGCAACAGCTCCGCGGCCCAGGCGATGCCCAAGGGCTCGGCGATGGCCCGCGCCGTGCGCGGGTTGTCGCCGGTCAAGAGCTCGATGCGGCCGAGGCCGAGCGCGCGCAACTCGTCGAACGCGGCCGCCACCTCCGGGCGCACCTCGTCGCGCGCGGCGACCAGCCCGGCGAGGGTGCCGTCGACGACGACGAAGAGGAGCGTCTTGCCCGCGTCCTCCAGCGGCGCAGCGACGGCGGGCACCGCGACGCCCGCGGGCAGCACGCGGCGGCTGCCGACGACGACGCGGCGACCCTCGAGGCGCGCCTCGACGCCGGCGCCGGGTGTCGTGCGGAAGTCCTCGGGCGTCGCCGGCTGGAGCCCGCGCGCCGCGGCGGCCGCCCGCACCGCCTCGGCGAGCGGGTGCTCGGCCCAGCGCTCGGCGGCGGCGGCGCGGCGCAGGAGCTGGGCCTCGTCGCCGTCGCCGAGCGCGACCACGTCGCTGACGGCGGGGGTGCCGGTGGTGAGGGTGCCCGTCTTGTCGACGAGCAGGACGTCGCAGCGCGCCAGCATCTCGACATGGCGGCCGCCCTTGATCAGAAGGCCCTGCTTCGCGGCGGCGCCGATGGTCGCCATCATCGCGATCGGGGTGGCGAGCGCGAAGGCGCAGGAGCAGGCGACGACCAGCACCGCCACGGTCGCCAGCGCGTCGCCGCTCGCGAGGTAGGTGAGGGCCGCGATCGCGGCCACGATCGGCAGATAGATGGCGCTGAAGCGGTCGGCGACGCGCTGGACGTCGCCGCGGTTGGCCTCGGCCGCCTCGACCTGGGCGAGGATGCGCCCGAAGGTGCTCTCGCGCCCGACCCGGTCGGCGCGCAGGCGCAGATGGCCGCCCCGGGCGTGGGTGGCGGCGAAGACGCGGCCGCCCGGCTCGACCTCTACCGGCATGCTCTCGCCGGTGATCGCCGCCTGATCGACCGTGGCGGCGCCGTCGAGCACGGTGCCGTCCACCGGCAGCCGCTCGCCCGGCCGCACGACGACGATATCGCCCGGCGCCACCTGGGCCAACGGCACCTCGACCTCCGCCCCGCCGCGCTCGATCCGCGCCGTCGCCGGGGCGAGCGCGCTCAGCGACTTCAGCGCCCGGCGCGCCCGCTCGCTCGTGAAGCGCTCGGTGTAGGCGCCGGCGTGCATGAAGAAGACGACCACCGCCGCCGTCGGCCACTCGCCGACGATCAAGGCGGCAATCGCTCCCACCGACATCAGCGTGTGGCTCGTCACCTCCCGGCGACGCGCGGCTTTCGCCACGTCCTTGAAGATCGGCGCCGCCGCCGCCAGCACCGCGAGCGTGCCGAGCCAGCGCGGCACCGCCGCGGTCACCGCTTCGAACAGGCCGAGCCCCTCGCCCGCCACGACCACGAACAGCACGACGCCGGCCAACAGGCCGAGGATCGCGAAGACCTGGCGGTGCATGCCCGCGGCGGCCGCGGGTGGCGCCACCGCCTCGGGGTCCGGCGTGGTGAAACCGGCGTCGCGGACGGCGTGGCGCAGCGCTGCGGGGTCGGTGCGGTCGGGATCGAAGCGGACGACGGCCTTCTTCGCCTGCAGGCGGACCTCGGGGGCCTCGACGCCGGGCACCGCCGCGAGCGCCCGCTCGACGCTGCGCGCGCAGCCGGCGCAGGTCATGCCTTCGACGGGGAACTCGACGGTGCGGGCGGTCGTGGGGGCGTCCATGGGCTCGCTCGGCGCGGTCGGCGGGCGGTCGGCGCCGGGCGCGGACCGCTCGGCGACCCGCTAGAGGTGCCGCGCCGCCGGCGCCATGGCAACCGCCCGTGCGGGCGAGCGGCGAGGATACCGCCGCCGCAGGCGGATCTCCCCATCACCCATGCCGTTCACCCCGGTTTTCGGGCATGTGCGCAGGCCGGTGCAATCGGCCGGCGCTTCGGGGTTCGACGTCGAGCGGCGCGCCGCGACGATATCCCTGGTGGCGGCGCCCGCTCTCCGCTCAGGAAGGTCGGCCCGGGTCCGGCGCATGCCGGTGGGCGACCGCGGCCGTCATCGTCCTCGGCGTCGCCGATAGCGCCGGTTTCCGCTACACCGCGAGCGAAGGGTCCAGCTTGACGATCGCACCTTCGGTCGGACGCCTCATCGCGGCGGAACGAGCCCGTCGCGCCGAGGTCGAGGCCGGTGGTGCGGGCGCGTCGTCAGCGCTTGGGGCGGAGGGGCAGCAGCGACTTCGGCTCGAAGCCCGGATCGGCGAGCTGCTCGGGCTCCACGGCGATGCGCTCGCGCACCAGCCGCCGGCCGAGGGCGTAGTCGGCGCCGCGGTTGACCGCCTGCACCGCCGCGACGACGCCGCCGGCGAGGCCGTAGGCGGCGAAGGCGTTGTCGGCCATCTCGCCGCGCAGGACCCATTCGAGCCCCGGCTCGGCGACACCCACCATCTGGATCATCATGTCGAACTGCTGGGTCCAGAACCACGGCACCTCGACCATCGGCGTCGGCTCGCCGGTGGCGAGCGTGCGCGCCACCGCCTTGGCCTGATCGACGGCGTTCTGGACCGATTCGAGCCGGATGTGGCGGCCGAGGAAGGCGTGGTCCTGGACCGCGACATCGCCGATGGCGAAGATGGCGGCATCGGCGGTGCGGGCGCAGGCGTCGGTGCGCACGCCGCCGTCGGTCGAGAGGCCGGCGGCGGCGGCGAGCTCGTCGTTGACCGCGGCACCGATGCCGACGACGACCAGCTCGGCGGCGACCTCGCGGCCGTCGGCGAGCTTGACCGCGCGCACCGCCGTGTCGCCGACGAAGCCCGCCACGCCGACGCCGGTCTCGAGCCGCACGCCCTGCGCGCGGTGGCGCCGTGCGACGTGGTCGGCGACCAGCGGCGCGACGCCGCGGCTCATGACCCGCGGCGCCGTCTCCAGGACGGTGACGCGGCCGCCGAGGGCGGTGAGGCTGGCGGCGATCTCCATGCCGATATAGCCGCCGCCGACGACCGCCACCGCCAGGCCGGGGCGGACGGCGTCGCGCAGGCGGTCGGCGTCGTCGAGCCCGCGCAGGAGGTGCACGCCCGCCAGATCCGCGCCCGCGACCTCGAGCCGCCGCGCCCGCGCGCCGGTCGCCAGCACGCAGTAATCGTAGGCCAGCACGTCGCCCTTGTCGGTCGTCACCGTCTTGGCGGCGCGGTCGATGGCGCTGGCGCGGGTGGCGAGGCGCAGGTCGATGTCCTGCTTGGCGTAGGCCGCCTGGTGGCGGAACCACAGCCGCTCGCGCTCGAGCTCGCCCTTGAGATAGGCCTTGGAGAGCGGCGGGCGCTCGTAGGGCGGCCAGGGCTCGTCGCCCACCAGCGTGATGGGCGCGGTGGAGCCGAGCTGGCGCAGGGCGGTGGCGAGCTGCATGCCCGCCTGTCCCGCGCCGACGATGACGACGGGACCACGTGCGGGCTCGGACATGGCTGGGGCTCCCTGGCGGCGATGAGCGCAATGCGACCCCCTATAGGTGGTGGCGGGCGGCGGCGCACGCGAGCGCGGTGTTCACGCCGACGCGGCGCTCTGGCACAGGGGGGCGTCAACCCCGGGAGTAGCCGTCGATGTCGCTCAACGAAGCCTGCCTGCGCGAGGAGTTCGCCCAGCTCGAGATGAGCGGTATCGGCAAGGTGGTGAGCCGCGGCTTCGGCGACCCGGACGTGCTGCCGCTCTGGGTGGGCGAGGGCGACGTGGCGACGCCCTGGCCGATCCGCCAAGCCGCCATCCAGGCGCTCGAGGCCGGCGAGACCTTCTACGACATCCCGCGCGGGCGGCGCGAGCTCTTGGCCGCGCTCAAAGCCTATCTCGACCGGCTCTACGGCCTGGAGCTCGACCCGGCGCGGCTGGTGGTGCCCGGCTCGACGATGCTGGCGCTCAACTTCGCCGCCGACATGGTGCTCGACCAGGGCGACCACGTCGTCGTCGTCACCCCGCACTGGCCCAACGTCACCAGCGTCATGGCCATGGTCGGCGCCGAGGTCTCTTATGTCCGCCAGGAGGCGCGCGCGGGCCACTGGCACCTCGACCTCGCCAAGGTGGACGCGGCGATCCGCCCGGGCGTGACCAAGGCCCTCTACGTCAACACGCCCTGCAACCCGACGGGCTGGATCATGCCGGCGGGCGACGTCCGCCGCCTCTTGGACCTCTGCCGGGACCGGCGCGTCATGGTACTGGCCGACGAGGTCTACCACCGCAACGTCTTCGCAGGCGACGTCGCCCCCTCCTTCCTCGAGGTGGCCGCACCCGACGATCCCGTCATCTCGATCAACGGCTTCTCGAAGGCCTGGGCGATGACCGGCTGGCGGCTCGGCTGGCTGGTGGCGCCCGCGGGCTACGAGACCCAGCTCACCGCCTGGTCGACCGCGCTCAACACCGGGGCGCCGAGCTTCGCCCAGTTCGGCGGCGTCGCCGCCCTCGGTGAGCTCGGCGAGCCGATCGTCCAGGAACTTCGCGAAAGCTACCGCCAGGGCTTCGAGGTCGTCCGCCGCCGGCTCGGCCAGCACCCGAAGATCGAGCTCAGGGAGCCCGAGGGCGCCTTCTACGCCTTTCCGAAGCTCCGTGGCCTCGACGACAGCCTCGCCTTCTGCCTGCGCCTGCTCGAGGAGGAGAAGGTCGGCACCGCCCCCGGCTACACCTTCGGCCCCGGCAACGCGGCCCACATCCGCCTCTGCTTCGCCATGTCCCACGACAAGCTCGACGAGGCGCTGCGCCGGCTGGTCCGGTTCGTCGATCGGCACTTGTGAGGGGCGCAGAACCCGGGGTCGGCCGGCAGGCGCGGCGCTAGCCGGGCGCCAGGAGCGCGCCCAGGCGCTTGCGCTGGATCTTGCCGTTGGCGGTGCGCGGCAGCTCGCGGGCCTCGATCACGCGCTTGGGCAGCTTGTAGGCGGCCAGGTGCTCGCCGGCGAAGGCCTTGAGGTCGCCCTCGTCCACCTTGCGGCCTTCGGCGGGGACGACGAAGGCGGTGATGAGCTCGACGCCCTCCGCGTTGGGCAGGCTGGTGACCGCCGCCTCCTGCACCGCGTCGTGCTGCATCAAGACGCGCTCGATCTCCAAGGGCGAGGTGCGCACGCCCAGGGCGTTCATCAGGTCGTCGGCGCGGCCGTGGAAATGGACGTAGCCGTCCGCGTCGAAATGGGCGAGGTCGCCGCCGGCGAACCAGTCGTCGAAGAAGACCTCGGCGTCGGCGTCGGGCTGGCGCCAGTAGCCCAGCATCAGCCCCGGATCGCTCTTGTGCACGGCGAGCAGGCCGATGGCGCCGGGCGCGGTGAGCGGCTGGTGCGTGTCGGGATCGAGGATGGCGACGCGCCGGCCCGGCTGGGGCTTGCCGGGCACGCCCGGCCTGGTGGGCGTGATCGGCCCGCTCGAGATGTAGGTGGAGATCTCGGTCATCCCGAGCGCCTCGTAGAGCTCACGGCCCGTCGCGTCGCGCCAGGCCCGCCAGAGCTCGGCCGAGAGCGGCTCGCCGGCGCAGACACCGTGCTTGAGCCGGCTCGTGCGCACCTTGGCGACGTCGCCGTACTTCAACAGGCGCCGGTAGACCGTCGGCACCGCGGCGAAGACGGCGATGTCGAAGCCGGCGATGACGTCGGCCCAGACCCCGGGCGCGGCCTTGCCGCCGTAGAGCACGGCGGTGGCGCCGACGCTCAACGGGTCCATCAGCCCGACGCCGAGGGTGTAGGTCCAGTTCAGCGTGCCGGCGTGGAGCACACGGTCGCCGGCGAGGATCCCGAGCCAGCCGGCGCGCATCGGCACCCGGCCGCGCACGCTGCGATGGGCGTGCAGCACGCCCTTGGGACGCCCGCCGGTGCCCGAGGTGTAGATCAAGAGGACGGGATCCTCCTCTCGGGTTGGCGTCAGCTTGCCCGCCCCCTCGACGGCGTCGGGGGTGGTCACCGGCGGACCGAGGCGCTGCGGCGGGATGTGGGCGGCGTCGTCCACCAGCACCAGCGAGGCCTCGGCGTCGTCGAGGATGCGGGTGGTCTCCTCGATGGTGAGCTCGGGCGAGAGCGGCACCGCGATCAGCCCGGCCTTGGCGCAGGCGAGAAAGGCCTCGGCCATCGCCGGGGTGTTGGTCATCCGCAGCGCGATGCGCGCGCCCTTGGGCGCATGGGCGGCGAGCGCGCGGCCGAGCCGCTCGACCCGCGCTCTGAGCTCCGCCCGGGTGCGCCGCGCCAGCACCCGCTCGGCATCGACGAAGACGAGGGCCTCGGCGTCCGGCGCGCCGGGCTCGAGGCAGAAATCCGCGAGGTTGAACACGGGATCGGTCCACTCGGTCGTTGCCGCGCCGCCGGGGCGCGACCCCGCACCAGCGCTCGCAACCGTTTGCTATACCCGTCGCGGCGACGCGGCGCTAGCCGCCCGAGGGGGTGCCTCCGTAGGCCTTGAGCGCGCGCGCCGCCGCGTCGGGAACCACGTGCAAGGCGACGATGATGGCGTCC
>JBKHCM010000191.1:0-2537 GCA_046541805.1 Alphaproteobacteria bacterium
CCGCCCAGGGCCTCGTGCCGGCGGGGCCGTCGGCCCGGGGCATGGGCTCGATGCGCCGCTGAGCCAGGCAGCCCGGCGGCGGCACCGCCGACCCGGTGCGTCGGACCCCGCTCCGCCCGCGCCTCGGGGCGCGGCACCCGCCGCAGCCGCCGCCGATCGCGGCGACGCCGCCGCAAGTCCCGGCCCGCAACGAAAAAGCGGCGCTCCGGCTTCGAGACCTGGGCGCGCAGGGGTTGCGCTCGCGTCTACGCCGTGATGCCGCTCGAGGGTGAGCGCGCGCCGGGTTGGCGATGACAGGGCGTCGGCTCGGTGAGGAGGGCTTGGCGTTCGCGGCCGGAGAGCGGGGGCGCGACGCCGGCTTGGACGCCGCGGGGTCGTGACCGTCGGCGCCGACGGCTTCAGCGACCGCCTGCGTCGGTCCGTCTGGCCCCGCCGCCATCCGTTCCGACGACGCCCAATCGCGCGCATGTCCCGGTTCGTTGCGTCGTCGGCCTCGCCCAGCGGCTCCTCCCGCCGTCGCGGCCACCACGACCGCGCAATCGGATAATCTGCCAAGACGATGGCGTGCCCGGACCCGAACGCCGAGGCGGGCCGGCCAGCCGCGCCGCCGTCAGTAGACGCTCGGCACGTAGAGCTCGTCGGGGAGCGTGCGGCGGTCGTAGTCCGGGTCGAAGACGCGCTCGGGCAGGGTGATCGGCTCGGCCGGGATCTCGTGGTAGGGCACCAGCGACAACAGGTGGTGGATGGCGTTGAGCCGGGCGCGCTTCTTGTCGTTGCCGGGGACGATGTACCAGGGCGCCTCGGGGATGTTGGTGCGCTCGAACATCTCCTCCTTGGCCTTGGTGTACTGCTCCCAGCGCACCCGCGACTGCAGGTCCATCGGTGACAGCTTCCACTGCTTGAGGGGATCGTGGATGCGCACCAAAAAGCGCAGCTGCTGTTCTTGGTCGGTGATCGAGAACCAGTACTTGACGAGCTGGATGCCCGAGCGCACCAGCATGCGCTCGAACTCCGGCACGTCGCGGAAGAACTGCTCGACCTGAGCCTCGTCGGCGAAGCCCATGACCCGCTCGACGCCGCAGCGGTTGTACCAGGAGCGGTCGAACAGCACGATCTCGCCGCCGGCCGGCAGGTGGGGCACGTAGCGCTGGAAGTACCACTGGGTCTTCTCGCGGTCGGAGGGTGCGGGCAGCGCCACGACCCGGCACACCCGCGGGTTGAGCCGCTGGGTGATGCGCTTGATCGCCCCGCCCTTGCCGGCGGCGTCGCGCCCCTCGAACAGCACCACCAGCTTGTGACCGGTGTGCTGCACCCAGTCCTGCAGCTTCACCAGCTCCGCCTGCAGGCGCAACAGCTCGCGGAAATAGCTTCGGCGCGCCAACGTCGACTTGTGCTTGAGGTCGGTGATCTGGCGCAACTCGCGGGCGATGCGGAGATCGTCGATCTCCATCTCGAGCTCTTCGTCGAAGCTGTCCTCGAGCTCGGACTCGACCCAGCTCTTCGGCTCGGCGTCGCGGTCGTCCTCGGTCATCACGCACTCCGGCGACGAGGCGGGCGGACACCCGTCAGTGTGCCGCCGGCGCGCGCGGCGGTCTGCGCGGCGTTGGTCGGTACCGCGCGCCGCCCGCACCGCCGGGCGCGACTACGGCGGGCGGAATCTCAGCTCCGCGGCGTTCACGATCGGATAGGCGTCCGGCGCGGCGGGGTCGACGACGACGGGGTGCGCCGCGGCGGCGCCGGCGCCGCGGAGCGCGACCGCGCCGGTGGTGCCGGCGACGATCAGCACCGAGGCCGCCCAAGCTGCGCCGCGTGTCCGGCTCCACGGGTCATGGGCCGCGGTTCTCGCGCGAGACGGAGAGCGGGTGCGCCCCGCCCCGGCGCGGTCGAGGCCGGGGCCGGCTGGAAAAAGCGGGCTTTGCCGAGGCTGCCGAAGCTGGCGCTGGTGGTCTGGGTCGAGGAGGCCATGCGCCGCGGCGGCAAGGCTATCATCCGCTCGGGGCCGTGGCAGCCCGAGCGCCGGCGATCGGCCCTCGACCGGGCCGAGCTGCGCCCGCGCGCTGATCGACCACGTCGCCTCGCCCGAGAGCGGCGAGGAGGTAAAGGAGCGGATCGCCCGCGACGATTGCCACCACCGCCCACCACCGCGACGACGACCGACGCCGCCCCAGGCGAATGTTAGAACCCGCGCCCCGGCTTGAGGTCGTCGAGGCGACGCTGCTCGCGCCCGAGGGCTTCGTAGCGAGCGCGGGCGCGAGCACGGGCGCGCAAGGCCTCGATCTGCTCGAGCTGGAGCCGGGCGGTGCGCAGCGCGCGCTCGGCCGCGGCGACGGCCCGGCGACGTCGAGGGCGGCGGGCCCGACCCGGCCGCCTACGAGCAGCCGGTGGTCGAGGCGGTGCAGGAGCTCCTCCGCGAGCGCGAGGCGGGCGATGTGCTCGTCTTCCTCTCCGGCGAGCGCGAGATCCGCGAGACCGCCCGGGCCCTCCGCGGCGCGCTCGGCATCGGCCACGGCCACGCCGCCGGGCGGTCGGCCGCGGGC
>JBKHCM010000192.1:0-2533 GCA_046541805.1 Alphaproteobacteria bacterium
GGCGGTCGGCGAGGTCCGCTGAGGGCGGCATCGACATCGGCGAGCATCCGAACAACGAGGTGTGCGCACGGGCGGGGGCGGTCGCGCCGTCACCCGGACCGCGAAGGCGTCAGGACCGATTAAACCAATCCTCATGCGCCTTCGGCAAGCTGCCCGACGGCTGGATGCAGCGCCGGCGGGGCGAAGGTGGCGTTATGGTGTTCTGGGTGATCTGCAAGGATGCCGCGGCGGCCGGAGGCGAGCGGCGGTTCGGGCCCTACGAGAGCGCCGCGGTCGCGCAGCGCGCGCTCGTCGACCTCGAGCAGCGGCTTCTCGGCACCGCCGCCCGGGGCTTCGAGGTCGTACTCGACTACGTCTGAGGCCGCCTCAGCGCGGCGCCACGCTGGCGATGGGGTCGGCGTAGCGGGGCTCGACGTCCCAGGGAAAGAGGATCCAGGTGTCCTGCGAGACCTCGGTGATGAAGGTGTCGACGACGTCGCGGCCGGCGGGCTTGGCGTAGACGGTGGCGAAGTGCGCGTCGGGCAGCATCTCGCGCACGATGCGGCCGGTCTGGCCGGTGTCGACGAGGTCGTCGATGATCATCCAGCCGGCGCCGCCGCCGTCGACGTGCTTCAAGACCATCGGCTCGCGCTGGGTCTGGTGGTCGTAGGACGCGATGCAGACCGTGTCGATCAGGCGGATGTCGAGCTCGCGCGCGACGATGTGCGCGGGCACCAGCCCGCCGCGGGCGATGGCGACGATGCCGCGCCAGGGCGCATTGGCCGCCAGCCGCCAGGAGAGCGCCTTGGCGTCGCGGTGCAGCTCCTCCCACGAGACCGGAAAATACTTCCGCTGACCCTGGCTCACCGCCGCCTCCTCACCGTCGGGTGAAGCGGGCTTAGAAAGGCAGCGGGGCCCGGTCAAGCGTGGGGCGCGTTGCCGTTCGGCCGCGGCGCGGGCGCCGGGGTTGAGCCGCGTCGGCGGCGCGTGCACAGATGATGCGTTGGGCAGAGGGAGCCGGTCGATGGCAGAGGACGACGAGAGCCCGCGGATCAAGCCGGCGACCGACCGGCTGGGGCGGCCATTGGAGGGCGTGTCGGTCGCCGAGCTCGAGGCCTACATCGCCGCGCTCGAGGCCGAGATCGCTCGCGTACGGGCGGAGATCGAGCGCCGCGGCGCGCATCACGCCGCGGCGGAGGCGCTCTTTAAAAAGCGCGGTGGTCCGGAGGGGGCGTGACCATCCGCTTTTGCACCGCCTGCGGCGGACCGACGACCACCCGCATTCCCGCCGGCGACGATCACGAGCGCCAGGTCTGCGAGCACTGCGGCGAGGTCCACTACGTCAATCCGAAGGTCGTGGTCGGCGCGGTCTGCGCCCTCGGCGACCGCATCTTGCTGTGCCGGCGCGCGATCGACCCGCGCCGCGGCTTTTGGACCATCCCCGCCGGCTATCTGGAGCTCGCCGAGACGGTCGAGGAGGGGGCGGCCCGCGAGACCCGCGAGGAGGCCGGCGCCGACATCGAGATCCAGGGGCTGTTGGCTTGCTACAGCCTCAAGCGCATCGATCAGGTCCAGCTGCTCTTCGCCGCCGCCCTGCGCCGGCCCGAGGTGGCGGCCGGCCCGGAGAGCCTGGAGGTGGCGCTGGTGCGCTGGGGGGACGTACCTTGGGACGATTTGGCGTTTCCGACGGTGCACTGGGTGCTCGGCGAGGCGTATCGTCGGGGCCTTGCGGTTCCGGACCGGGGCCTCGATCTGGCCGAGCCCGCCCGCGGGCCGCAGCGTTGATCGCGCCGCGTCACCTCGGTACAACCGGCCGGGCGGGGCGTAGCTCAGCCTGGTAGAGCGCCAGCTTTGGGAGCTGGAAGTCGCGTGTTCGAGTCACGCCGCCCCGACATCCGCGCCAGCGAGCAGCCCGCCGGGCCTTTGCTCGTCGTCGGCGACCTGCGCACCGATGCGCCGTCGCTCGTGGCGTTGCTCGCGCTCACCAGCGCCGGCACCGCACCGGTGCTGGAGGTCGTGCCGACCACCGGCGCCGAGCGCGCCGCCCGCCTCGCGGCGGTCAGCCCGACCAGCCGGCTGCCGGTGCTCGTGGAGCACGGCACGACGATCTGGGAGACGCTCGCCATCCTCGAATGGGCGGCCGAGCGCGCCCCGCGGCTGTGGCCCGCGCACGCCCGCCGCCGCGCCGTCGCCCGCGCCGTCGTCGCCGAGGCGCTCGGCGGCTTCCCCGGATTGAGCCAGCAGCTTCCCGGCGACTGGTTCGCCCGTTACCGGCTACGCGACGAGCCGCCGGCGGCCGTGCAGGTCGACCTCCACCGGCTGGCGCGATTGTGGTCCGAGCTGCTCGAGGATGGGGACGGCTTCCTGTTCGGCCCGCGTGCCGGGCTCGCCGACCTCGCCATGGTGCCGCTGGCGGCGCGGCTTCGCACCTACGATCGGTGGCCGCGCGAGCCCGCCGGGCGGGCCTACGCCGAGCGGCTCCTGGCGCTCGACGAGGTCGTCGCCGCCTTCGCCGGCGCGATCTTCATTCTGTTCTTCACCCCCGGCCCCGGCA
>JBKHCM010000018.1:0-37614 GCA_046541805.1 Alphaproteobacteria bacterium
GCGACGTCGCCGCGGCGGCGCGCCTTTCGCCCGACCGGCCCCCGCCATGGCGCCGGCTCTGGCGCGCGCTGCGGCGGGCCGAGGCGCGGTGAGTGCGGCCGGCGCCCGCCGCTATGCCGGGCGCTCGGACGGCGCGCTCCGCGCGGGCTCGGCGAGGAAGTCGCAAAGCAGCTCGGCGGTGGCGTCGGGATGCTCGACGTGCGGCCAGTGCCCGGCATCGGGCCAGTGCGCGAAGCGGGTGTTCGGAAAGAAGGTGCGCATGGCGCGGCGGCCGGCGTCGTCGACGTAGTCGCTGCGCCCGCCCGAGAGCAAGAGGACCGGCCCCTCGTAGACGTCGTCGAGGGGCGGGAAGTCGGTGAGGTCGTCCATGTGCCGGTCGATGCCGTCGAGGTTGATCCGCCAGCGGTAGCCCGCGGGCGTGCTCGCGAGGTTCTGCAGGAGGAACGCGCGCAAAGAGGCGTCCGGCAGCGTCGGGGCGAGCGCCGCGTCGGCGTCGGCGCGCGCGCCGATGGCGGCGAGGTCGAGCCCGGCCATCGCGTCGATCTCGAGCCGGTGGCTGTGGTCGTAGGGCACGGGCGCGATGTCGACGACGGCGAGCCGGCCGACGCGCGCGGGGGCCGTCAGCGCCGCCACCATCGCGGCCTTGCCGCCCATCGAATGGCCGACGATGTCCGCGCGCTCGAGGCCGAGGCGGTCCATCAGCGCCAGCACGTCGGCGGCCATGGCCTCGTAGGTCATCGTCTCCGACCAGGGCGAGGCGCCGTGGTTCCTCAGGTGCACGCCGACGACGCGGCGGCGGTCGGTGAGCCGGCGGCCCACCCGCTGCCAGTTGCGCCCCGAGCCGAACAGGCCGTGCAGGACCAGCAGCGTGGCCCCCTCGCCGCCCCAGTCCTCGTGGGCGAGGTCGACGACCGGCGGCGTCACGAGCCCGGCCGCGCCGGCGCGGTCTGGCCGAAGAGGATCGTCTTGGCCTCGTCACTCATCGTGGTCTCGGTGTTGATCTCCTTGGCGCGGGCGTAGGCGCGCTCGGTGGCGGGCCGCGCCTTGATGGCCTCGAACCAGCGCCGGACATGGGGGTAGTCGGCGAGGTCGATGCCCTGGCGTTCGTGGCTCACCGTCCACGGGTAGCACGCCATGTCGGCGATCGAGTAGTCGTCGCCGGCGATGAAGGCGCGCCCCTCCAGCCGGTTGTCGAGCACGCGGTAGAGCCGCTTGGCCTCGTCGACATAGCGTTTGATGGCGTAGTCGATGCGCTCGGGCGCGTAGGTCTTGAAGTGGTGGTTCTGGCCCAGCATCGGGCCGAGCCCGCCCATCTGCCAGTAGAGCCACTGCAAGACGGTGAAGCGCGGCCGCGGCGCGCGCGGCAGGAAGCGGCCGGTCTTGTCGGCGAGATATTCGAGGATGGCGCCCGATTCGAAGAGGGCGAGCGGCGCGCCGCCGTCGTCGGGCTCGGGATCGACGAGGGCGGGGATGCGGTTGTTGGGCGCGATGGCGAGGAACTCGGGCTCGAACTGCTCGCCCTTGGCGATATTCACGGGCCGCAAGCTGTAGGCGAGCTCCGCTTCTTCGAGGAACATGGTCACCTTGTGGCCGTTCGGGGTCGTCCAGTAGTAGAGTTCCAGCATCGCATACTCCCGCCGCTGCCGTAGAACGGCAAGGGTGGCACGGTGAACGCGGTGGGCAAGGACCCGTTGCGGGTCGCTGACCCGCGTCGGCGCACAAAGCGTGCAACCAGACCGGCTCGCCGAACCGGCCCAGCGGGTGTGAGAACGGGGTCTCGATCCGCCCGGCCCCACCCGTGCGGCGATCGCCGCGCGCGACGGCGACCCAGCACCCGGATGGTGCTTGCACCGCCGGGCGCGCTTTGCGAGTAAGGTGCGATGCGTGCGCTTTCCGGTTTCCTCGCTCGGGTCTTTCTCTTCCTCGGCGCGGCCTGCGTCGTCGCCGAGGTTCTGCTGCTGACCATCGGCGACGCCGACACCCTCTACAGCCTCCAGGACCTCTGGGCGAGCCTGCACGGCCCCAGCCTCTCCGAGCTGCAGGAGGAGGTGAGCGGCCCGCTCGGCGGCGCGCTTTGGACGCCGCTGAACGGGTTTTTGGCGCTGCCGAGCTGGCTCGTGTTCCTCGCACTCGGGGGCCTGCTCCTGCTCGGCGGCAGCGGCGGCCGCGAGCGCACCTTCGGCTGAGCCGACCGAGCCGCCCTCTCGGGCGCCTCAGGTCTCCATCTTCAAGGCCGCCAGGAACGCCTCCTGGGGGATCTCGATTTTGCCGAACTGGCGCATGCGCTTCTTGCCGGCCTTCTGCTTCTCCAAGAGCTTGCGCTTCCTGGTGACGTCGCCGCCGTAGCACTTGGCGAGGACGTCCTTGCGCATGGCCTTGACGGTCTCGCGGGCGATCACCTTGCCGCCGATCGCCGCCTGAATCGCCACCTGGTACTGCTGGCGCGGGATCAGCTCCTGCAAGCGCTCGCACAGAGCGCGCCCGCGGACCTCCGCCATCGAGCGGTGGACCAACAGCGCCAGGCTGTCGACCCGGTCGCCGTTGATGAGGATGTCCAGCTTCACCAGATCGGAGCGGTCGAAGCCGACCATCTCGTAGTCGAAGCTGGCGTAGCCCCGGCTGATCGACTTCAGCCGGTCGTAGAAGTCGTAGACCACCTCGTTCAGCGGCAGGCGATAGACGACCATCGCGCGCTGACCGACATAGGTGAGCTCTTGCTGGATGCCGCGCTTCTCGGTGCAGAGCTGGAGCACCGGGCCGAGATAGTCGTCGGGCAGGATGATCGTCGCCTTGATCCAGGGCTCCTCCAGATAGTCGATCTGGGTCGGGTCCGGAAAATCGGCGGGGTTGTGGAGCTCGCTCACGCTGCCGTCGCGCTGGTGCAGGCGGTAGACCACGGACGGGGCGGTGAGCACGAGGTCGAGGTCGAACTCGCGATCCAGCCGGGCCTGGATGATCTCGAGGTGCAACAGGCCCAAAAAGCCGCAGCGAAAGCCGAAGCCCAGCGCCTGGCTGTTCTCGGGCTCGTAGGCGAAGCTCGAATCGTTGAGCCGGAGCTTGCCGAGGGCGTCCCTGAGCGCCGGGTAGTCGGCGCCGTCGGCGGGGAACATGCCGCAGAAGACGACCGGCTGCGACGGCCGAAAGCCCGGCAGCGGCGCGTCGGCGGGGTTGCGGTCGTCGGTGACGGTGTCGCCGACCTGGGCGTCGGCGATGTCCTTGATCCCGGCGGTGAGGAAGCCGACCTCCCCCGGCCCCAGCGGCTCGTCGAACACCACGGGCTTGGGGCTGAAGACGCCGACGCGGTCGATCGGGTGCACCGCGCCCGTGCCCATGAAGCGCGCGCGCATGCCCTTCTGCAGCCGGCCCTGCTTGACGCGCACCAGCGTGACGACGCCGAGATAGGGATCGTACCAGCTGTCGACGACGAGCGCCTTCAATGGCGCGTCCGCGTCGCCGGTGGGCGCCGGCAACCGCTCGACGATCGCCTCCATCACCGCGTCGACGCCGTCGCCGGTCTTGGCCGAGATCAACAGCGCAGCGGAGGCGTCGAGACCGAGGATGTCCTCGATCTGCGCCTTCATCTTTTCCGGCTCGGCGGCCGGCAGATCGATCTTGTTGAGGACGGTGACGATCTCGTGGTCGGCGTCGATGGCCTGATAGGCGTTGGCGAGGGTCTGCGCCTCGACCCCCTGGGTGGCGTCGACGAGCAAGAGCGAGCCCTCGCAGGCGCGCATCGACCGGCTGACCTCGTAGGAGAAGTCGACGTGGCCGGGCGTGTCGATCAGGTTGAAGATGTAGTCGTGGCCGTCGCGGGCGGTGTATTTGAGGCGCACGGTCTGCGCCTTGATGGTGATGCCGCGCTCACGCTCGAGGTCCATCGAATCGAGCACCTGCCCGCGCATCTCGCGTGCCTCGAGCGCGCCGCAGCGCTCGATGATGCGGTCGGCCAGCGTCGACTTGCCGTGGTCGATGTGCGCCACGATCGAGAAGTTGCGCAGGCGGGCGAGCTCGGTCACCCTGTGCTCCTTGCAGATGGGCGGTGGTCTAGCGGCGCAGCTCGGCGCCGCAGGCCATGGCCGCCGCGTCGGTGACCCGACGCGCGACCTCCTCGATGTCGGCGTCGCCGAGCGTGCGGTCAAGCGCCTGCAGGCGCACGGCCACCGCCATCGAGCGCTTGCCTTCGGGCACGCCCTTGCCGGCGTAGACGTCGAAGAGCGTCACCTCGCGGATGAGCTCCGACGCCCCGCGCACCGCCGCGAGGAGGTCGCCGGCCGCCACCGTCGCGTCGACGAGAAAGGCGAAGTCGCGGTCGACCGGCTGGTAGGCCGAGGCCACCAGCATCGGCTTGGCGCGGGTCTTCTTCGGCTTCGGTCGCGGCAGGCGGTCGACGAAGAGCTCGAAGGCGGCGACGCGACCGCTCCAGTCGAAGAGCTTGGCGAGCTTCGGGTTGAGCTCGCCGAAATGCCCGACGACGGTGCGGCCGAGCTTCAAGACGGCCGAGCGGCCCGGATGGTAGTGGCCCGGCGCCTCGCGGGCGAGCGTGAGCCGGTCGGGGTCGAGCCCCGCCGCGTCGAGCGCCGCGAGCAGGTCGCCCTTGGTGTCGAGGGCGTCGGCCTCGCGGTCGGCGACGCCCCAGTGCCGCGGCGTCGGCCGGCCCGCGCGCACGCCCGCGGTCGCCCATTCCTGCCCGCCGGCGGCGGCGCCCGTGTAGATCGCGGCGACCTCGAACAGCGCCACGTCGTCGAGCGCGCGCGCCTGGTTCTTCACCACCGCTTCGGCCAGCGACGGCAGCAGCGAGGGGCGCATCGCCGCCAGATCGCTGCTGATCGGATTGGCGAGGCGCACCGCCGCGCCGCCGAAGGCGTCCGCCTGGCGGTCGCCGACGAAGCTGAAGGTCACCGTCTCGTCGAGCCCGCGGGCGGCGAGCGCGCGCCGGATGCGCGCCCGGCGCAGCTGGGAGCTGTCGAGGACGACGCGGTTGACCGCCTCGTCGCGGCGTAGCGAGGTCGCCGGGATGCGGTCGAAGCCGTGGATGCGCGCCAGCTCCTCGACGACGTCGGCCGGCCGCGCGCAGTCGTGCCGCCAGGGCGGTGTGGTCACCTCGAAGCGACCCTCGCCCTCCGAGGCCACCTCGAAGCCGAGATCGGCGAGGATGCGCATGATCTCGCTGTCGTCGAGGGCGAGGCCGGTGAGACGGGTGAGCTCGCGCTTGTCGAAGGCGATGCGCACGCGCGGATCGGGGACCGCGCCGGCGACGTGGACGGAGCCGGGCTCGCCGCCGGTGAGCGCCAGGATCATCCGCGTCGCCCACTCCGCGGCGGGCCGCACGAAGCCGTGGTCGACGCCGCGCTCGAAACGGGTGCGGGCGTCGCTGTCGATGCCGAGCTTGCGGCCGGTGCGCGCGGTGCGCGCCGGATCGAACACCGCCACTTCCAAGAGCACGTTGCGGGTGGTCTCGTCGCAGCCGGTGCGCTCGCCCCCCATGATGCCGGCGAGGCTGATGATCCCGCCGTCGTCGCAGATCACCGTCATGCCGGCGTCGAGCCGGTAGGTCTTGCCGTCGAGGCCGAGAAATTCCTCGCCCGCCTCGGCGAGCCGCAGATGAAGGTCGCCCTTGACCTTGTCGGCGTCGAAGACGTGCAAGGGTCGGCCCATGTCGACGGTCGACCAATTCGTGACGTCGACCAGCGCCGAGATCGGCCGGAGCCCCACCGCGCTCAGCCGCTCCTGCAGCCAGGCCGGGCTCGCGCCGTTCTCGACGCCGCGGATCTCGCGCAGCACGAAGACCGGGCAGGCGTCCCGCGCGTCCTCGGGGAAGTCGAGGCGCACGGTGCGCGCGGTGTCGAACGTCGCCGGCACGGGCGCGGTGTCGGGCTCCTTGAGCTCGCCGAGCCCGACGGCGGCGAGCTCGCGGGCGATGCCGTGGACGCCGAAGCCGTCGCCGCGGTTGGGGGTGATCGCGACGTCGAAGACGGGGCCCTCGAGGCCGAGCGCGGCGGCGGCGGGCGTGCCCACCGCGGGCGCGTCGCCGAGGTCGATGATGCCCGCGTGGTCCTCGCCGATGTTGAGCTCGCGCGCCGAGCACAGCATGCCCTGGCTCTCGACGCCCCTGATCTTCGAGCGCTTGAGCACCGTGCCGGTGGCCGGGATCACCGCGCCCTCCGGCGCGAAGACGCCCTTCATGCCCAACCGCACGTTGGGCGCGCCGCACACCACCTCGAAGCTGCCGTGCCGGGTCTCGACTTGGCAGAGCTTGAGCTTGTCGGCGTTGGGGTGTTGGCGCACGGCCGTGACGTGGCCGACCGAGAAGGCGTCGAGATCGGCGCCCCGCGGCTCGATGCCCTCGAGCTCGATGCCGAGGTCGGTGAGCGTGCGGCCGATGCTCTGGGCGTCGGCGTCGGTCTCCAGATGCTCCTTGAGCCAGGGCAGCGTGAACTTCATCGCACGAGGCCGGCGAAGGTCGTGGGGAGATCGAGGGCGGTGAAGCCGTAGTGCTTCAGCCAGCGCAGATCCGCCTCGAAGAACGTCCTGAGGTCGGGGATGCCGTATTTCAGCATCGCCATGCGGTCGATGCCCATGCCGAAGGCGAAGCCCTGCCACTCGCAGGGATCGACGCCGACGTTCTCCAGCACCGCCGGATGGACCATGCCGCAGCCGAGGATCTCCATCCAGTCCGAGCCCTCGCCGATGATCAGCTCCTCCTTCGAGCGCCGGCAGCCGATGTCCACCTCCGCCGACGGCTCGGTAAAGGGGAAAAAGCTGGGCCGGAAGCGCAACGGCACGTCGTCGCGCTCGAAGAACGCCTCGCAGAAGTCCTGCAAACAACCCTTCAAGTGACCCATGTGGGTCGAACGGTCGATCACCAGCCCCTCGACCTGATGGAACATCGGCGAGTGGGTGGCGTCGCTGTCGCAGCGGAAGGTGCGGCCGGGCGCGATGATGCGGTAGGGGGGCGGCCCCGCCATCATCGTGCGGATCTGCACGGTCGAGGTGTGCGTCCTGAGCACCAGCTCGGGATGCCCCTCGATGAAGAAGGTGTCGTGCATCTCCCGCGCCGGGTGCTCCGGCGGGAAGTTCAACGCGGTGAAGTTGTGGAAGTCGTCGTCGACGTCGGGGCCCTCGGCGACGGCGAAGCCCATGTCGGCGAAGATCGCGGTGATCTCCTCGGTCACCTGGGTGACCGGGTGCAGCCGGCCGAGGGGGTGCGGGCGCGGCGGCAGGGTGACGTCGAGCCGCTCCGCCTCGAGCTTGGCCTCGAGCGCCGCCGCCTCGAGCACCTCGCGCCGCGCGGCGATGGCCGCCTCCACCGCCGCCTTCACCGCGTTGACCCGCTGCCCGAAGGCCTTGCGCTCCTCGGCCGGCAGCTGGCCCAAGGTCTTCATCACCTCGGTCAGCCGGCCCTTCTTGCCGAGCGCGGCCACCCGCACCTCGTCCAGGGCCTTGAGGTCCGCGGCGTCGTCCACGGCGGCGAGAAGCTCGTGCCGCAAGCTGTCGAGCTGGTCGGCCATGCCCGGTCGTCCGTTTGAAATCGGCGGCGGCGCTCAGGCCGGCAGGGCGGCCTGGGCGGTCTTCAAGACCTCGTGGAAGCCGTCGGGATCACGCACGGCGAGATCGGCCAACACCTTGCGGTCGAGATCGAGGCCGGCCTTGTCGAGCCCGTGGATCAGCTGGCCGTAGGTCAGGCCGTGCTCACGCGCCGCGGCGTTGATCCGCTGAATCCACAAGCTCCGGAACGCGCGCTTGCGCGCCCGCCGATCGCGGTAGGCGTATTGCCAGTTCTTCTCGACCCGCTGGCGCGCGACGCGGATCGTGTTCTTGGCACGACCGCGGCTGCCTTTGGCCTGCTTTAGGACCTTCTTGTGGCGAGCGTGGGACGTCACGCCCCGCTTCACGCGTGCCATCTGCGCTACTCCTCGAAACGCACGGCTCAGCCGTACGGCAGCATCTTCTTCACGAGCTCGGCGTCGCCGGGCTTCAGATAGGCCGGCTTGCGCCCGCGCACCTTCGCCGTCTTCGACTGGCAGTCGGTGAAATTGTGGCGGTGGAAGGCGCGGCCGCGCTTGATCTTGCCGGTCCCGGTGAAGCTGAACCGCTTCGCGGCCGCGCGCCGGGTCTTCAACTTCGACATTTCTGGCTCCGCAGACGGACGGGCGCGCGGGGCGACCCACATGGTAAGGGGTCGCGCGGGTCCGCGCGGTCGAGCGAGGCAGCGGTATAGCGGGCCGAAAGCGGCCACGCAATGCCCGCCGCCCCCGTTACCGGCGCGACGGCCGCGGGCGCCGAGTTGCGGCGCGGATACCCGGATCGTGAGGGCGAGGTTGAGGCCCGGCTCGCGCCGCTCAAGGCGCTGCTCGCGGGCGCGTTCCGCCCCGCGACCGCCGGCGCTCCGCCGGCCTCGCTGCTGCCGTCGGGCGCCCGGCTCGAGGGCGTTCGCGACGCCGCCATCGCCGGGCTCGGCGGCGGCATCTCGGCGCTCGACGGTCTCGCCGTGGCCCACGCCAACGACCGCACCCCACCGCCGAGCTTCGTTGACACCGCGGGCGCGCTCTGGCTCCTCTTCGACATCGGCGCCGTGGCGGGACCGCGGTCGGCGGCGGTGACCGCGCGGCGCCCGGGCGGGCTGCTGCTCGTCGTCACGCGCCCGCACAAGGGCGCTCGCGCCCGCCGCGCCGTGGCGGATCCCGCGCACCGAGGCCGGGCCGGCTCAGCCCGGCGGCAGCGGCCAGCGCTCGTAGGGATAAGGGCTCGGTCGGCGCACCCGCGCGCGGTGGCGCGACGCGGTCGGCTGCTTGAGGACGAGCGTCGACCACGGCCCGACGTCGCGGCGGCCCTCCAGGACCAGCCCCTGACGGCGATGGGCGCTTAAGACCTGGGCGGCCTGGGCGTTCAAGAGCCCCGCCAGCACCGCGTGGCCGCCGGGCGCCAAGCTGTGGGCCAGATCCGGCGCCATCTCGGCCAACGGACCGGCGAGGATGTTGGCGAGCACCAGATCGAAGCGGTCGCGGCGCCGGAGCTCGGGCCGGTCGTAGCCGTCCGCGACGGCGGTGCGCAGGCGCGCGGCGACGCCGTTCTCGCGAGCGTTGATCGCGGCCACCCTCACCGCATCGGCGTCGACGTCGCAGGCCAAGGCGCGCGCGGTCGACCAGCAGCTCAAGGCGGCGATGGCGAGGATCGCCGAGCCCGAGCCCATGTCGAGGACGCGCTTGAAGCGCCGGCGGCGCGCGAGCGCGTCGATCGCCAGCAGACAGCCCATGGTGCTGCCGTGCTCGCCGGAGCCGAAGGCGGTGCCGGCGTCGATCTTGAGCGGCACGGCGCCCGCCGGCGGCGCCGCCTCGACATGGCTGCCGTGGACCCAAAAGCGGCCGACCGAGATGGGCGGGAAGCTGCGCTTGGTCGCTTCGAGCCAGTCCCGCTCGGCCAGCGGCTCGATCGCGATCTCCTCCACCGCCGGCGCCACCTCGCCCAGCGCCTCCTCGAGCACCGCGCGCCAGCGGTCGGGATCGGGCGCGGCGCGGGTGATGATCTCGCAGTGCCAGTCGCCGTCGCTCGCCTCGTAGGTGGCGAAGCTCTGCGCCTCGTCGTCCAACACGGCGAGGACCTCCTCGACCGCGTCGACCGGGATCGGAAAGCGCAGCTGCCACAACGTGGCGTCGTCGCCGGTGTCGTTCATCGCGCGGGCTCCACGAAGCTCGCCATGATCTTCTTGCGCCCGGCGTTGTCGAAGGCGATGTCGAGCTTGTTGCCGTCGGTACCCTCGATGCGGCCATAGCCGAATTTCTGGTGGAAGACACGCTCGCCGACGTCGAAGCCGGGCCCGCCGGCGTCGACCGGCGCCGCCACCGCGTCGATGACCGGGCCTTTGCGGATCTTGGCCGACTGGAAGCGCTCGCGCGGGTCGCCCGCGCGCTTGGGCGGCAGGCCCGGCGAGCGCAGCCGCGTCGAGGTGAAGCCGTCGCGCTGCAGGAACTCGCAATGCGCTGCGGGCAACTCGTCGACGAAGCGCGACGGGATCGACGAGACCCAGCCCTGATACATCCGCCGGTTGGCGGCGAAGAGGACGTACGAGCGCCGGCGCGCGCGCGTGATGCCGACATAGGCGAGCCGGCGCTCCTCCTCGAGTGCGGCGCGGCCCCCCTCGTCGAGGGCGCGCGGGTTCGGAAACACCCCCTCCTCCCAGCCGCCCAAGAACACGGTATCGAACTCGAGCCCCTTGGCACCGTGCAGCGTCATCACCGTGACCATGTCGGCGGTGGGGTCGGTGGCGTTCTCCATGACCAGGCCGACGTGCTCCAAAAAGCCGGCGAGCGTCTCGAACTCGCCGACCGCGTGGGCGAACTCCTTGAGGTTGTCGAGGCGCCCCGGCGCCTCGGGCGACTTGTCGGCCTGCCACATCGCGACGTAGCCGCTCTCCTCCAAGACGGTCTCGGCGACCTCGCGGGCGGGCTTGGTCTCGGCGAGCCCGCGCCAGCGCTCGAAGGCCGCCAGCAGCTCGCCCAGCGCCTTGCGCGGCTTGGGCTTGAGGGTGTCGCCGCCGGTTTGCGCCCGGGCCGTCGCGACCAGGCTGCGCTCGGCGGCGCGGGCCTCGCGGCGGAGCTGGGCCAGCGTCGCCTCACCGAGGCCGCGGCGCGGCCGGTTGACGATGCGCTCGAAGGCGAGGTCGTCGTCGGGCTGCTGGACGAGGCGGAGATAGGCGATGGCGTCGCGGATCTCGGCGCGCTCGTAGAAGCGGGGTCCGCCGACGACGCGGTAGGGCAGCCCGATGGCGATGAAGCGCTCCTCGAAGGCGCGGGTCTGAAAGCCGGCGCGCACCAGCACCGCGGCGGACGCCAACGGCTCGCCGGCGCGCTGGAGCGCTTCCAGCTCCTCGCCGACATAGCGCGCCTCCTCCTCGTCGTCCCAAAGGCCCGCCACCCGCACCGGCTCGCCGGGGTCGTCCTCGGTCCAGAGCGTCTTCGTGTGGCGGCTCGCGTTCTTGGCGATCAGGCCCGACGCGCAACCCAGGATGTGGCCGGTCGAGCGGTAGTTGCGCTCGAGCCGGACGACCTTCGCCCCCGGGAAATCCTCCTCGAAGCGCAGGATGTTGCCGACCTCGGCGCCGCGCCAGGCGTAGATCGACTGGTCGTCGTCGCCGACGCAGGTGACGTTCCGGTGGCGCTGGGCCAACAGACGCAGCCACAGATACTGCGCGACGTTGGTGTCCTGGTACTCGTCGACGAGGATGGCGCGAAACCGGCGCTGGTAGTCCTCGAGCACGTCCGGGTGCTCGGCGAACAGCGTGAGGCCGTGCAGCAAGAGATCGCCGAAGTCGCAGGCGTTCAGGGTCAACAGGCGCTGCTGGTAGTCGCGGTAGAGCTCGACGGTGCGGCCGCGCGCGAAGTCGCCCTCCTCCGCGGCCGGCACCTTGTCGGGGGTCCAGCCGCGGTCCTTGAAGCGCTGGATGATGCCGGCGAGGACGCGCGCCGGAAACGCCTTGGCGTCGAGGCCGGCGGCCTGCAAGAGCTGCTTCAACAGCCGCTGCTGGTCGTCGGTGTCCAGGATGGTGAAGTTGGGCTTGAGGCCGATGCGCTCGGCGTGGCGGCGCAACAGGCGCGCGCCGATGCTGTGGAAGGTGCCGAGCCACAGGCCCTGGACCGGGCGCCGGAGCAGCGCCTCGACGCGCTCGTTCATCTCGCGCGCGGCCTTGTTGGTGAAGGTCACCGCCAGGACCTCGCCGGGCCGGGCGCGGCCTTCCACCAGAAGGTGGGCGAGGCGGGTGGTCAGCACCCGGGTCTTGCCGGTGCCCGCGCCCGCGAGGACGAGGAGCGGGCCGTCCGGCGCGGTCACGGCCGCGTACTGCTCGGGGTTGAGCCCCGCCAGATGCGGCGGCTCCTGGGCCTGAAAAAGCGGTTCCACCGCCCGGTGCTCGGCCAACGGGTCCCTCCTGGTCGCCGGTCAGGGCTTGCAACTTAGGCGTCGCCGCGCGCGAGCGCACGGGCTTCGCGGCGCGCGCCGTGGTCGGCGGCGATCCGCTTGCGGATCATCACCTCGCCGAGCACGGTGCCGTGCTCGGGCGAGCGCACGACCGCGCTGGGGTCCGCGCCCCGATGGCGCGCCCAACAACATCAAGCGACGTTCTGTCGCACGACTTGTCCCGGCCGGGTCGTCGTGGCGCGCGGCCGGCCGTGGCCGGAACCCTCGCCCTTCGCGGCCCCCGCCGGCGCCGGCGCCCGCGAGAGAAAGGTTGAGCCAAAGGTCGATTCCGTGGCACGAATGCGGTCATGAGAATGGGTGGTGCCACAGCCGAGCAGAGGTGTTTGCGGCTCAAGCGGGTGCCGACGGAGCGCTGCGCCGTCTGCGGCGTCCGCGACGCTTCGTTCTGCTCGGTGCTCAGTCCCTCGGAGCTGCAGCAGCTTCACGCGATGTCCTCGCACAAGATCTTCGAGGCGGGCGAGCTCATCGTCGAGGAGGACGCCAGCGTCCGTCAGGTCGCGAACGTCCTGAGCGGCACCATCAAGCTCTTCAAGCTGCTGCCCGACGGCCGCCAGCAGATCACCGGCTTTCTGTTCGCCGGGGATTTCCTGGGGCCGATGCTGTCGGGCGAGTACGCGACCTTCGCCGAGGCGGTGAACCGGGTCGAGCTCTGCATGTTCGATCAAGACCGCCTGCGCGAGCGCATGGACGCCTGGCCGCATCTGGAGCGGCGTCTGTTCGAGGACGCGACCCAGACCCTCGACCGCGCCCTCGACTGGATGCTGCTCTTGGGCCGCAAGACCGCGAGCGAGCGCGTGGCCTCGTTCTTCGTCATGCTGGCGGACCGGGTCGGCGACAAGGCGGACGACGGCGCCGTCGTCGAGGTGCCGATGAGCCGCTCCGACATCGCCGACTATCTCGGCCTGACGATGGAGACGGTGAGCCGGCAGATCTCCCAGCTCAAGCGCACCGGCCTGTTGACCGCCCAGGGCCAGCACGTCCTCGAGGTTCGCGATCTGGCCGCGCTGCGCCGCCGCGCCGAAGGCATCCACGAGCGCGGCTGACCGCCCCTGTTTTCTCCGTTTTCGCCGGGAACTGGGCGCGAGCGGCGCGGCGCCGCCGGCGGCCTCGTCCGCCGTCCAGCCAACCATGGTCGGCCCCTGCGATTTGATCCACATCAAAGCGCTGTGCTTTGGATCGGCTAGGCTCGGTCACGTTGATGGTTTGACGGTTGGGGCCCGGCGCGCGTTCCCCCCTCCACGCGCCGGGCTCCTGACGTTTCGGGCGACCTCCCATCCGATCGCGATTTCCGCCCTACCGCTCGGCCGCGCGCGGCGTTAGGACACGCGCGACGTTAAAGCCCGCGGAGGAGCGAGATGAGCGATCCCCAAGGCAGCGGTGGCGGCGGTATCGGTGACCGTGTCAACGACGCGATCACCTGGCTACAGAACCGCTCGCGCAACGAATGGATCATGTTCGGCATCGGCGTCGTCCTCGGCGTCCTCATCGGCTGATCCGCCTCTAGTGATCGCGAGGAGATTGCGATGAAGTTCTTCGTCGACACCGCCGACGTCGCGCAGATCGAAGACCTCGCCGCCACCGGCCTGGTGGACGGCGTCACCACCAACCCGTCGCTGGTGGCCAAGTCGGGGCGGTCGTTCGTTGACGTGGTGCGCGCGATCTGCGGTCTGGTCGACGGGCCGGTGAGCGCCGAGGTCACCGCGCTCGAGGCCGAGCAGATGGTGGCCGAAGGCCGCAAGCTCGCCGACCTCGCCCCCAACGTCTGCGTCAAGCTGCCCCTCACCTGGGACGGCCTCAAGGCCTGCCGGCAGCTCCGCCGCGAGAACATCCTGGTCAACGTCACGCTCTGCTTCAGCCCGACGCAGGCGCTGTTGGCGGCGAAGGCGGGCGCCACCTACGTCTCGCCCTTCATCGGCCGCCTCGACGACCAGGGCCACGACGGCATGCAGCTGATCGCCGACATCTGCGAGATCTACGCCCAGTACCCGCGGCTCGAGACCGAGGTGCTGGTCGCCTCGGTGCGCCACCCGGTGCACGTGCTCGAGGCCGCCAAGCTCGGCGCCGACGTCGCGACCCTGCCCCCGGCCGTGCTGCGCCAGCTCGTCAAGCACCCGCTCACCGACAAGGGCCTCGACGCCTTTCTCGCCGACTGGAAGACGACCGGCCAGTCGATCCTGTGACCCGGCGGCGGCAAGCGCGTCGCGCGCGGGCGAGGCCCATCCATGGCGGCGCGCCCTGGTCCACGGGCGCCATCGTCAGCGCCGGCCGCCTCGCCGGCCACCGCCGCGCCGGGCGACGCGAGCCCGCAGACGACGGGCTTGAGCGTGGGCCCGAGCGGGCGCGGCCAGCGCTCGGGTTCTCGCTCGAGGCCGGCGAGCCGACCTGACGCGCGGCGCGCTCAACCGTCCTCCTCGAGGTGGGTCACCACCTCGTTGGCGCGCTCGAGCGTGCGGTGGACCGGGCAGCGGTCGGCGACCTCGACGAGGCGCGAGCGCTGGGCCGCGTCGAGCGGCCCCTCGAGGTGGATCGCGCGGGTGAGCCGGTCGATCTTGGCGTCGCGCGCGCCGCTGTCGTCCTTGTGCACCTTGGCGTGGCGCACGGCGACGCGCACGCCCGCCAAGGGCCAGCCCTTGCGGTCGGCGTACATGCGGATCGTCATCGAGGTGCACACACCCAGCGCCGCGGCCAGGAGGTCGTAGGGCGACGGGCCGGCGTCCAGCCCGCCCACGCTCTCCGGCTCGTCGGCGACGAGCCGATGGCGGCCGAGGTGCACCTCCTGGACGTAGCCGCCGGCCCCGGTCTCGCGCACGTCGACGGCCCCCTCCGCCGGCACGCGCTCCGCCGCCTTCGGCAGATAGCGTTCGGCCCAGGCGGCGATCACGCCGGCGGCGTAGGCGGCATCGGCCTTGGCGGTCAGCAGATGGTCGGCGTCGTCGAGGGAGACGAAGCTCTTCGGGTGCTTGGCGGCGCGAAAGAGGGCGCCGGCCTCGTCGATGCCGACGACGGCGTCGCGGGGACCGTGGAGCAGCAGGAGGGGGCGCTTGAGCGTGGCGACGTTGCGGGCGAGGTCGTGGGCGCGCAGCTCGTCCAAAAAGCGCTGATCGATGCAGATCCGCTGGCCGGCGACGTCGAGGCAGGCGTCGACACCTGCGGGTAGGGTCTCGCCGTCGGCGGCGAATTTGAGCGCCAGATGCGCGGGCGACGCCGGTGCCGCGATGGTGGCGACCGCGGCGACCTCCGCGAGGTCGCCCGCCGCCGCGAGCACCGCGGCGCCGCCGAGCGAGTGCCCGACCAGGAGACGGACCGGCTGGCCGACCTCGGCCTCGACGAAGCGCGCGGCGGCCTGCAGGTCGCCGACCTGGCCGCTGAAGCCGCTCGCCGTCAGCTCGCCCGCGCTCGCCCCGACGCCGGCGAAGTCGAACCGCAAGCAGCCGATCTCGGCGAGCGCGAGGGCGTCGGCGACGCGCCGCGCGGCGTGGCTCTGGCGCGAGCAGGCGAAACAGTGGGCGAAGATCGCCCACGCCCGCGGCCGGCCGAGCGGGCGCACGAGCTCGCCCACCCGCGTCGTGCCGTCGCCGCCCTCGAAACGGATGCGCGTCTCGCGTGAGCTCATGGCTCGCCTCCCCTGTTCAGTCGCGATCCGGCCGCTGCCAGGGCCGACGCCCGGCGCCGTCGTCGACGAAGCGCAGGCGCGGTGGATCCGTGAACCGTAGCGCCAACGCCCCCTTCGCGCGCAGATCCGAGCGGGTCACGGTCACGCGACCGGGACAGCGGGTGTCGCTCGCGAGATTGACCACGACGTCGGCGGCGCAGTCGAGGGTGAGCGCGTTGGGCCTGAGCGCCACCGCCAGCGTGCGACCGCCGCGGGTCAGCCGACAGCCGCGCCGATCGCAGGCGACGGGACCCGCGGGCGCGGTGAACTCCTCGATGCCGAGCTCGCGCCGCCAGCCGCGCAGGACGAAGTCGTCGCGCCGCTCGGCGGCGAGGGCGTACGCCCCCGGCCCGGCCCTGAGCGCCGCCATCCGCGCCTCGCGGCCGACGACGACGTCGGGCGGGCGCGCCAGGGCGACGAGGGCGAGCCCCACGGCCAGCGGCACCACCGCCAGCTTGGTGAGCCGACCCCGCCACAGCCCCGCCCAAAGACCGCCCGCGACCAGCCACAGCATCGCCGCCGGCGGCGGCGGCGGCACCGCGACGCTGGCGCCGGGCCAGCTCGACGCCGTCGCCGCCGACCACAGCACGCCGTCGATGCCGAGGCCCATGAGCGCGAGGAACGGTGCGTCGAGGCCGAACGGCATCAAAAAGAGGCTCACCAAGCCCAAGGGCATGATCCAAAAGCCCATCAGCGGCACCGCCACCAGGTTGGCGACGATGCCGTAGGTCGGCAGCCGGCCGAAATGAAAGGCGGCGAAGGGCGCGGTGGCGAGGGTGGCGATGACGGTCGAGAGCGCCACACCCACGACATAGGCCCACAAGAGGCTCGGCGCCGGCGCGCCGCGGGTCGGCCGGCGGCGGTGCCAGCGCTCGTAGACCGCGACCAGCGCCGTCACCGCCGCAAAGGACATCTGAAAGGAGGCGCCCAAGAGCGCCGCCGGGTCAAGGGCGAGCACGACGCAGGCGGCGAGCGCCACCAGCCTGAGCGAGATCGCCTCGCGGTCGAGCAGAAGGGCGAGCATGACGATGCCGGTCATCAAGAAGGCGCGCTGGGTGGGTACCGGCGCGCCGGCGAGCACGAGGTAGAGAAAGGCGACCGCGAGCGCGGCGACGGCGGCGATGCGCGGTGCCAGCACCCTGAGCGCCAGCCACGGCCACAGGCAGACGACGTAGCGCACGGCGACGAAGGCGGTGCCGGCGACGAGGCCGATATGGAGCCCCGAGATCGCCAAGAGGTGCGCGAGGCCGGCACCCTGCATGTCGTCCCAGACCGCATCGGGGATGTCGCCGCGCAGGCCGGTCAAGAGGGCGGCGGCGACCCCGCCGGCGTCGCCGCCGACGACGGCCACGGCGTGGCGCGCGATGGCGCGGCGGACCTCCGCCATGGCGAAGCCGCCCTCCCCCCGCGCGACGATGTCGACGTCGCCATAGGCGTAGCCGACCGCACCGAGCCCGTGGAAATAGGCCCAGCGCGCGAAGTCGAAGCCGCCGGGCACCACCGGTTCCGAGGGCGGCAGCAGGCGCCCGTAGACGCGCACGACGTCGCCGACGCGGACGACCTCGGCGAGGCTGCGGACGGTCATCCGCACCGTGTGCGGCCCGCCCGGCGGTGCGGGCTCCCGCCTGAGCGTCAGCCGGGCGCCGTCGTCACGCGGCTCGACGAGCAGGACGCGGGCCTCGAAGCTGGTCGTCGTCGCCCGCTCCAGCTGCGGCTGGTGCATCCGCAGCGTCTGCCATTGGGCGAGCGCGAAGCCGCTCGCGACGAGCGCGAGCGCCACGCCGGCGGCGCGCCAGGGGACCTCGCGGCGGGCGAAGGCGAGGGCCAAAGCGAGCGCGGCGGCGACCGCGGCGACGGCGAGCGTGCGCGTCGGCGGCTCGTCGGCGAGCCCGTGATACCAGGCGATGCCGAGGGCGAGCGGCAGCGGGATCGCCAGCAGGCGGCGCTCGCGCTGGGCCCTGAACGCCCCGATCAGGCGGCGGGCGAGGCGCTGCGCGAACTCGGCGGGGGCAACCTCGCGATCGATGGCGCGCTTGTGGTCCAATCGGATCGTGCTATCCCGTTGCGCCCGCGATCTGACGCCAGGCCGACGAAGGTTCTCTCGTGACGGTTATCACACGCTTCGCGCCTTCGCCCACCGGTTTCCTGCACATCGGCGGCGCGCGCACGGCGCTCTTCAACTGGCTCTACGCCCGCCATCACGGCGGCAAGTTCTTGTTGCGGATCGAGGACACCGATCGCGCCCGCTCGACTCACGAAGCCATCGACGCCATCTTCGACGGTCTCGACTGGCTCGGCCTCGTCCCCGACGAGCCGCCCGTCTACCAGCACAGCCGGCGCGAGCGGCACGTCGACTGCGCGCTGCGCATGGTCGCCGAGGGCCGCGCCTATCGCTGCTGGTGCAGCCAGGAGGAACTCGAGGCGATGCGCGCGCGCGCCCGCGCCGAGAAGCGGCCGGTGCGCTACGACGGCACCTGGCGCGACCGCGACCCGCGCGAGGCGCCCGCGGGCGTCGACCCGGTGATCCGCATCAAGATGCCCCAAAGCGGCGAGAGCGTGATCGAGGACGAGGTCCAAGGCCGCGTCGTCGTCCAGAACGCCGAGCTCGACGACATGGTGCTGCTGCGCGCCGACGGCAGCCCCACCTACATGCTCTCGGTCGTGGTCGACGACCACGACATGGGGGTCAGCCACGTCATCCGCGGCGACGACCACCTCAACAACGCCTTTCGCCAGGCCAAGGTGTTCGAGGCGCTGGGCTGGGCGCTGCCGAGCTTCGCCCACATCCCGCTGATCCACGGCCCCGACGGCGCCAAGCTCTCCAAGCGCCACGGGGCGTTGGGCGTCGCCGCCTACCGCGAGATGGGCTTTTTGCCGGAGGCGATGCGCAACTATCTTTTGCGCCTCGGCTGGGGCCACGGCGACGACGAGATCATCTCGACCGAGGACGCGATCCGCTGGTTCGATTTCGCCGGCTGCGGCCGCGCGGCGGCGCGCTTCGATCTCGACAAGCTGACCGCGCTCAACGCCCACTACCTGCGCGAACGCGACGACGAGGCGTTGGTCGACCTGGTGGTGCCGCGGCTGGAGGCCATGGGCCATCCCGTCGACGCCACCGGCCAGCAGCGCCTGCGCGCCGGGATGGGCGGGCTCAAGCAACGCGCCCGGCGGCTCGACGACCTCGCCGAGGCGGCCGTCTTCTACGTCGCCGCGCGCCCGCTCGCCCTCGACGACAAGGCCCGCAAGCTCCTCGACGCCGACGCCCGCGCCCGGCTCGCCGCTTACCGCGCGGCCTTGGGGCGCGAGGAGCCGGCCTTCACCGAGACCGCGCTCGAGGCGCATGCCCGCGCCGTCGCCGAGCGTCTCGGCGTCGGCTTCGGCAAGCTGGCGCAGCCGATCCGCGCCGCCCTCACCGGCCGCGGGGTCTCGCCCGGGCTCTTCGAGGTGATGACGGCGCTCGGCCGCGACGAGGTGCTGGCGCGGCTCGACGACGCGCTGCATGAACGGGTTTGACACCCGAAAGGTCGCAGGCGTGGCCGAATTGATCGGGGGCAATGGCGACCCTATGGTCCGCCCACCGCTGCGGCGGGGGTGCCGCGTCGCACCGCGCTTAGACCCGCGAACGGAGGACGAAGGCACATGTCGAACGACACCAGCGCGAAATTGGTGAGCGGTGGTGAACCGGCCGCCGAGCTGCCGGTGCTTTCCGGGACCGTCGGACCCGCCGTCTTCGATATTCGTAAACTGTATGCGGAGACGGGTCGATTCACCTACGACCCCGGTTTCACCTCGACGGCGTCGTGCCGCTCGAAGATCACCTACATCGACGGGGACCGGGGCGTCCTGCTGCACCGCGGCTACCGGATCGAGGACCTCGCGGAGCACAGCGACTTCCTCGAGGTCTGCTATCTGATCCTCTACGGTGAGTTGCCGACGCGGCCGCAACTCGACACCTTCGTGAACGGTGTGACCTACCACACCATGGTTCACGAGCAGATCACCACCCTGATCCGTGGCTTCCGCCGCGACGCGCACCCGATGGCGGTGATGATCGCCGTCGTCGGCGCGCTGTCCGCCTTCTACCACGAAGATCTCGACATCAACGACCCGCACAACCGGATGATCGCGACCTACCGGTTGATCGCCAAGATGCCGACGATCGCGGCCATGGCCTTCAAGTACTCGCTGGGCCAGCCGTTCATGTATCCGCAGAACCACCTGTCCTACGCCGGCAACTTCCTGCACATGACCTTCGGCGTGCCGTGCGAGCCCTACAAGGTCGACCCGATCCTGGCGAGCGCGCTCGATCGGATCTTCATCCTGCACGCCGACCACGAGCAGAACGCGTCGACCTCGACGGTGCGGCTGGTGGGCTCGACCGGGGCGTCGCCCTACGCCGCCATCTCCGCCGGCATCGCCTCGCTCTGGGGCCCGGCGCACGGCGGCGCCAACGAGGCGGTGGTGCAGATGCTGGGCGAGATCGGCTCGGTCGAGCGCATCCCCGAGTTCATCGCCCGCGCCAAGGACAAAGACGACCCGTTCCGCCTGATGGGCTTCGGCCACCGCGTCTACAAGAACTACGATCCCCGCGCCGGCGTCCTGAAGTCCAGCGCTGACGAAGTCCTCGATCTCCTCGGCAAAAAGAACAACCCGAAGCTCGCCATCGCCAAGGAACTGGAGCGGATCGCGCTCGAGGACGAGTATTTCCGCGAGCGGAAGCTGTTTCCCAACGTCGACTTTTATTCCGGGATCATCCTGGAGGCGATGAACATCCCGACCTCGATGTTCACGGCGATCTTCGCGCTGGCGCGGACCGTCGGCTGGCTCGCGCAGTGGAACGAGATGATCGAGGACCCCGAACAGAAGATCGGCCGTCCCCGCCAGCTCTACGTCGGCGCCGGCGAGCGCCCTTACGTGCCGGTCGAGCAGCGCGGTTGACCCCGCCACCGGCGCGGGCCGGTGGGCCTGCGCCGGCCGCTCGCAGCCGCCGGTTGGCCGGCCCGCGCACCGGCGGCCGCGCTGCGGCACCGATCTTCCATCATGGCGCTAAAGTCGAGAAATCGGCGGGCCGGATTGCTTTGCGGCCTCCGGCGCCGTCGTCCACAACGAGCGGATCGAAGGATCGGGTGGCACCACAACGAACGACCGTCGCTTCGCGCGAGCGACGTTGAGAGGCGAGACGCGATGTTCACGATCGACCCCGACAAAGTCCGCTTCGTCATCGAGAAGGCGCGGATCTTCGACGCGGGGATGGAGAACGGCGACGAGGACGACGAGCTCGAGGCAACCGGGCCGCACACCAGCG
The DNA here is from genome assembly GCA_046541805.1 of Alphaproteobacteria bacterium. Classification (GTDB taxonomy): domain Bacteria; phylum Pseudomonadota; class Alphaproteobacteria; order Geminicoccales; family Geminicoccaceae; genus JAAAPF01. Next base: position 20,928 of record JBKHCM010000018.1, read on the forward strand.
ACGAACTCTTGGAGGACGCCGACCTCGACGAGAGTCCCGAGACCGACGCCATGTACGGCGAGCTCCGCGAGATCATCAACGAGCTCAACGAGGACGAGCAGGCCGAGCTGGTGGCGCTGACCTGGGTTGGGCGCGGCAGCTACGGCCCCGACGAATGGGACCAGGCGCTCGAGGAGGCCAACCGGGTCCACAACGACCGCACCGCCGAGTACCTGCTCGGGATGCCGCTCCTCGCCGACTATTTGGCCGAGGGGCTGTCGGCGTTCGGCGAGAGCATCGAGGAGTAGCCCCGCGCCGGCGTCGGGCCTCGGCGTCGCCGCTCGAGCACGCTCGCGGAGTTCGCGACGGCGACAGCGCCCCTCTTGAAGACGCCGGCGAAGCCGCCTTCGCTCTCACCCTCCGCCTCGAGATCGCCAGATGGGACGCGCGTCTCTCGCCGATCGGGGCGCGCCGCGACCGCCTGACAGCGATCATGTCGAGGCCCAGGTGGATCGCGGCGCTGCCGGCGGCACCGGCGTACTCGACCGGCGTCGCCGGCTTGACGCGCGGTGCCGGATCGCGGCCGAGGACGAGCGAGGCCGGACATGCCTGCCGCCGGAAGCCGCCGTGCAAGCGGGCGATGTCGACGGCTTCGACGGCCGTCGGCTCGCGCGGCGTGGGCGAGCGCCGCGGCGGCGACCTCGAAGATCGGATGCGCGACCGTAGGGTCCGCGCTCGTGGCGAAGCCGATTGGCGACCACCCGATGATGGCGCCGGTCATGGGAGCCTTTCCGAAACGCACCCCCGCCGCGGCTGGACGCCGGCGCACGCCGCGACGATGCTCGCGGCCGATGAACGCCGCGCCGCCCCCGCCGTCGACCTTTCAGCGCGTCCGTATCCACCGCCCCGGCGGCTACCACCGACTGCGGCTCGAGCCGTTCTCGCCGCCGGCGCCCGGACCGGGCCAGGTCCGCGTGCGCACTCGCGCCATCGGGGTGAACTTCGCCGACGGCCTCGTCCGCATGGGCGTCTACGCGCCGGCCAGACGCGATGTCGGCTGGCCGATCACGCCCGGCTTCGAGCTCGCGGGCGAGATCGACGCCGTCGGCCCCGACCTCGACCCGACAGACCATCTGGGGCGCCCGGTCGTCGCGCTCACCCGCTTCGACGCCTACGCCGAGGCGGTCACGGTCGACGCCGCCCTCACCTTTCCGCTGCCCGCCGGCTGGTCGATGGCGGCGGGCGCCGCCGTGCCCGTGCAGGCGCTCACCGCCCGCCACGCGCTGCGCCTCGCCGGCGCGCCGGCCGGCTCGCCCGTCCTCGTCCACAGCGCCGCCGGCGGCGTCGGCCACTGGCTCGTCCAGCTCGCCCGCGCCGACGGGCTCGCCGTCACCGGCAGCGTCGGGCGGGGCGAGAAGTGCCGCGCCGTCCGCGGCCTCGGTGCGAGGCACTGCCTCGTCCGCGACGGCGCCGCCGACCGGACGGACGCCACCGCCTATCAGGCGGTGTTCGACGCCCAGGGACCGGCGAGCTGGCGGCGCTCCTATCGCCGCCTCGCGCCTACCGGCCGGCTCGTCGTCTACGGCGCCCACGGCCTCACCGGCGGCGGCGGCGTGCGCTGGTGGCGCAGCGGCTGGGCCTACCTCACCCGGCCGCGCTTCGATCCGATGCGGCTGTGCGCCGACAACCGCGGCGTGCTCGGCTTCAACCTCGCCTATCTGTTCGACCGGCGGGCGGAGATGCGCGCGGACCTCGCCGCCGTCACCGCCTTGGTCGACGCCGGCACGGTCCGCCTGCCGCCGATCGCCACCCTGCCGCTCGCCGAGGTGGCCGAAGCCCACCGCCGGCTCGAGAGCGGGGCGACCGTCGGCAAGCTCGTGCTGGTGACCGAGGCCTGAGCCTCGAGCTCTGGCCCCGGCCCTCGCCGTCGCCGGCGCGCGCGTCGCCGGGCTCGTGCGCGGCTTTTCGAGGTCGGCGGGGCGAGGGCGCGGGCGGGCGACGGTCCGCCGCCGGAGGCGATCAGGCCTCGACGCGGCACCGGCCGTAGCGCACGTAGCCACCGATGCCGGCGAGGCCGCCGATGAACAGCCAGGCCGCCGCCGGCAGCGGCACCACTTGCCCGGTGATGCCGGCGATGCTGAAGCTGTCGCCCTTTTGCGCGCTGAACGTCAACGTCGCGTTCGGCGCCAACGTGTCCCCGGCATAGACGAGGGTCGACGTCTTGTTGTCCGGATCACTGGCGTCGGCCGTCCGCCAAGCCCAACGCTCGGAACTCTGAAAGCGCGTGCCGTCCACGACAATTCCAGTTGGATCACTAAAGAAATGCCCGTCGTCACCGGCATTGGCAATGCCGACGCTCTCGAGCTTGAACGGACCGAGGAACGTCAGTGTGATCGATTCACTGAACCCGAACCCGAGAACGTTGTCGACCTCGTCGCCGAGCCCGAACGCGTCGGGACCGACCCCGAGACCGGCGCCACCCGTCTGCGTCAGTTGATCATGCCAGTCGTTGCCGGATGCCGTCGCCTTCACGATCCCGTCGAATGTGCTGGACGCACCCAAAGCCGCGGTCCCATCGTCCGTGAAATCGACCGTGAACGGGTCGAGCCCGGGTTCGATCGACGAGAACGCGGCATGCCCGGGCGCCGTGATCAGGGCAAGGCCCAAGGCGGCAAGGAATACACGCACGACGTTTTCTCCAACGATAAAGCAAAGATGGAGGGCGAGTAACACGGCGGCCGATCCGAACGCAAGGGGGCCCTTTGCGCTCGTGGTATTTTCAAGATGGGAGCAAACGGGTCCCTTTTTTTTACGCGTTGGGGTTCTGTGCTCCGCAAGCCCGGGTCCCGTGCCGGGCGCACGGGGCGCTGATGCTCACCGGTGGATGAGCACGCCCCGAAAATCATTGACGTTCGTCAATGTCGGTCCGGTGACCAGGAGGTCGTCGACCGCGGCGAAGGCCGAATAGGCGTCGTTGGCGGCGAGCCGCGCCGCCGGGTCGAGGCCGGCGGCGCGCATGCGGGCGAGTGTGTCGGGCAGAACGAAGGCGCCGGCGTTGTCCTCGGCGCCGTCGATGCCGTCGGTGTCGGCCGCGACGGCGGCGATCCCCGTCGCCCCGTCGAGGGCGAGCGCCAGGCCCAACAGGAACTCGGTGTTGCGCCCGCCCCTGCCGCCCTCGCCCGTGACGGTGACCGTCGTCTCGCCGCCCGAAAGGATGACCGCCGGGGCCGCCACCGGCTCGCCGACGCGGGCGGCGTAGCGCGCGATGCCGGCCAGCGCCGTGCCGACCTCGCGGGCCTCGCCCTCGATGGCGTCGCCGAGGACCAGCGGCGTGAGACCTTCGGCGCGCGCCGCCGCGGCGGCGGCGTCGAGCGACGCCTTGGGCGTGGCGACGAGGCGGGTCTCGGCGCGGGCGAGCGCGGGATCGCCGGGCTTCGGCGTCTCGTTGGCAGGGTCCTCCAGGGCGCGGCGGGCGGCCTCCGGCAGGTCGAGGGCGTAGCGGCGGACGATCTCGCGGGCGTCCGCGAGCGTCGAGGGGTCCGCCACGGTCGGCCCCGAGGCCACGGCCGACGGATCGTCGCCGGGCACGTCGGAGATCAGCAGCGAGACGACCCGCGCCGGATGGGCCGTCGCCGCGAGCCGGCCACCCTTGACGCCCGAGAGGTGGCGGCGGACCGTGTTCATCTCGCGGATGTCGGCGCCCGAGCGCAGCAGCGCGCGGTTGACCGCCTGCTTGTCCTCGAGCGTCAGCCCTGGCGCCGGCACGGTCAAGAGCGCCGAGCCGCCGCCCGAGATCAGCGCCACGACGAGGTCGTCCTCGCCGAGCGCCGAGACCCGCTCGACGATGCGCCGCGCCGCGTCGAAGCCGGCCCGATCGGGCGTCGGATGCGCCGCCTCGACGATCTCGATGCGCGCGCACCTTACCCCGTGGCCGTAGCGGGTGACGACGAGGCCGTCGAGCGGACCGTCCCAGGCCGCGTCGAACGCCCGCGCCATCGCCGCCGACGCCTTGCCGGCACCGACCACGACCGTGCGGCCCTTCGGCCGCTTCGGCAGATGCGCCGGCACGATGCGCGCCGGGTCGGCCGCGGCGACCGCGGCGTCGAACAGCCGGCGCAGGAGCGCCCGCGGGTCGTCCATCATCTCGCCTCCCCCTCGTGACGGGGCGGTTCGATAAGGGCGCGCGGGCGGGTCCGCAAGGTCGCCCGCCGCTTCGCCACCTTCGTGGGCGGCGCGACGGCGGGCGGTTTCGGTTAGCTTGGATCGCGGCGCGCGGTGCCTTCGGGCGGCGCCTTCGGGCGGCGCCTTCGGGCGGCGAAGGCGGATCGCTCGCGAGTTTTGACGAACGAACCCAGATCGCCACTTTGTCTTTATCAATCAGGGCGTTGTCGGCGGATCGGCCCTACGGCCCGAGTTCCGGCGGCGGGGCGATCAGCTCAGGGTCGTCGTTCTTCACGTTGTTCACCCGCTGGTCGACCGGGCGAAAGCGCAGCGTGCCTTCGGGGGCGGGGCCGACGAGGCTGCGGGCCTCGTCCGGCGCGGCGTCGAGCCAGGCGTCCCAGTGGGCGGCCGTGAGCACCAGCGGCATGCGGTGGTGGAGATGCGCGATGTCGGCGCTGGCGTCGGTGGTGACGATCGTGCAGCTCCAGAGATCGCCGTTCTCGGGGTCGCGCCAGCGCTCGAACAGGCCGCCCAGCGCCATCGGCCCGCCGGCGGCCGGCTCCAGGACGTAGGGCCGCTTGCGGCCGTTCTCGCTGTGCCACTCGTAGAAGCCGTCGGCGGGGATCAGGCAGCGCCGGGACTTGAAGGCGGCGCGGAAGGCCGGCTTCTCGTGGACGCTCTCGCCGCGGGCGTTGATCATCTTGGCGGCGAGGCTGCGGTCCTTCGCCCAGGAGGGGATCAGCCCCCAGTGCATCATGGCGAGCCCGCGCCCGCCCGCCTTGTTGCGGCCGACGGTGGCCACCTCCTGCGTCGGCGCGATGTTGTAGCGTGGCCCGAGGTTCACCCGCTGGTCGGTGGGCGCGAGCCCGAAGGTGCGCGCGAGCGTGTCGACGGAGCTGTAGAGGAGAAACCGTCCGCACATGGCGGCGAGGATGGCCGGCCGGGGCGGCGCTTACAAGCCCGCCGCCACGCCGCTCAAGGCGCCTTGCTGCGGTGGCGAAGCTGGAGGTACTCCCACACCGGCAGCGCTACGAGCCCCCCCACCAGGCCCGCCAGATAGGCCGGCATGGCGAAGCCCAAGAGCGCCTGCCAGGCGACGTGCAACAGCCCGCTGAAGGCGAGCACGACCAGGATCGTCACGGCCAAGCGTTGCCAAAAGCCCATGGCTTGTCCTTTCGCGCGTGGATGACGACGACGGCACGCCGCCTCTGTTGCCACGAGTGCCGCGGAAGGTCCCCCGGTTCCCGCCGCTCAGCCGACGACGACGCCCGCCGGCGGCGGCCGATCGCCGCCGCGTGTCGGCGCTTCCGACGCCGCGAGCGCCACCAGCGTCAGGCCCGCGAGGGCGAGGACGACGAGGCGCAACAGCGCGAAGCGGCCGGGTTGGAGGAACAGCGCGCGCACCGACCTGATCTCCGCGAGTTGTGGACTTCCGCAGCCTCGACGTCACGGGTTAACACACCGCGAACGTCGCGCCGGGAGCCGCCTTGTCCGTCTTCTTCACCGCCGACCATCATTTCGGCCAGGGTGCCGCCCGTGGCCTGTTCAAGCGCCCCTTCACCGACACCGCGGCCATGGACGCCCAGATGATCCAGCGCTGGAACGCGACGGTCGGCGCGACCGACAGCGTCTGGCATCTGGGCGACCTCGCCATTCGCTTCGACCGGCCGGCCGTCGAGGCGCTGTTGGCGCGGCTCCACGGCATCAAGCACCTGATCGCCGGCAACAACGACCCGGAGGCCACGCGCGCGGCCGCGGGCTGGGCGAGCGTCGGCGACTTCGCCGAGCTCACCGTCGACGGCACCGCAGTCGTCCTCTGCCATTACGCCTTGCGCGTCTGGAACGGCCAGGGCAAAGCCGCGTGGAACCTGCACGGGCACAGCCACGGGCGCCTGCAGCCGCTCACCCGCCAAGCCGACGTCGGCGTCGACGCCTGGGACTTCCGGCCGGTGACGCTGGAGGAGATCAAAACGGCGCGGCGCCGGCGCGGCCGGGGGAGGCGATGATGGCGGTGAACATGGGGCTCAAGGGGCGCACGGCGCTGGTGACCGGGGCCTCGGGGGGCCTGGGCGCGCATTTCGCGCGCGTGCTGGCGCGGGCCGGCGCACGGGTCGTCGTCGCCGCCCGGCGCGAGGCGCGCTGCCACGCGCTCGCCGACGCGCTCCAGGCCGACGGCGCCGCCGCCATGGCCGTCGCCCTCGACGTCACCGACACCGCCTCGATCGACGCCGCCCTCGAGCGCGTGGCCGAGCGCTTCGGGCTGGTCGACCTGCTCGTCAACAACGCCGGCATCGTCGAGCGGAACAAGAGCCCGCGCGAGCTCGCCGACCACGCCTTCGCCGAGGTCGTGGCCGTCAACCTCACCGCCGTCTACGCCGTGAGCCAGCGGGTCGCCGAACGCCTGATCGCCGCCGGCCGTCCCGGTGCGATCGTCAACATCGCCTCGCTGTTGAGCTTCGCCACGCGCGCGGGCGTGCCGGCCTACTGCGCCAGCAAGGCCGGGGTGGCCCATCTGACCGAGCAGATGGCGCTCGATCTCGCCCCCCACGGCATCCGGGTGAACGCCCTGGCGCCCGGCTACTTCAAGACCGACCTCAACCGCGAGATGCTGGAGAGCGAGAGCGGCGAGCGCCTCGTCGCGCGCGTCCCGCAGCGCCGGCTCGGCCGGATGGAGGACCTCGACGGCCCGCTTTTGCTGCTGGCGGGCGACGCCGGGCGCTACATGACCGGCGCGGTGGTGCCGGTCGACGGCGGCCACCGGGTGGCGGGCGTCTAGCCGTGGACGGCGCGGTCACCGCCGCCGGGCCCCGGGGCCCGCAGAGGCCGCGCGAGCTCGGCGGCATCGGCTTCGGGCCCGTCGGCATGGCGGCACTTTACAGGGCCTGGGGGCGCGCTCGTTTCGGACCCGTCCGCCTCGCTGCCGCCGCCCCCCGACGACGGCAACAGGGACGTCTTGGACGTCTGGAACGAGCTCGGCACAGCCGCGCCGAAGGCGCGCTCACTCCAGGCCATCTGCGAGGGTCGTGGGCGCTCCTCGATCGTCCTGACCGAGCCCCCGGCGAGCGCCGGCTCCGATCCCGCCGGCATGATGTCGGCGCGCGCCGCGTCGACCAGGAAAGGGTGCCGGGTTTCCTCGGCGAGGCGGCGAGGCGGATGCACACCGGGCGCCGGTTGATCATGCGCGCGGCGCGGCTCCTGGCGCAGGGCCACCCCGTCCGCAGCGAGCTCTCGATGGCGAAGATGCCGGGCACCGACGCGCTGCGCCACGCCGTCGACACGGCGATGCCGCTCGAGGGCGGGCTCGGCCACGCCGAGGACCGGCGGCGCGAAGGGAGGTGCCGCTACGCGCGCCGGGCGCGGCTGGTGCACGGCGCCTCGGCGGTGCACCGCTTGGTGGTGGCGCAGCGCTTTCTGGGCGACGGCCCCGCCACGATCGCCTGGGCTGGCGGGACGCCGTGACCACGCTGCCGGAGGCCCCGGCCGACCGTCTCGCCCCCTGGCTTGCCGAGGCGCTGGGCGGGGCGGTGACGGTGACGGGCCTGGCGCGGCTCGAAGGCGGCGCCATTCAGGAGAACTGGGCGCTCGACGTCGAGGTCGACGGCGCGCCACAGGCCTGGGTGCTACGGACCGACGCCACCTCGGGCGTGGCGATGAGCTGGGGCAAGGTCGAGGAATACCGCATTCTCGAGGTCGTCCATCGCGCCGGCGTCACGGTGCCTGCGCCGATCGCGCTCTGCCCCGACGCTCGGGTCCTCGGCCGGCCGTTCTACGTCATGAGCCGCCATCCGGGCGAAGCCCGCGCGCGCGTCTTGGCACGCGATCCGAAGATCGGGCATTGGGGCCCGCCCCTGGCCCGTCGGCTGGCGGCGGAGCTGGCGCGGCTGCACAGCCTCACCGCGCCGGTCGCGGGCCTCGACTTTTTGCCGCTGCCCGCGCAGCCGGCCGCCTTCCGCGTCGCCGCGTACCGCGACCACCTGGCGGCGCTGGGGGTGACGAACCCGGTCTTGGACCTCGCCCTCGACGTCCTCGCCGAGCGCGCGCCGGCAACGCCGCGGCGCACGCTCGTCCACGCCGATTTCCGCCTCGGCAACGTGCTGGTCGACCGAGGCGAGCTCAGCGCCGTGTTGGATTGGGAGTTCGCGGCCTACAGCGATCCGCTGGAGGACCTGGGTTGGTTTTTGGGCCGGTACTGGCGCTTCGGGCGTTGGCGCGTCGAGGCCGGCGGGCTCGCCTCCAAGGCCGCCTTCGTCGACGCCTACGAGGCCGCGGCCGCCACCGCGGTCGAGCCCCGGGCCCTGCGCTACTGGCAGCTGATGGGAACGGTGCGGTGGGCGGTGATCGCGCTGCAGCAGGCGGCGCGGCACTACGTCGCCCAGGAGCCGAGCCTCGAGCTGGCGCTCACGGGCGCGGTCCTACCGCAGCTGGAATGGGACATCTTGGACCTGATCGAGGCGCTCGATGGAGATCGATGACCCCCACGCCATGGCGGCGCTCTTGGCGAGCGCCCGCGACATCCTCGAGCGCCGCGTGCGCCCGGAGCTCGCGGGCGACGCCAGGATCGACGCCGCGATGATCGCCAACGCGATCGGTCTCGTCGCCCGCGCCCTCGAGCAGCCCGGCACGGCCTGGTCGACGCGCGCCGTCGCGAGCGTCGGCACCGCCGCCGCGCGGGCTCGCGCCCTGCGCCCGCACGTGGCGGCCCGCCTGGCGGTGACGAACCCGGACTATCTCCACCAAGTCGAGAAGGCGCCGCCGTGAGCGCAGATGGGCGATCCGTCGCGGCGGCCGGGGAACCGAGATGGTCGGAGCGGCGGGATTTGAACCCACGACCCCTTGTCCCCCAGACAAGTGCGCTACCAGGCTGCGCTACGCTCCGAACAGGAGGGGTATAACGAGGCCGGCGGACCGGCACAAGGCGGGTGCGCGGCTCTATTCGGCGGCGGCGCGGAGGCGATCGCGGAGTGCCGCGAGCTCGTCGCGCAGCGCGCGCAACCGCTCGGGATCGGGCGCGCCCTCGTGCGCCGCGTCGCGCTCGTGGCCGGCCTCGCGCTCCTCCAGCGCGGTCGCGATCTCACCCGGCGCCGGCGGCTGGCGGCGCGTCCGCAGCAGCTTTTGCACCCCCTTGATGGTGTAGCCTTCCTCGTAGAGCAAACCGCGGATGCGCCGCAGCAGCTCGACGTCCTCGGGCCGGTAGTAGCGGCGCCCGCCCCCGCGCTTGAGCGGCTTCACCTGCGGGAACTTGCTCTCCCAAAAGCGCAGGACGTGCTGCGCGACGTCGAGCTCGTGGGCGACTTCGCTGATGGTCCGAAAGGCCGCCGGCGACTTGCCGCCGCGCGTGCCATCCCGCGCCTCCTCACCGTTGCCGTCCCCGGTCCGGCCGTTCTCGGCGGCGCGCGCGGCCGTCCCGCTCACGACGCGGTCTCGGCCAAGTGCGGATTGATCCGCTCCTTCAAGACTTGCGAGGGCCGGAAGACGATGACCCGCCGCGGTAGGATCGGCACCTCGTCGCCGGTCTTCGGGTTGCGGCCGACGCGCTCTCCCTTGGTCCGCACCACGAAGGTGCCGAAGGACGAGATCTTCACCGTGCCGTCGTTTCTCAACGATTGGCTGACCTCGTCCAGGATCGAATCGACGAGCGTCGCCGACTCGCTGCGCGACAGTCCCACCTCATGGTAGACCGCTTCCGCCAGATCGGCCCGCGTGACCGTGCGATCACCCATCCGCCTCGTTCCCCTTGACGCGCTAAAAACGTAACCATTCCAAGCGCTAAGGTCAACGCACGACGGCCCTTCGCGAAGCGGTGCCCGCAACGCACGGCGATCACGCGACGCGCGGCGTCGCCTACCAACGAAAGGCGACGGCCCCCCAGGTGAAGCCGCCACCCATCGCCGTCGCCACGACGAGATCGCCGGGCTTCAGGCGACCGTCGCCGGCGGCCAGGTCGAGCGCCAGCGGGATCGACGCCGCCGAGGTGTTGGCGTGGCGGTCGACCGCCATGAGCACCCGCTCCGCCGAGACGCCCAGCCGCTTGGCGACGGCGTCGATGATGCGCTTGTTGGCCTGATGCGGGGCGATCCACGCGACCTCGTCGAGCCCGAGCCCGGCGCGGTCCAACACCTCGCAGACCGCCGCCGACAGCATCGCCACGGCATGGCGGTAGACCTCCTGGCCGTTCATGCGCAGGTGGCCGGTCGTGCCCGTCGTCGAGGGCCCACCGTCGACGTAGAGGTCGTCGTAGTGGCGGCCGTCGGCGCCGAGATAGCTCGCGAGGATCCCACGCGGCGCGGCCGCGTCGTCGCCGGGTTCGCCCGCCGGCTCGGCGGCGAGCACGAGCGCACCGGCGCCGTCCCCGAACAGTACCGAGGTGCCGCGGTCCGACCAGTCCATCAGCCGCGAGAAGGTCTCCGCGCCGATCACCAGCGCGGTCCGTGCCTGACCGAGGCGCAGGAACTGGTCCGCGATCGTCAGCGCGTAGGGAAAGCCGGAGCAGACCGCCTGCACGTCGAAGGCGATGCCGATCGGGCATTCGAGCTTGCGCTGGACCGCGGTCGCGGTGGCGGGAAAGGTGTGATCCGGCGTCGACGTGGCGCAGACGATCAGATCCACGTCCGCGGCGGTGACACCCGCGCGCGCGAGCGCGGGCCGCGCCGCCGCCACGGCCAGATCCGAGGTGAGCTCGCCGGCTGCCGCGATATGACGCTGCCGGATGCCCGTGCGCGAGCGGATCCAGGCATCGGAGGTGTCCATCTGCGCGGCGAGGTCGTCGTTGCTGACCACCCGCGCCGGCACGTAGCCGCCCCAGCCCCTGATCACCGCGCGAAAGGGCGTGGCCACCGTCACGACGCCGCTCCGGTGACGGGATGGGCGTACTGGGCGAGTTCCTCGCCGATGCGGGCGTTGGCGCCGCCCTGGACCAGATCGACGGCGACGTTGATCGCGTTGGCGAAGCCGGCGGCGTTGGCCGAGCCGTGGCTCTTCACCACCACGCCACCCAGGCCCAGGAACATCGCGCCGTTGTAGCGCTGCGGGTCGAGCTTGGCCTTGAGCCGACCGAGGCTGCGCCGCGCCAGCAAGACGCCGAGCTTGGCCGCCCAGCTGTCGGCGAGCGTGTCGCGAAAGCGGTCGATGATGAGGCGCGCGGTGCCCTCGGCGACCTTGAGCGCGACGTTGCCGGTGAAGCCGTCGGTGACGACGACGTCGACGCTGCCGGCCATGAGCCCGGTGCCTTCGACGAAGCCCTCGAAGCGGATCGGCAGCTCACCGGCCCTGAGGCGGTTCGCCGCCTGTTGGACCACGTCGTCGCCCTTGAGCGCCTCGGTGCCGATGTTCAACAGCGCCACCGAGGGCTCCGGCACCCCCAACACCGTGCGCGCGAACACCGTCCCCATCAGCGCGAACTGGACGAGGTTGGTGGCATCGCATTCGGCGTTGGCGCCGAGATCGAGGATCACCACCGGCCGCTTGGCCGCCGGCATCACCGAGGCGATCGCCGGCCGGTCGATCCCCGGCAGCGTCCGCAAGAGCACCTTGGCCATCGCCATCAAGGCACCGGTGTTGCCCGCCGAGACCGCGGCATCGGCCTCGTGCTGGCGCACCGCGTCGACCGCGAGCCGCATCGACGAGGCCCGGGCCTGGCGCAGCGCCGCCGTCGGCTTGGCGTCGTCGGCGACGACCTCGTCGGTGTGGTGCAGCTCGGACCGCGCGCGCAACCGCGGCACGGCCTTGAGCAGCGGCTCGAGCCGCGCCTGATCGCCGAAGATGCGAAACCGAACGTCGGGGTGGTCGTCCAGCGCGCGCTCCGCACCCGCCACCACCATATGCGGCGCCGCGTCGCCGCCCATGGCGTCGAGCGCCAAGGTGATGGCGCCGGCCGTCACCGGCTCAGGCCGCGTCGTCGTCGGCGTCGGTCTCCGGCTTGGCCGCCACCACCTCGCGGCCGTCGTAGTAGCCGCAGGCGCCGCAGACGTGATGCGTCCGCTTGAGCTCGCCGCAGTTGGGACACTCGCTCATGTTCTGCGGCACGAGGGCCAAATGCGAGCGCCGTTGACCACGCCGCGAGCGCGTTACCTTCTTGCGAGGGACCGCCATCTGTCTCTGATCCTTGTTCGGCTGTGCTGTCTAGGACGCGACGCGCTTGCGCGCAAGCACGGCGAAGGGGCGCCGGGCCGCCGCATCGTCCGTCGCCGCGTTGGAGGCGGCGAGCACGGCGTCGGCGTCCGCTGCGCGCGGATAGGGATCGAGCGCGAGCGCGAGTTCTTCCACGGCGATCGCGCCGATGTCGACCACCGGCGCGTCGAGATAGTCGACGTCGCGCTCGTCGGGGTCGACGTCGATCGCGGCCGCGGCCGCGGGCGCCGCGCCCACCACGAGGAAACGCTCGAAGCCGGCCGCGACCTCCTGCACCACCGGCCGGCCGGTGACGACACAGGCCTGAACGACGCGCGCGCGGACCTCGCCGCGGCAGCGAAAGACACCGTCGACCGTCTCCAGCCGCGCCTCGACGGTGAGGTCCTCGACCGCGTCGATCGCCAGCAACGCGGTGACCGCCGCCCGCTCGTCGGCATCGGCCGTGCGGGCCGTCACCGGCCGCGCTTCGGCGCCCGGCTTCAGCGCGATACGGTGAGAGAAGACGGCGTCGGGGTCCGTGGTCATGGGCTCGGCTCGCAATCGTCACGCCGTCGCCGGCGAACCCGTGCTTATAGGAGCGACCTCGCCCGGGCGCAACGCGTCGAGCGCCGTGCCGGCGTCGACCTGAGCGCCCAGCGCGGCGTCCGCGGCGAGCAGATAGGCGGCGAGCGCGCGCGCCCGCTCGGCGTCCGCGCCGGCGGCGTAGACGTTTTGCACCAGCGCCGTCTCGAGCGCACGGGCGTCGGCGTGGGCGAGCGCCGGCTCGAGCACGGTCGCGCGAGCGTAGAACTGCTGGCCGATCCTCTTCACCCACTTGCCCACGGAGAGATCGCCGACGCCGCCCTCGCGCAGCGAGCGGTCGAGGTCTTGGAAGAACGCGTCGAAGAGCGCCTGGCCGAGCGCCTGGCCTTCGGCGCCGCCGCGCTGCAGCCGGCGCAGGAGCAAGATCACGTGCAGCTGCACGAGCTCGAGCCGGCCGTCGTGGGTGTCGGGGACGCCGAGTTCGGTGTAAAAGCCCGGATGCCGAGCCTGGGCCACGGCGGCGTCGTAGAGCGCCTCGGCCGCGGCGGCGCGCCGCCGCGCCGCGGCATCCGACGCGAACCAGCGCCGGCCGCGCCGGGCCAGCCGGCCCCACCAAGAGGTCCCCGTCGTCGGGAGTTCAACGTTCACGATGCCACCCTTCCACTACGTCACGCTGGGCCTCGCCCTGCTCATGGGCGCCTGTTCGACCAACGTCGAGACCCATGGCCACCGCCTCGACGAGGACCGCGTGGCGGAGATCCGCCCCGGCGGGTCGTCACGCGGCGACGTGTCGTCGCTTTTGGGCACGCCCTCCACCCTCGCCAGCTTCGACGACCGCACCTGGTATTATGTCGGACGGCGGGTCGAGGAACAAAACTTCTTTAATCGCGATCTCGCCGCCCAGGACGTCGTCCGCGTCCGCTTCGACGAGTTCGGAATCGTTCAGGAGGTCGACCGCTTCGAGCTGGCCGACGCCCGTGCGGTGCAGCCGGTCAGGGACGCGACCCCCACCGGCGGCAACGAGCTCAACGTCGTGCAGCAGTTCATCGGCAATATCGGCCGTTTCAACGCCGGCGACGCGCCCGCCAACAGCTCGCCGCGGCCGTAGTCGCGCCCGCCGCGGGCTCAGACCGCCGCGGCGCGGTCGCGGCGGGGTGCGACGAGTTCGCCGGCGGCGGCGCCTTCGAGGGCGCGGACGACCGCGGCGGCCCTGCCGTCGCGCCGGCCGCACCGCCGGAGCACGTCGGCGGCGAGTTGCATCAAGGCGGCTTGGCGACGGCGTCGAGGGTCGTCGGGCTGGGTCATCTTCACCTCCATGCGACGCCAACTTCTACGACCATGGGCCGCGCTCGGATCGCTCATTCCAGGCCGAGCCTGGCGCGCACGCGGCGCCGCGCCTCGCCGCTGTCACGATCGCTGACGGCCAAGAGCCCGGCCAGTCGCCTGAGCAGGTTGGCCTCGTGGTCGTGCAGCACGCCGTCGGTGTAGACCACCTCCCAGGCCATTTCGAGCAGCTCGAGGCGCTCGTCGAAGTCGAAGCCCTCCTTGACGGTCTGGGTGAAGCCGTGGAGGTCGACGCTGGCGATCGCGAGGGCCTCGGCCTCGGCGAGCAGGCGATGCGCCGCCGCCTCGTCGAGGGCGAAGCGGCCGGCGAGCAACGCCTCGATCCGGGCCCGCTCGGCGTCGTCGAAGACGTCGTCCATCGCCGCGGCGGTGACCAACAGCGCCGCGGCCGCGACGTGCGTGCGCTCCTGCTCCGTTGCCGGTGCCGTGTCGCTGTCCCCGCCAAAGCCGCGAAACAGCCGTTCGAGCATCGCGCCCTCCTCTCGCCCGCGGCCGTCTGGGCCGCGTCCCGTCAACATGGCGATCGTCGCGACCGTCGCAAGCCGCACCCGTCGGCCACGGCCGTGCTGGGGCCGACCGCCTCTGGCGTCGCCGCCGCCGCCGCGCTAACCCCCCAGCATGGCGCTGCGTTTCGTGCACACGGCCGATTGGCAGTTGGGACGGCCATTCACCCGCTTTGCGGACGAGCTGGCGGGCCGGCTGCGCGCCGCGCGCCTGGACGCGATCGACCGCCTCGCCGCGGCGGCGCGCGCGCACGGCGCCGCTCACGTGCTGGTCGCCGGTGACGTCTGGGATCACGAGACCCCGAGCGCGGCGACGCTGCGCCAGCCGCTCGACCTGATGGCGCGGGCGAACGACCTCGACTGGTGGCTCCTGCCGGGCAATCACGATCCGGCGCGACCCGACGGCCTGTGGCAGCGCCTCGTACGGCTGGGCCCGCCGGCGAACGTCCATCTCTGCGTCGAGCCCGCGCCGGTGCCGCTCACCGACGACGCCTGGCTCCTGCCCGCGCCGCTCACCGCCAAGCGCGCCGAGGGCGATCCGACCGCCGCTTGGGACGGGCTCGCCACGCCCGCCGACGCCGCGCGGATCGGGCTCGCCCACGGCGCCGTCGCCGACGTCGCCGACACGGGCGAGGCCGGCGCCCTCATCGCGCCGGACCGCGCCACCCGCGCCGGGCTCGCCTATCTGGCGTTGGGCGACTGGCACGGCCGGCTCGAGGTCGATCGCCGCACCTGGTACGCCGGCACCCCCGAGCCCGACCGCTTTCGCGCCAACGATCCGGGCTGGTGCCTCGTCGTCACCGTCGCGGGCCCGGCCGAGCCGCCGCGGATCGAGCCGGTGGCGACGGCTCGGTTTCGCTGGCGCGAGGCGCGGCTGGCGCTGGTGTCTGGGATGGACCTCGAGGCCGTCGACCGCCTCGCCCGCGACGACGCCGTGCCGGCCTCGCGCACGCTCGCGCGGGTGACGCTCGCGGGCAGCCTCGGCCTCGCCGAGCGCGCCGCGCTCGGCGCGCGCCTCGAGGCCCTGGCGCACCGCCTCGCGCATCTCGAATGGCGCGACGACGACCTCCTCACCCTCGCCGGGGCGGGCGATCTCGACGCCCTCGGCGAGACCGGCAGCCTGCGCGCCGCGGCCGAAGCGCTCGCCGCGCGCGCGGCGGACGAGCCCGCCGCCCGGCGCGCGCTCGAGCTGCTCTACGGCTGGGCGACCCAGCCTTGAAGCTGCGCGCCATCCGCCTGCGTCACGTCCGCCGCTTCGCTGGCGAGGGTGCCGCGCTCGACGGCATCGGCGACGGCGTCAACGTCCTCGCCGCGCCCAACGAGTTCGGCAAGAGCACCCTCGTCGACGCGCTGCGTGCCGCCCTCTTCTTCAAGGCGAGCTCGAAGCACCGCGACGTGCTGGCGCTGATCCCCGACCCTGGCGGCGGCGCGCCCGAGATCGAGATCGACCTCGACCACGGCGGCACCGGCTTTCGCCTCGAAAAGCGCTTCGGCGCGCGTCCGCGGGCCCGGGTGAGCGAGCGCGCGCACGACCGCACGATCGCCACGGGCGACGCCGTGCAGGACTGGCTCAAGGCGGTGCTGGGAACCGAGCGCAGCGACGCCGGCCCGCCGGGTCTCCTCTGGGTCACGCAGGGCCGCTCGCTGGCGCCGCCGACCGCCGGCGACGCCACGCTCGAGGAGCTCTTGGCGCGCGAGGTCGGCGACGTCGTCGGCGGCGAGCGGGCGCACGCGGTGCTCGAGCGCGCCCGCGCCGAGCGCGAGCGGCTGGTCACCGCCACCGGCAAGCCGAAGGCGCGCAGCGACTACGAGACCGCCCTCACCCGCCGCCGCGAGCTCGACGCGACGGTGGCGGCGCTGGAGGACAAGGCGGCCGCGAGCGAGCGGACGCGCGCGCGCCTGGGCGAGATCGACGCGCGCCTGGGCGAGCTCGACGATCCCGAGGAGAGCCGGCGCCTGGCCGACGCCCTCGCCGCGGCCGAGCGCGGGCTCCGGGCGGCGAGGGCGGCCGCGGACGCTTTGGCGCAGCGGACCCGCGAGCTCGAGGCGGC
>JBKHCM010000107.1:0-11697 GCA_046541805.1 Alphaproteobacteria bacterium
GACCACGGCACCGCACCCTTGCGCATCTACGCCGAGCGCGAGCAGCGCAAGGAGGCGACCAACACCTCGTGGTGAGGGCGCTCAGTCGGCGCGGCCGCGGGCGGTGACGGGCCAGCGGTCGACGAGCACGCCGTCGCGCACGCAGACGAAGGCGTCGTGCAGGTTGATGGTGGGATCGCAGTGCGGCAGACCGAGCAGCACGCGCTCGCCGACGCCGGGCGGGGCCGCCCCCACCACCTTGCCGAACTCGTCGCCGGCGCGCGCGTAGGCGAGGCCGGCGGGCGCCTGCACGCTCGGCAGCGGCCCGTCGAAGGAGAGGCTCTTCGAGCCGGCGTCGATGGTGGCGAGCCCGGCATGGTTGGCGCTCACCACCTGGGTCAACAAAAAGGCCGAGCGCTCGAAGGTCGGCTCGTCGACGGCGAGCGGCGCGTTGGCCGCGTACTCGTCGTCCATGAAGGCGTAGGAGCCCGCCTGCAGGTCGGTGAAGACGCCGGCGGTGGCGTCGAGCGCGAAGCTGCCGGTGCCGCTGCCCGTCACGATCTCGCCGGACAGGTCGGCCGCGCTGAGCGCGGCGAGCGTCTCGCGAAGCTGGGCGTGGACGCGCTCGGCGGCGGCGGCGCGCTCCGCGGCGGCGGCGAGGTGCTGGATGGTGCCGGCGTAGCACTGCACGCCACGCAAGCGCAGGTTGGGCGCGTTCGCCACGGCGCGGCCCACCGCCAGCGCCGCCTCGATGCCGACGGCGCCGGTGCGGGCCATGCCCGGATCGACGTCGACGAGGACGTCGAGCACGGCGCCGTCCGCCGCCATCGCCAGCGCGAGCGCCTCCGTCGCCGCGACGTCGTCGACGACGACCATCAGTCCCGGCGATGCGCGCGCCAGTCGCGCCAGCCGCGCGAGCTTGCGCGGGCCGACGACCGGGCTGGTGACGAGCAGCGGCCCCAGCCCTTCGGCGGCGAGGGCCTCGGCCTCGCCGAGCTTGGCGCAGCAGAGGCCGACGGCCCCGGCAATCAGCTGCAGCCGGCCGATCGCGGCGCATTTGTGGGTCTTGGCGTGCGGCCGGAGCGCGACCTCGCGCGCGCGGGCGAAGGCGGTCATGGCGTGCAGGTTGGCCTCGAGCACGTCCAGCTCGAGCACGAGTGCGGGGGTGTCGACGTCGAGGTCCAACAGCGGCGTGGGATCGATCATGCCGCGCTCCAGCGCGCCGCCGCCGCCTCGTCGCTGGCCTTGGCCTCGACCCAGCGCTCGCCGTGGGCGGTCTCCTCCAGCTTCCAGAACGGCGCCTGGGTCTTGAGCCAGTCCATCAAGAAGGCGCAGGCGTCGAACGCCGCCTTTCGGTGGCGTGAGCAGCAGATGACGAGCACGATCGGCTCGCCCGGCTCCATGCGGCCGTAGCGGTGAAGGACGAGGCTCGCCTGGAGCGGCCAGCGGGCGTGCGCCGCCGCCTCGATCCGCTCGAGCTCGCGCTCGGTCATGCCCGGATAGTGCTCGAGTGTTAGCGCGTGGATCGCGTCGTCGCCGTCGCCCTTGCGCACCCGGCCCTCGAAGGTGACCACCGCGCCGAGGTCGTCGCGGCCGGCGGTGAGCGCCGCCGTCTCCGCGCCGGCGTCGAAGGGCTCGCGCTGGAGGCGGATCATCCGCCGGTCACCGGCGGAAAGAAGGCGACCTCGTCGCTGGGTTGTACCGGGGCTTCGGGGTCGCTGACATGTGCCTGATTGACCGCGACCCGCACCACCCCCGGCGCCTGCCAGGCCTCCTTGAAGCCGGGCGAGCGCGCGGCGAGCCAGTCGCCGAGCGCCTGCACCGTGGTGATCTCGGCCGGGAGCTCGATCTCCTCGCCGGCGGTGCCGACGCGGTGGCGGAGCCAGGCGAAGTAGAGGATGCGCATCGTTCACACCTTGACGGGCTGGTCGGCCAGCTGGCCGAGCGCGCTCTTGAGGTACTGCACGCCGGTGACCGCGGTGAGCGCCGCCGCCAGCCACAACAGCGCGGCGCCGGCGGTGGTGCCGCCGGGCACGTGGTCGCCGACCACCAGCACGGCGAGGGCCGTCATCTGCGCCGTCGTCTTCCACTTGGCGAGCGGCGTCACGGCCAGCGCCGGCGCGCTGCCGGCCAGGGCCTCGCGCAGGCCCGAGATCGTGAGCTCGCGCAGGAGGATCACGAGCACCGGCACGACCGGGGCCTGACCGGCGGCGAGCAGCATGACGAGCAGGGTCGCGACCAGGAGCTTGTCGGCGATCGGATCGAGGCAGCGCCCGAGCCTGGTGACCTCGCCGCGGGTGCGGGCGAGCCGGCCGTCGAGCCAGTCCGTCGCCGCCGCGGCGAGAAAGAGCACCAAAGCGGCGATGCTGGCGCGGGGGTCGTCCACCCAGAGCAGCAGCGCCAGCGGCACCAGTGCGGCGATGCGCGAGAGGGTGAGCCATGTCGGCAGCGTGATGACCATCGCTCAGCCCTGCTCGTGGAAGTGGTCGTAGATCTGGCGCGCCACCAGGCGGCTGATGCCGGGCACCTGCTCGAGATCCTTCAGGCCCGCCTCCGCGACCCCGCGCGCCGAGCCGAAATGGGTCAACAGCGCCTTCTTGCGCTTGCCGCCGACGCCCGGGATCGCGTCCAGGGGCGAGGTCGTCATCGCCTTGCCGCGCTTGTTGCGGTGGGTCGAGACGGCGAAGCGGTGGGCCTCGTCGCGCAGGCGCTGGATGAAGTAGAGGACCGGCTCGCGCTCGCCGAGCTGCAAGGGCGCGGCGTCGCGGCGGTGCAGTATCTCGCGGCCGGCGTGGCGGTCGGGCCCCTTGGCGACGGCCACGAGCGGCACGTCGCCGATGCCGAGATCGTCGAGCACGGCGGCCACGGCCGACAGCTGGCCTTGGCCGCCGTCGATGAGCACCAGATCGGGCCACGCCCCGCTCGCGCGCTCGGGGTCCTCCTTTACCAGTCGCTGGAACCGCCGGCGGAACACCTCGCGCATCATCGCGACGTCGTCGCCCGGCACGGTCGCCGCGTCCTTGATGTTGAAGGTGCGATAGGCCTGGCGCTCGAAGCCCTCGGGCCCGGCGACGATGAAGACACCGGTGGCGTGGCGGCCCTGGATGTGGCTGTTGTCGTAGACCTCGACGCGCTTGGGCGGCGCCGCCAGCGCCAGCTTCTCGCCCAGGGCGTCGAGCTGGCGGCGCTGGGCCGAGCCCTCGGCGAGCCGGCGGGCGAGCGCCTGCTCGGCGTTGGTCCGGGCGTGGTCGACGAGCTCGCGCTTGGCCCCGCGCTGCGGCACCAGCACCCGCACCCGCCGCTCGGCGCGGCTGGTGAGCGCCGCCTCCAGCACCTCCTGCTGCGGCGTCGCCTCGGACAAGAGGACGAGCCGCGGCGGCGGGCGCTCGCTGTAGAACTGGGCGCAGAAGGTCTCGAGCGCCTCGCCGGTCTCGGCGCCCTGGCCGGCGCTCGGGTAGTAGGCCTTGTTGCCGTAGTTGCGCCCGCCCCGGTAGAAGAAGACCTGGACGCAGAACTGGCCGCCCTCGGCATGGAGCGCCACGACGTCGGCGTCGCTCACCGCTCGGGTGTTGATGCCCTGGGCCGCCTGGATGTGGGCGAGCGCCTTCAAGCGATCCCGCAGCATCGCGGCGCGCTCGAAGTCGAGCTGCTCCGACGCCTCCTGCATCTCCCGCTTCAAGCGGTCCTGGATCTCGTGGCTGCGCCCGTTGAGGAAGGTGCGGACCTCCTGCACCGTGCGGTTGTAGCTGGCCGCGTCGATACGGCCGACGCAGGGCGCGGTGCAGCGCTTGATCTGATACTGCAGGCACGGCCGCGTCCGGCTCGCGAACATCGCGTCGGTGCAGTTGCGCAAGGGGAACGCCCGCAGCAGCGCGTTCAGCGTCTGGTTGACCGCGCCGGCCGAGGCGAAGGGCCCGAAATACTCGGTATCCTGGCGCTTCGAGCCCCGGTGCTT
Organism: Alphaproteobacteria bacterium; assembly: GCA_046541805.1. Taxonomy (GTDB): domain Bacteria; phylum Pseudomonadota; class Alphaproteobacteria; order Geminicoccales; family Geminicoccaceae; genus JAAAPF01. The sequence goes on from JBKHCM010000107.1 coordinate 3,935, forward strand.
GCCGATCTGGGGGAACGGGTGATCGGTGCGCAGGAAGATGTAGGGGAACGACTTGTCGTCCCTGAGCACGATGTTGAAGAGCGGGCGCAGCCGCTTGATGAGGTTGGCCTCGAGCAGGAGCGCTTCGACCTCGCTCGCCGTCGTGACGAACTCCATCTCGCGGGTGAGGGCCACCATCCGCGCGATGCGCTGGGTGTGACCCTGCGCCTTGGCGTAGGCGGCCACCCGCTTCTTCAGGTCCTTGGCCTTGCCGACGTAGAGCACGTCACCCTTGGCCCCGAGCATCCGGTAGACGCCCGGCTGGTGCGGCAGGGTCTTGACCTTGGCGGCGACCAGCTTGGCCCCGGCGAGATCCTCGGTCGTGCCCGCGGCAAGCGGCGCGGCGGCGAATTCGTCCATAGGGCGAGACTTGGCACGACCGGCGCACGGGTTCAACGCCACGTGGTGCAACCAGGCGGCGGCTCCGTCGTTGCAGTGGGGCGGTGCCAACGAGGCGGAGCGCGTGATGCAATCGACGGCAAAGGCGGTCTGGCAGGGCGGCTTGAAGGACGGCAAGGGTGCGCTCTCGAGCACCAGCGGCGCGCTCGACGAGCAGCCCTATTCCTTCGCGACGCGCTTCGAGGGCGCCGGCGGCACCAATCCCGAGGAGCTGATCGCGGCGGCACACGCCGGCTGCTTTGCGATGGCGCTCTCGATGATCCTGGGCGAGCAGGGCCTCACGCCCGAGCGGCTCGACGCCGAGGCCAAGGTGACGCTCGACCAGGTGGCCGACGGCTTCGCCATCACCGCGTCGCACCTGAGCGTGCGCGGCCGGGTGCCGAAGGCGACGCCCGAGACGTTCGACGCCGCCGCGAACACCGCCAAGGCGGGGTGTCCGGTCTCCAAGGCGCTCAACGCCGAGATCACCCTCGACGCCCGGCTCGTCGACTGATCGCACGCGCGGTTGTCGCTTGATCTCAAACATGGCGGCGGCCGGCGCGGCGGCGTTCAAAGGGGTTCGGCGAGGGGATGCCCGGGGCGGACGTCGAGATGGTCAAGAACATCTTCGTCGTGGGCCTGGAGCCGTTTAACCAACGGCTACTGGAAGGTGTTCGCGGCGCGCCGGATTACCGCTTCTACAACCTTCTCGACGTCCGCGCCGTCGCGGCGCTCGGGCCCTTCGACATCCCGGCGCTGCTGCACGCGGCCCACGACACCCTCGACCGCTTCGAAGAGCCGGTCGACGCGATCGTGGGCTATTGGGACTTCCCCACCCAGATGCTGCTCGCCGTGCTGCGCGCCGACCGGGGCCTGCGTGGGCCCAGCCTGGAAGCGGTGATGCGCTCGGAGCACAAATACTGGGCGCGCATCGAGCAGTCTCGCATCGACCCCGAGGTCGTGCCCGCGTTCGCCCCCTTCGACCCCTTCGGCGCGGGCGCGGCCCGCACGCCGCCCTTGCCGTACCCCTTCTGGCTCAAGCCGGTGAAGTCGCACTCGTCGCTCTTGGGCTTTCGCATCGACGACGCCGGCGATCTCGTCGAGGCCGTCGGCGCGCTGCGCCGGGGCATCCACATCTTCTCCGAGCCCTTGGCGATCTTTCTGCGCCGCGCCGAGCTGCCGCCGGCCGTCGCCGAGGCGCCGGCGCATCTCTGCATCGCCGAGGCCATCGTCTCGCACGGCCGCCAATACACCCTCGAGGGCTGGGTGCAGGGCGGGCGCGCGGAGATCTACGGCGTCGTCGGCTCGGTGCGCGGCCCCAACCACTCGAGCTTCGAGCGCTACGAGTACCCGGCCGAGGTGGCGCCCGCGGTCGCCGCCGACATGAGCGAGATCGCCCAGCGCGTCGCCGAGCGCACCGGCCTCGACGACACCCCCTTCAACATCGAGTTCTTCCACGATCCGGCGCAGGACCGGCTCTGGCTGTTGGAGCTCAACGTCCGCATCTCGAAGTCGCACAGTCCGCTGTTCGAAAAGGTGACCGGCCGCTCGCAGGGCGAGGTCATGATCGACGTGGCGCTCGGACGGCGCCCGAACTATCCGCCCGAGGCGGGCCGGTTCCGCTACGCCGCCAAGTTCATGCCGCGGGTCTACGGCAAGCGCGACGACGCGGTCGTCACGCGCGTGCCGCCGCGGGCCGAGCTCGACGAGCTCGAGGCGCGCTTTCCCGGCACCGATATCGAGATGCATCTAGAGGAAGGCATGCGGCTCGGCGACATCCGCCACCGCGACAGCTACTCCTACGAGCTCGCGACGATCTTCATGGGGGCGCAGCGCCGCGCCGACCTGCACGAGATGTACCGGCGCTGCCGGGCCGCCTTGAACGTCCACGTCGACGGGGAGCGGGTGTGAGCCCGCCCGCCGTCCGCACCGAGTTCCCGCGCCCGGTCCGCGCCGTCGAGACCCTTTGGATCCCGCTGCCCGACGGCGCGCGGCTCGCCGGTCGGCTGTGGCTGCCGGCGGACGCCGACGCCCGGCCGGTGCCGGCCATCCTGGAATACATCCCCTATCGCCGCCGCGACTTCACCCGCGAGCGCGATTCGATCATGCATCCCTATGTGGCGGGCCACGGCTACGCCTGCATCCGCGTGGACCTGCGGGGCTCCGGCGACAGCGACGGCGTGCTCGAAGACGAGTATCTCCAGCAGGAGCTCGACGACGGCGTCGCCGTCATCCGCTGGCTCGCCGCGCAACCCTGGTGCACCGGCCGCGTCGGCATGATCGGAATCTCCTGGGGGGGCTTCAACGGCCTGCAGATCGCGTCGACGCGGCCCGAGGCGCTGGGCGCCGTCGTCACCGTCTGCGCCAGCGACGACCGCTACGCCGACGACGTCCACCACATGGGCGGCTGCCTTCTGGGCGACAATCTCTCCTGGGCGTCGGTGATGTTCGCCTACAACGCCCTGCCGCCCGACCCCGCGGTCGTCGGCGAGCGCTGGCGCGCGATGTGGCGGGCGCGGCTCGAGGGCAGCGGGCTCTGGCTCGACACCTGGCTGCGGCATCAGCGCCGCGACGCCTTCTGGCGCCATGGCTCCATCTGCGAGGACTACGCCGCCGTGCGCTGTCCGGTGCTGGCGGTGAGCGGCTGGGCCGACGGCTACTCCAACGCCGTCTTTCGCCTGCTCGCCCATCTCGACGTGCCGCGGCGCGGCCTCGTCGGCCCCTGGAGCCACAAATACCCGCATCTGGGGGTGCCCGGCCCGGCGATCGGCTTCTTGCAGGAATGCGTGCGCTGGTGGGACCGTTGGCTCAAGGACGTCCCCAACGGCGTCGATGACGAGCCGATGCTCAAGGCCTGGATGCAGGTGAGCGTACCGCCGACGGCGCACTACGACCACCGCCCGGGGCGCTGGGTCGCCGAGGCATCCTGGCCGTCACCGCACGTGCGGGACGAACTGCTCGCCCTGGCGCCGGGGCGTCTGCTCGATCAGGCGGGTGAGGCCGAGGTCGACGAGGTGGTGACCGTGCAGTCGCCGCTCACCGTCGGGCTCTTCGCCGGCAAGTGGTGCTCCTATGCCGCCGGGCCCGACCTCGCCCACGACCAGCGCCAGGAGGACGGCGGCGCGCTCGTCTTCGACGGGGACCCGCTCGCCGAGGACCTGGAAATCCTGGGTGCGCCCGAGCTCGAGCTCGACGTCGCCGCCGACCGGCCGATCGCGATGCTGGCGGCACGGCTCTCCGACCTCGCCCCCGACGGCAAGGCGACCCGGGTCACCTACGGGTTGTTGAACCTCACCCATCGCGACAACCCGCGCTTTCCCGAGCCGCTGCAGCCCGGCCGCTTCTATCGGGTGCGGGTGAAGCTGAACGACGTCGCCCAGAGCTTCGCCCGGGGCCACCGGCTACGCCTCGCGCTGTCGTCCTCGTATTGGCCCCTGGCCTGGCCGCCGCCGACGCCGACGCGGCTCGTGGTCCGCACGGCCGGCGCGCGGCTGCGCCTGCCGCTGCGCCCGCCGCGAGCCGAGGATGCCGAGCTCGCGCCCTTCGCTGCGCCCGAGGGCGCCGCACCCGAGCGCCGCGTGCCGCTGCAGCCGGGTCACCACAACTGGCTGGTGCATCGCGATCTCGCCGCGGATGCCTCGACCTTGGAGGTGATCAACGACCACGGCACCTTCCGCATCCCCGAGATCGACCTCACGATCGAACACGACACCCGCGAGTGGTACCGCTCGGTGGGCGACGACTTCACCTCCGCCTGCGGCGAGACCCGCACCGTGCGCAATCTCAGCCGCGGCGACTGGGTCATCCGCACCTGCACGCGCACGCTCCTCACCTCGACCGCCACGGACTTTCGCCTGCGCGCCGAGCTCGACGCCTGGGAGGGGGAGAGCCGCGTCTGCTGCCGGAGCTGGGACCGGACCGTCCCGCGCGATCACGTCTGAGCGCGCGTGAAGCCCGCGAGCGCGGCGAAGCGTTCGCCGCGCTCCTCGAAATTGCGGAAACGGCCGTAGGACGGCGCCGCCGGCGAGAGCAGGACGACGCCGCCTGTGGGCGTGATCGCGCGCGCGAGCGCCACCGCCGCGTCGAGATCGAAGGCGTGGCGACTGTCGGTGACGGCGAGGCCCGCCGCCAGCGCCGGGCCGTTGTCGGGCAGCGCGACGATGCGCGCGTTACGGCCGCGAAGAGCATCCGCGAGCGGGGCCGGGTCCTGGCCGCGGTCCTGACCGCCCAACAGCAGGGTCAGCGGGCGGTCGGCGAAGGCGCGCACGGCGGCGGCGGCGCTCTCGGGCGTGGTCGAGATGCTGTCGTTGACCCAGGTGACGCCCTCCCGCTCGCCCAGGATCTCGAGGCGGTGGCCGAGGCCGGTGAAGCTCGCCGCCCGCGGGGCGAGGGCGCGGCCGTCGAGGCCCGCCGCCTCGAGCGCGGCGAGCGCGGCCGCGAGGTTCCAGAGGTTGTGCGTGCCCTTGAGCGGCCAATCATCGGCGCGGAAGACCACGTCCTCGCCGCGGCGGACGGCGTCGTCGGTGACGTGCCAGCCGGCGGCCGTGCCGTACCAGCGGGCGCGGCGGCGCTCGGCCAGGCGCGCGGCCGTGCGCGCGTCGGCGGCGTTGAGCACCGCCGTGCCGGCGAGGTCGACCAGCCGCAGCTTGTCGGCGAAGTAGCGCTCGTGGCCGCGGTGCCAGTCGAGATGCTCGGGGTAGAGGTTGGTGAGCACCATCAAGGGCGGACCGTAGGCGAGATCGGCGATCTGATAGCTGGAGAGCTCGAGCACCAGGGGCGCGCCGGCGGGCTCCAGGGCCAAGAGCGGCGCGCCGACATTGCCGGCGAGCGCCACCCTCGGCTCGGCGCCGCGCCAGAGATGGGCGATGAGGCTCGCCGTCGTGCTCTTGCCCTTGGTGCCGGTGACGGCGAGGACGAAGCGGGTGGGCCGGGTCTCGAACCAGAGATTGGTGCCCGAGGTGACGACGCTGCCGGCGGCGCGGGCGGCGGCGACCTCGTCGCGGTAGAGGCTGATGCCGGGCGATTTGACGACGACGTCGAAGCTGCCCGTCGCCAGGGCGCTCCGGCCCGCGTCGCCCGTGAGCTGCGGCAGGCCCTCCGGCTCCGCCGGGGCGTCGGTCACCAGCGTGGGCACCAGGCCGGGCACCCGGGCTTCGAGAAAGCGCCGGGTTGCCCGCCCCTCGCGGCCGTAGCCCCAGAGCGCGACGCGCGTCTTCGGCGTCAGCGTCGCGAGCGTGCTCACGCGGCGACGGCGTCGTAGAGCACGGGCGGCACGAAGGGGGCCGGGCCCGGCCGCCGCACCTCCGCCAGATGGCGCAAGAGCGCCCCGCGGCGCGGCGCCAGCTCGGGCTCCAAGGCCCGCACCACCGCCGTCTGCGACCACGGCCATCGGAGGCTCAAGAGCGCCAGCGCCGCCGCCGCCTCGCCGGTCTCGCCGACGCACTCGAAGGGCTTGTGGCCGTCGAGCCCGGCGAGCTCGCGAAAGCCGTCGATCTGCGCCGGATCGTCGAGCACGTCGCCGCCGAAGATGGCGAGGAGGCGCTCGCGTCGCACGAAGGGGGCAAGTGCCAGGAAGACGAAGCGGCATTTGGGGCAGTCGCGGCACCAGCGCCCGGCCGGCCCGTCGCCGGTGAGGTGGAAATTGCGGTTGCAGGAGGAGAAGACGTCGTCCCAGCGGAAGGAGCGGGCGAATCGCTCGGCGATGGCGAGCTCGGAGAGCGGGCGCAACAGCGAGAAGACGTCGAGATCGGGGCTCGCGGCGCGGCGCAGCTCGGCGCGCAGGATCCCCTCGAAGGCGCTCGACTTGCTCCACTGGTGGTTCACGACGCGGCCGTGCGCCTCGAGATTGCCCGCGTCGGCCGAGCGCTCGTTGGAGAGGACGACGCGGTCGTAGCCGTGCCAGGCGGCGGCGACCAGCGCGGCGAGGGTGACGATCGCGGTGATCGGCACGTGGCCGTTGTGGGCGCCGGCCGCGTTCAGCCGCAAGAGCGCCGGGTCGAGCGTGCGCGAGACGGTCACCACCGACCGGCCGCCCGCCGCCAGCGTGGCCGCGATCGGGCCCTTCGGGTTGACCGCGAAGAGGGTGAAGGCCTCGCCCGCATGGCTCAGCGTCTCGACGCTCACCAGCGAGTCCTTGCCGCCGCCGACGGGCACCAGCGCGCGGCGGTGCAGCTCGGCGTCGAGCGGGCGGAGCGCCGTGTGCTCGTCGGCGCCGGCGAAGACCAGCCGCGGGGCGAGGTCGAGGCCGTTGACGTGGGCGAATTCGCCGAGCCCGTAGAGGTAGACCTCGCGCAGGAAGGCGGCGGCGGCGGCGTCCAGCTCGGTGGCGGCGAGGTCGAGGCCGTGGGCGGCGTGGGCCTTGTAGTAGCTGACCCCGGCGACCCCGTGCAGGTACGCCACGAGCCGCCGCGCCAGCGCCAGCCGCTCGGGGGCCAGGTCCGCCGGCGGCGGGCCGAAGGCGAAGCGCTCGACGAAGCGGGTGCCGTCCGGGCCGCGATAGGGCAGCCGCGCCTCGCCGCTGGCGGCGTCGAGCTCGGGGCGCTCGAAGACGAAGGGGCCCGCGGCGGGCGCGCTCACGCCCGCACCTCGGCGACGAGCGCGTCGATCAGCTCGCGGTGCACCGCCGCCTCGAGATCGTCGACCGACGGGCTCGGCGCGCGGCGGATGCCGTCGACCGCGCCGGCGGCGGTGATGGCCGCGAGGAGCCGGTCGTGCGCGGCGCCGTTGACCCGCTCCGTCACGGCCGCGCCGCCGACCAGGAGCGCGAGGGCGGCACCGCCCCAGTTCGAGACGCCCGCGACGATGAGGGCGTCCGCCGGGACGCGGCAGGCGACGACCTCGCCCATGCGGATGTGCTGCGCGATCAGCTCGGGGGGCAGGCTGCCCATGCCGAGCTCGTTGCCGCCGTCGCCGATGGCGATGCGGTAGGCCGGCGGGGTGAACAGCCGCTCGAGCGGGGCGGTGTGGGCGGAGATGTCCTCGCCCCGCAGGTTGCGCGGGACACCGTCGCCGCTCGGCCCGCAGCGCTCGATGGCGACGACGTGGCTCGGCGGCGTGCCGTCGTGCCCGGCGGTTACCGCCTCGAGGGCCGCGTCGCCGGCGCCGGCATCGACCGCGACGGCGCTGACCGGGCAACGGCCCGCCAGCCCGGCGGCGGCGATCGCGGCCTCGACCACCGGCGCGCAGGCTTGGTCGGTGACCACACGGACCGGCACGCCCCGCTGCGCGAGCGCCGCCGCCAGCAACGCCGCCCCGATCGGGCCGTCGGTCTCCGCCGCCGGCGGCGTGGCGGCGGGGATGTAGAAGCCGGTGAGGATGGTGACGGCGCGGGCGTCCGCGAGCGCCGC
>JBKHCM010000019.1:0-37358 GCA_046541805.1 Alphaproteobacteria bacterium
GCACCAGGCGCGCAGCACCTGCGTCGCCGGCCGGCCGCTGGCGAGCCGTGCCGCCAGGGCCGCGACACGGGCGCGCACGCGGGGATGGCTCGGCGCCGGCGCCGTGACCCGGGCGTCCGCCTCGCCGCCTTCGATGTTCGCCACGTCCGGCGCTCCTCGATCCGTCGCCCGCGGCGCCGCCGGCAGGTCGTGGCGGGCGGCGTCGTGAGACGACCGTCGCCGTCCGGCATAGCGCGTCGTCGCGGGCCTGTCGCGGGCGGCCTCGTCGCCGATCCGGGGTCGGGACATCGCGCCGCGCCGGACCGCACCCGCCGGCAGGGGCACGCTCGGTACGCGAACGGGCCGCGAGCCGCGTTTCTGCGCGACGCGCTGCCGGCGGCGGGCGAGACGCGGTCACGTCGTCCCATCCGTCTGCCGTCGCGGCCCGTGGTCGCGCCGCGCCGCCCAGCCGACGGCCGGCGGGGTGGCGTCGCCAGGCTCGGCTCGACGGCGACGCCAGCGGTCTTCGCACCGTCCGTGTCGCCGACCATGCTATCGACGACGGTTGGCTGCGATGCGAGCGGGCCGTGCCCTCTCGAGCCTTGACGGGACCGATTTCGACGCCTGGGCCGACGAGTGGGCCCAATTCCTCCAAGAGGGCAAGCTCGCCGCCGCCGACTTCGTGCACATCGCCGCGGAGAGCGAAAGCCTGGGGCGCGGCGAGAGGCGAGAGCTGATCAACCGGCTCGAAGGGCTACTCACCGAGCTGTTGAAGCGCGCTTATCACGTCGATAAGCGCAGCCGGTCATCGCAAGTGACCATCGCCAACCGACGTGACCGGCTCACCGGCCATCCGGGTGACACGCCCAGCTTGAAGGCGCACCGCGACGGGGCCGTCCTACCGGTCTGTCGTCGGGCTCGCCCGGATATCGAGTGGGAGAGCGGACCCGCGCAGAGCGTGCTTGCCCAAACCTGGCCGTGGTCGCTCGACCGAATCTTGCACGAGGCGTTCTGGCCGAGGTGATCGCGCGCTCGCCCGCCGCCGCGCCATTCCCTGCTCTCGGAACGGGCGTACGCTTCGGACCTACGCCACCACTTCGTGGCCGCGGGCGTCGTGCTCTACGGTGTGGCGGATGAGGCGCAGCGCCCGCTCGAGGCTGGTGCGGTCGGCGGCGGCGCTGAGCGACAGCCGGAGCGCGTGGGGCACCCGGGCGCGGCCGTAGGCGAACAGATCGCCGGGCAGCACGTGGACGTCCGAGGCTTTCAGGCGCTCGACGAGCGCGCCGGCGCGCCAGCGGCCGGGCAGGCGCAGCCACAGCTGGTGGCCGGCGCCGGCCGCGTTGGGCGCGAGCGGACCCAGGACCTCGCGGGCGAGGGCGTGGCGGGCGTGGGTTTCCTCGCGCTGAAAGCGCACCGCGCGATCGGCGAGTCCGGCCTTGAGCCAGTGGCGAAAGAGCTTCGCGCCCGGCGTCGGCGGGCCCAGGAGCAGGGTGTGCTGGGCGTCCAACAGCCGCGCGCGCAGCAGCGGCGGAGCCGTGAGAAAGCCGAGCCGCAACCCCGGGGCGAGCGTCTTCGAGACGCTGGTGACGTAGACCGTCCGCTCCGGCGCCAGCGTCCTGAGCGCCGGCGGGCGCTGGTCGAGCAACAGCGCGTAGACGTCGTCCTCGACGATCCAGAGGTCGTGACGGCGCGCCACCGCCGCGAGCGCGCGGCGGCGGTCCTCGCCCATGACCGCGCCGGTGGGGTTGTGGAGGTTGAGGTTGGCCACGAGCAGCTTGGCGCCGGTGTCGCGGCAGGCGGCGTCGAGCGCGTCCGGGCAGAGGCCGTGGGCGTCGACCTCGACGGGATGACGCCTCAGGCCGGTGAGCCCCGCGAGGTCGTGGAAGTGCGGATAGCTCAAGGCGGCGGCGAGCAGGGTGTCGCCGGGGCGGGCGAGGGCGGCGAGCGCCATCGTCAGCCCGCCCTGGGCGCCGGCGGTGACGATGACGTCCTCGGCGCGGGCCTCGACGCCGTGGCGCGCCAGCCACTCCGCGCCGGCGGCGCGGTCCTGGGCGTGGCCGGCGGTGGGCGGATAGGCGAGGAGCGCCGCGGGCGGATCGGTCTCGGCGACGGCCGCGCGCAGGGCGCGCGCGAGCTCGCCGTAGCCGGCGCTCACCGGCTGGTTGGTGCGCAGATCCATGGTCGAATGGCGCGGGTCGAACTCGGGCACGTCCTGCGCCGCCATGAAGTCGTGGACGAGCGCGCCCGGCTCGGCGTCGGCGACGAAGGTGCCGCGACCGACATGGGCGGTGAGCTGCTGGCGCTGGACGCCCAGGTCGTAGGCGCGGCCGACGGTGCCGACGGTGACGCCGAGGCGGTCGGCGAGCGCGCGCTGCGGCGGCAACTTGGCCCCGCGCGCGAGGCGGCCGTCGGCGATCGCCGCGGCGATGGCGTCGGCCAGCGCGCGATAGCGCGGGCCGGTGCGGCCCCTCAAGTCGTCCACGGATATTGTCATGGTGCAATTGGATTATTGATTCTTTGAGGAGTCAAGGTGCAGAATCGCCTCGTTCATCACCGCCAGGAGAGGCCGCCATGGCCACCATTTGGACCCATACAATTCCGCATCCCGAGCCTCGGCGCGGCGGCCTGTTCGCCCTCTTGCGCACGTGGTACCTGCGCAGTCGCGAGCGCCGGGCGCTCGCCGAGCTCGACGACCATCTGCTGCGCGATTGCGGGCTGACCCGCGAGCAGGCGCGGCACGAGGCCGACAAACCCTTCTGGATGGCCTGAGCGCCGCGGTCGCCGTCGCCGGGTTCGCCGGGGGGACGTAAGAGGGGGCCAGCGATGCGACGCCGCTTCACGACGCTCGACGTCTTCACCGACCGGCCGTTCGCCGGCAACCCGCTCGCGGTGCTGCCCGACGCGCGCGGTCTGAGCGACGCGCAGATGCGCGCCATCGCCCGCGAGTTCAACTTCTCCGAGACCACCTTCGTGCTGCCGCCGGAGCGCGCCGGGGCGGCACGACGCGTGCGCATCTTCACGCCCGCGGGGGAGATCCCCTTCGCCGGCCATCCGATCATCGGCACCGCGGTGGCGCTGGTCGCCGACGGCTATGTGGCGATGGGCGAGCGCGAGCTGCGCCTCGTCTTCGAGCTCGGCGCCGGGCCGACGCCGGTCACGGTGACCGTCGATCAGGGCCGCTACGCCGCCGTCTTCACCGCGCCGCAGCGCCCGCGCCTGGGCCCCGAGACCCCGCCCGAGCGGGTGGCCGCGGCCCTCGGCCTGCCGCGCGAGGCGATCGACACGCGCGCCCATGCGCCCGTCGACGTCGGCTGCGGCCTCGACTTCGTCGCGGTGCGGTTGCGTGACCCGGCGGCTCTCGCGGCGAGCGGGCCGCGGCTGGACGCCTGGGCCGAGCTGGAGAGCCCCGCCGCCGGCCACGGCGTCGCCGCCTATGTCGTCGAGGGCGCGGGGCGCCTGCGGGTGCGGATGTTCGCCCCGGGCGTCGGCGTCGCCGAGGACCCGGCCACCGGCAGCGCCGCCGCCGCCCTCGGCGGCCTGCTCGCGGGATTGGAGACGGCGGCGGACGGCCGCTTCGCCTGGACGCTCACCCAGGGTGTCGAGATGGGCCGGCCGTCGCGCCTCGACGTCGAAGCGGACAAGGACGGCGGCGAGGTGACGGCGGTGCGGGTCGCCGGCAACGCCGTCGTCGTCGCCGACGGCACCATCGAGCCGCCCGATTGAGTCGAGTCGAACGACCAGCGAATCAGCGCCGCGGCACATCGGCCTCGGCGGAGTCCGCCGGGACGGCGACGGCGAGGGCTGGCAGGACGGCGCATCGTGCCCACATCGCAAACGGGCCCTATGGCAAATGTTCAACCATGGTTCAGCGGCTCGGTTGCAAGAGCAAGTCATGATCGCGCGATGTCTCGCCCTCGCCGCGCTCGTCGTCTCCGGCGCCGTGTTGACGCCGTGCGCCGCCATCGAGGAGCACGATGCCGCCAAGGCGGCGGTCACGACCCGAGCGACGATGCCGCTCGAGACCATCATCGACCGCGTCGTCGGCGCCGACACCCAGGTGCTCGACGCCGAGCTCGAGCGCACGCCCACGAGCTACCGCTACCGCTTGAAGCTGTTGGAGCAAGGCCATCGGGTGCGCGAGGTCATCGTCGACGGCCGCACCGGCGACGTGGTGAAGGGCGACTGACGCCATGCGCTTGTTGATCGTCGAGGACGAGCCCGAGCTCGCCGGCCAGCTCAAGGACGCGATGAGCCAGATCGGCTATGCCGTCGACCTCGCCGCCGACGGCGAGGACGCCTGGCATCTGGGCGAGACCGAGCCCTACGACGCGGTGGTCTTGGACCTCGGCCTGCCGGTCCTGGACGGCATCCAGGTGCTCGAGCGCTGGCGCGCCGCCGGCCGCGACATGCCCGTGTTGATCCTCACCGCCCGCGACCGCTGGAGCGACAAGGTCGCCGGCATCGACGCCGGCGCCGACGACTACCTCGCCAAGCCCTTCCACATGGCCGAGCTGCAGGCGCGCCTGCGGGCGCTCATCCGCCGCGCCAGCGGCCACCACTCGGCCGAGCTCGTCTGTGGCCCGGTCCGCCTCGACACCCGCGCCGCCAAGGTCAGCCTCGACGGCGAGGAGGTCCGGCTCACCGGCCACGAGTTCCGCGTGCTCGCCTACTTGATGCACCACAAGGGCCGGGTGATCTCGCGGACCGAGCTCACCGAGCACATCTACGACCAGGACTTCGACCGCGACAGCAACACCATCGAGGTCTTCGTCGGCCGGCTCAGAAAGAAGCTCGGGCCCGAGCTGATCGAGACCGTGCGCGGGCTGGGCTATCGGCTGTCGGACCCCCGGGCCGAGGCGTGACGACGGCGACGACCCGCCGCGCCCACTCGCTGGCGGGGCGGCTCGTCCTGCTCGCCACCATCTGGTCGCTCGTGTTCTTCGCCGCCGGCGGCGTGACGCTCTCCTGGATCTTCGCCGAGAGCGTCAAGCGCAACTTCGACGAGCACCTCGAGGTGCTCCTGCGCGGGCTCATCGCCGTCACCGAGATCGGCGCCGACGGCGAGCTGGTCGTCGGCGATCCGCCGGGCGAGCCGCGCTTTCGCACGCCGCTTTCCGGCTGGTACTGGCAGATCGACACGCCGTCCGGGCTGATCCGCTCGCGCTCCTTGTGGGACCGCGACCTGCCCCAGGCGGCGAGGGAGACCGCGATGGTGCGCGGCCCCGGCGAGCAGCGCTTGCGCATGCTGAGCCGCGCCATCGTCATGGGCGATCGGGTCTACCGCTTCCGTGTCGCCGGCGAGACCGACGCGATCCAGCGCGCCACCGCCCAGTTCTCGTTGAGCGTCAGCGTCTCGCTGGCGGTCCTGGGCCTCGGCCTCATCCTCGCCGTGCTCTTCCAGGTCGCCGTCGGCCTGCGCCCCCTCGGGCGGCTCAGGCGCGAGCTCCAGCGCATCCGCTCGGGCGAGGCCGAACGGCTCGAGGGCACCTTTCCCAACGAGCTCGAGCCCGTCGTGGCCGAGCTCAACGGCCTCCTCGCCCACAACCAGGAGATCGTCGAGCGCGCCCGCGCCCATGGCGGCAATCTCGCCCACGCCCTCAAGACGCCGCTCTCGATCCTCGCCAACGAGGCCGAGCGCGGCTCCGACCACCGCCTCGCCGAGGCCACCCGCCGCCAGCTCCCGCGCATGGAGCGGCTGATCAACCACCACCTCGCCCGCGCCCGCATCGCCGGGACCAAGGGCACGCTCACCGGCCGCCAGCCGGTCACCCCGGTACTCGCCGAGCTCATGCGCACCCTCGGCAAGCTCTACGCCCGGCGCGGCGTCCGCCTCGTGCGCGCCGACGCGCGCGAGGCCATCTTTCAGGGCGAGCGCGAGGACCTGATGGAGATGCTCGGCAACCTCTTGGACAACGCCTGCAAATGGGCCGAGCGCGACGTCGAGGTCCGCATCGAGCCGGCGACCGGCGGCTTCGCCGTTCACATCGACGACGACGGCCCCGGCCTGCCGGCGGAAGAGCGCGTCCGCGTCGTCGAGCGCGGCCGCCGGCTCGACGAGAGCATCCCCGGCTCCGGGCTCGGCCTCGCCATCGTCGCTGACCACGCCAAGCTCTACCGCGGCCGCCTCAGCCTCGCCGACAGCCCCATGGGCGGCCTGCGCGCCACCCTGCAGCTCCCCGGCGGCTGCGAGACCCCGGCCGTTGAGGCGGCGGAGTGAGCCGGCGCCGTTGATGGCCCGACAAGTCCTTGCGCAGCGCGGAAAATCCGTGCTTCTGGCTTCGTTCGGCAACACCCGAGTCGCCTCCTTCGCCGCCCGCTCGAAGGCGCGCCGGCACCGACGCGGCAGGCTACGGCGCCGACCGGCGAGCGTCGATTAGGAACTTGGGCCTAGAAAGCGCCGAGCCGCCGGCGGGTGTGACGAGGTCGGCCGAGCTCGCCCGCGTCGGCCTCGAACGCCAGGCGCTCGGGCGAGACGGACGGCGACGCTCGAGGCTTCGATTGGCCGGCCGCGGGCATCACCGTCACTCAGCAAGGTGTGCCGGATCGGGTTGTGTTCAAAGCCCGCGGCGGCGGGATCGTGTCCCCGGGCGCGGACCACCGCCCCTCCCCCGATCTCGTCGACAGGGACACCGATGCGCAGGTCCGCGCTGACCGCCGGGTTCGCCCGCGCCGGCGAGCACCCGGTCAGCGCTCGCCATCACCGGCCGAATGCGTGGGTCGAAGCGCCGCGCCGCCCGGCAGATCCGATATGGTGCCGTGTCGCCAACCTACCGATCCGAGCGGTCGAGATGGCAGCGGCATTCGGAGGTCTTCGCGCTGATCGCTCGCCGCCGCCGCGGCCGCGTCGTCGAAGCCGTTCGCCGTGTGGCGGCGTTCCTTGGCGATCAACGCCGCCAGCACGACGATCGCCGTCACCTGCAGCGCCAGGATCGGCACCATCGCTATCCAGTAGGCGGTGCCGTATTTGATCAGTACGTCGCCGGCGACGAACCCCTCGTGCAGCAGGAACTGCCCCATCACCGCCAGTGCCACCAGCGGACAAACCAGGCTATAGGCTCCCGAACGCCATTCGGGTCCGAAGACGAAGCGCGCAAAGTAGCGCTGCCGCCCCAGCACCAACCAGCCCACCGCGAAGAAGGCCAGCTGCAGCGCCGCCGCGTTGAGCAGGAACACCAGCATACCGCTACCGTGGCCACCGTCGACGTGGACGGCGAGACCGTGGCTCTGCCGCATCCAGGTGATCGCCGCCACCGTCAGGATCGGCACCACCAGCCACAGCGTCGGCGCGCTTTCCGGGTCCGCGCCGTGCTCGAGCATCGCGCGCACGCCCAACACCAGCTTGATCGCTCCGGCTGCCAGCGCCGTCGTCAAGAACAGCGACGACGCCACCAGGGCCGTGATGGCCGTCGCCGTCGTCGCGCTCATCGCCGCCGGTGCCGCCAGCCCTACCGCCACCATCACCAGCGCGAAGGCCGGCATCAGCTGCGCGAAGCTGTTGTTGGCGTTGCAATCGAAGCCGCCATCGTTGAGCACGCGCGACCAGAAATCCGCGAAGATCGAGAGCGCCCACACCCCGATCAGGAGGAACCCCAAGATCGCGAGCGGAAACAGCCACTCGACCACGGACCACAGCCCGGGAACGAAGACCAGCCCGCAGATGAACCCGACATTGAGCGTCATCGCCAGGGTCAGCGGCGCAGCCATCAATCGGGTCTCGTCGTTGCTGCGGCGCAGCTCTCGCCACGTCGGAGTGCCGCGCCAGGTCGCAAAGTACCTGAGGTGCCGTGCGAGGAGGGTCACATGCGTCGTCGCCGCCACCGCGATACCCGCCAGAGCGACGATTATGGCTGCGCGCGCGAACGGGCCGCCCGCGGCGATTGCGCTCTGAATGTCCGTGGCGGTCGGCACCGCGCGCCCGGGGTGCGGGACGTGGAACAGCAGCCAGAGGAAAAACGTCACAGCCACGCCGCCGGCGCCCAGGGCTCCGAGGAAGTACAGCGGATTCCACGTGGTCGATGAAGGAGATGCCGTGGACATGGGGAGCCCTTGCGTCGTTTTCGATCAGCGGTACAGACGTCGATCCTGACCGGCTGATCATCGAATTGGTATCAAATTAACTGTTTTGGAGGCTGATCCTCTTGAGTTAGCTGGTGCCAGATATGTGGTGTTCCGACTTGACCGCCCGGCGATGTGCACGTTAAAATGATTATGCTCATCGTTACGCGCCATTCCAACGGCAACTCGGCGCTGCAGCTGCAGGCGCAGCTCGGCCTCGCCAGCTACGAGACGGCCTGGTTCCTGCTCCACCTTTTGCGCCGGGCGACGGTCGACCCGGATCGCCGGTGCCGTCGAGCTGTCGCCCGAGGGCGAGCCGCGGCGGATCCGGCTGGCGCCGATCGCGGATTTCTCGGCGTCGACGCTCTCCGCCTTCGTCGACGGCGCCGCCGCCCCCGGCGCCAAGGTGATCACCGACGGCTGGCGGGGTTATGCCGATCTGCCGCGACACGAGCACGTCCCCAAGACCATCGGCGTGATGGCGGCGCACGTCGTCATGAAGTGGGTGCACCGCGTGTTCGCGAACCTGAAGCGCTGGGCGCTCGGCACCTTTCACGGCCTGCGGCGACAGCATCTGCGGCGCTATCTCGACGCGGACGTCTTCCGCTTCAACCGGCGACGCCACCCCCGCGCCGCCCAGCCGCCCGCGCCCACAACATGTTGGGCAAGCGGACGCACAAAGATCAGCCTCTGATCTTGTGAACATTCTTGGCACATGATGCGATGGAGGCGACTCTGCCGTAGGCATGTCGCGGCTCGCGCATCTCACCCCATCACTCCCGTCGTCTTCCGCCTCGCTGTCTCTATCGTCCGCTTCGGTCACGCGCGGAACATAGCACCGCGCCGACCGCTCGGGGAGGGGCGTGCGGGCGCGCCCGCTCACGCCGCGCTTTCGGGTCGCGTCGCCGCGATGGCGTGGGCGGCGAGGCTGCGGCCGGCTTCGCGCATGGTGAGGTAGGTCTGATCGGCACCGGCGTCGGTGAGCCGGCCGACATGGTTGTCGTAGAGCGCGTGGCTGACGATGGCGCCGGTGAAGCCGCGGGCGCGCAGCGTGCGGGCGGCGATGAGCTTGGCCTCGATGTCGTCCATGGCGAGCACGGCGGCCTCGATGCGCGCGAGGTCGACGCCGCTCCAGAAATCGCTGTCCTCGGCGTCGGCGAAGATGACATTGCGCCCGGCCGCGCGGTGGGCCTCCGCCTTGTAGGTGTCGGCGTCGAGGCCGACCGGGCGGCGGCCTTGCTCGACCAGCGCCTCGTAGGCGGCCGAGCCCGTGCGGCCCATGCCGAGGATGAGGATGTCGGCGTCGCCCAGGTCGCTCGGCTGCGCGTCGGGGTGGCGGGTCGCCCGCTCGAAGCGCGCGAGCCGGGGCCCGAAGCGCGCGAACAGCGCGTGGGCCAACCGGTTGAGCGGGGCCGAGACGACGAAGGAGATGGCGACGGCGAGGGCGAGCGGCACCAGGAAGTCGGACGCCGCCGGGACGCCGGCGGCGATGATGAGGCCGAACTCGCTGTAGGCGGTGAGCGAGAGGGCGGAGAGAAAGGAGGTCCGCGCGCGCAGGCCGAACGCCGTCATCAGCAGGAAGAAGAGCGCGCCCTTGAGCGGCAAGAGCGCCCCCACGACCAGCGCGAAGACGAGGGCGCCCGCGTCGGGCAGCCCGGACATCCCGATGGAGAGGAAGAACCCGACCAGGAAGACTTCCTTGAGGGCCCACAGCGAGCGGGCGAGTTCGCCGGCGCGGGGATGGGTGGACAGGAGCAGGCCCATCACCAGCGCGCCGATCTCGCCGGTGAGGCCCACGCGCTCGAAGCCGACACCGCCCACGACCACGCTGAGCGCCATGCCGGTGAGGACGAGGATCTCGTCGTGGCCGGCGAGGTCGAGGAGGCGAAACAGCACGGGCCGCAACAGCGGCGTGGCGAGGACGAGGAGCGCCCACGGCTCCGGCAGCTCGCCCGCGAAGATCGCGAGCACCACCAGCGCCAGGACGTCCTGGCCGATCAGGATGCCGATGGCGGTGCGGCCGTGGAAGTTGCCGAGCTCGCGCTTGGCCTCGAGCATCTTGGCGGCGAGCACCGTCGACGAGAAGGCGAGGGTGATGCCGACCAGGAGCGCCACCGTCCAGTCGGCGGTGAAGAGGAGGCGGGTGAGCGGGGTGAACAGCGCGATCGACAGCGCGAAGTGGCCGAGCGTGGTGCCGATGACGTGCGGCTCGCTGAGCTGCTTGAGCCTGAGCTTGAGCCCGACGGTGAAGAGCAGGAGCAACACGCCCAGATGGGCGACGTGGTCGAGGATCGGGTCCGTCTCCGCCGGCATGCCGAGGCCGGGGCCGAGCCCGTGGATGGCGAAGCCGGCGGCGAGAAAGCCCACCAGGGGTGGCAGCCCCAGCGGACGCATCGCCAGCCCGAAGAAGAACGCGGCGGTGATGACGAAGAGCTCGAAGATCATGGCGCCCCGGCGTGCCTCATCAACTCGCGCGCCCGGCGGGCCGCGGCGGGTTGTAAAGCCGCTGCGGGCGTGGCCGTAAAGGCCGGGCGCGCGCAAGAGCGCCCGCGGCGGCCCCGGCGCGGGGCGAGAAAGATCCCCGCCGTGGCGCGCATGTTGAGCCGGATCCAGGGGACGACGCCGCGCGAGAGCGCCGTCGTCGTCCCCGCGCGGCTCGGCTGTGACCTCGCCGGCGGCGTTGCCCATGGCGCGGATGACCGCGTCGGGAAGCTTCATGACCTGGACGTCCGGCTCGGGCACCAGCTGCTCGAGCGTGCGCAGGCCGAAGGGCTGCGAGCCGAAGAGGAGAATGCCCTTCGCGTTCGAGCCCCGACAGGCCGGCACGGCGTGGTCGAGCTCGGCGGTGCCCTCGGCGCCCGCGTCGAAGACGCCGTCGCCCAAGACGACCTCGCCGGTGGCGAAGAGCTCGACCGTGAGCCGGCCGCCGCAAAGCGCGGCGATCCCGCCCGCCGGCATCTGCGCGGCGACGCCGGGCCCGACCCGGCGGATCCGCAGAGGCAGGCCCCGAACCCGGATGCGCGCCCGCGCCATGTCGAGCCGCCGGTGCCGGTATCCGTCTTCGTACGAGCGCGCCTTCACCGTCTCGTCGGTCCAGCGGTTGTCCGCAGGCTCGCCCGAGAGCGCCAGCCGCGCAGCGGGCCGCCGCCACGGCAGCACAGCGGGCGGATCCAGGCCGCAACGATGCCCCAAAAAAGCGAAGGCGTCCGCGAGCCCCTCGTCCTTGGCGATCTGGCGCGTGTTGTCGCCGTCGACGCGCGCCGGCAGAAGCGGCGCGGCGTTGCCCAAATGGCCCACCGAGCGCGCCTCGCCCGCCCGCGTCCGGCGCGCGCTCAGCGCGCGCGTCGGCGCGGCTCGACCCGGCGCTCGGGCTCAGGCGGCCCGGCGCGGCTTCAGCCCGTCGTAGACGGCGGTCTCGAAATCGAGATAGGCGCCGCCGGAGGTCGGCTCGCCGAAGGGCAGGATCTGCGTCGCCCAGAAGCCGCCGACGCCGTTTTGCCGGTCGATCCAGTAGAAGAGGTTGGCAAGGCCGGCCCAGCCGAGTGCGCCCGCCGGCCGCCCGGTCGGCGCCGGCGCGTCGTTGACCATGAAGCTGAACGACCACGACTTCGAAAGGCCGGGGAAGAACTCGGTGTCGTTGGCGAGCTGGGGGATCACGCCGGGCAGCATCCGGATCTTCTTCGCGCCCAGGTGGTTCTGCTCGGCCATCCGCACCGTCTCGGGCTGCAGCACCGGGCCCGCGGGCCCGGCGCCGTCGTCGAGCCACATGCGGATGAACTTCATGTAGTCGCCGACGGTGCCGTAGAGCCCGTGCCCGCCCATGTGGACCTCGGGCTCGGGCGTCAGCTCGAAATCGATCGCTGTGAGCGTGCCGTCGGCGTTGCGCGCGTGCATGCCCGCGCGGCGGGCGCGGCGCGCGTCGGTGATCGCGAAGGTCGTGTCCGTCATGCCGAGCGGCTGGAAGATGCGCTCGGCGAAGACCTCGCCGAGCCGCCGGCCCGTGATCGCCTCGACGACCAGCCCCGCCCAGTCGATGTTGGAGCCGTACTCCCAGTCGTCGCCGGGATCGAAGAGCAGCGGGGTCATGAGCGACGCCCGGGTCGCGGTGACGACGCTCGGCAGGCCCTTCGCCTCGGCGAGGCGGTGGTAGGTCGCGTTGAAGAAGTCGTAGGCGAAGCCGGCGGTGTGCAGGAGCAGCATGCGCGTGGTGATGTCGCGCTTGGGTGCCCGCAGCCGCGGCTCGCCCGTTTCATCGAAGCCGTCGATGACCTGGAGCTCACCGATCTCGGGGACGTGGCGCTTCGCCGGCGCGTCGAGGTCGAGCCTGCCCTCCTCGACGAGCTGGAGCACGGCCGTGGCGGTGATCGCCTTGGTCGTCGAGAACATGGCGAAGACGGTGTCGGTCGTCATCGCCGTGTCGCCGTCGAGACGGCGCAGGCCGGCCGCGCCCTCGTAGATGTTGCGCTCGCGGTCGGTGACCATGGCGACCACGCCCGGCACGCGCGGCTCGCCCGTGGTGACGCGCTCGAGGATCGCGTCGGCCGCGGTGGTGAGATCGTTCGTCATCGCGGGACCTCCCTTGTGGTTCTCGCCGCCAAGGTTCGGCATATTCGCATGGCGCGACAAGCTGTCTCGACTGCGCCCGCTGCGCTCGGTAACGCGTCTCATCCGGGTGCCACGCGTAGCCCGTCAACCACGACCCCGTCGTCGCTCAGAGAGGGAGATGGGACCGATGCGCACCAAGCTTCTTGCGACCGCGTGCGTCGCCGCAGCATTCTTCGCCAACGCCGCACTCGCCACCGGCGACTATCTGAACGGTCAGCCGATGTTTCCCGACATCGCCGCGCAACTGGTGGCATCGGGCGCGGCCGCGGGTGATTACCGCGTCGATCAGCAGGGCTTCGTCTACATGCCGGGCCAGTCACCGCCGTTCACGCGCCTGCAGTTGCCGCCCATGGGCCACCGTCAAGGCCCGATCGCCAGCGGGCAGGCCTATCCGGACGGCTCCAACAGCGTCTACATACCCGATCCGTCCGGCGCGCCCGGCTTCAGCGCCGGTCGGCACAGCGACGGCTGCATCTACCTGTCCAGCGGCTACTCGCCGAACTGCTGACGTCCGGCGCTGCGCTCGGCCTTGGGCGCGGCGCCGTCTCAGGTGCCGACGTGCAGCGGTGCCACCAGGCCCTCGAGCGCGGCCAGCACCGAGAGCGGCGTGAGCTTGCCGGTGCGGGGGTTCTCCTCGCTCGGCACGCCCTCGATCGTGAGCGAAAAGCGGGTGCTGTCGGCGTCGACGTCGATGCTGTGGGTGTTGCGCGTGACCGTGGGGTCGGCCCAGATCTCGACGGTGGTGCGGTCCGGGCCGATGCCGGCGAGTGCGAGCGCGGCGGCGACGTTGACGTTGGCGGGGAAGCCCCGGGCGGCCTCGCGGGCGGTGCCGGCGAAGACGCGGGTGGGCGCGGTGATCGCCGCCAGGTCGAGGCCGCGCTCCTCGAGATAGGGCGCACCGGCGAGCCCCAGCGGCGGCTTGCGCGTGCGCATCGTGACCTTGTGGATCTCGCCGTGGGCGGCGGCGCGCACGGCATCCAGGCCCACCAGCGCGCCGGTCGGCACGTGGATGCGTGCGCCGTGGCGGCGGGCGAGCGCGACGAGATCCGCATGCTCGAGCAGCGCGCCCACCGACAGCGTCACGAGGGTGCGACCGGCCTCGAGCGTCGGCACCGCGATGGCGCGCAAGAGCGCGGCCGGCAGCGCCTCGACGACGACGTCGGCGACCCCGGCGAGCGCCTCCGGCGCCAGCACCGGCACCGGCTCGGCGAGCGCGGCGAGCCTGGCCTCGGCCTTGGCGCGGTCGCGCGCGCTCACCGCCGTGAGGCGCAGGCCGTCGAGGCCGCGGTCGAGCCGCTGCACCACCGGCCAGCCGATCGCGCCCAGGCCGGCGACGGCCACGCTGAGCTGCATCATCGCTTCCCTCTGCCGCGACGACGACGAGCCAATTTGCGCCGCGGCTGAGACCTCCGCAAGCGTGCGGGTCGGCCGTCGCGCAGGCAGCCGCGCCTGCGGTGATCGGACCCGACGGCCCGCCGCCTCGCCGAGCTCGCCGCACGGCTCAAAAGCGCGCTTTGCGCGGCGGGACGATGGCGGTGTCCAGAAGCGAGAAATGGTCGGCGCCGGCGACGTCCGTGCGCTCGACCGCGCAGCCGGCACCGCGGGCGAGCGCGGCGTAGGCGTCGGACTGCGCGCGCCAGGCCGGCGGCTCGGCGGCGCCGGCGGTGACGCGTAAACGCAGCGGGCCGGCGGGCGGGTAGGCGAGGGCGTTGTTGCGGCGCGCCGCCTCGAGCGTGAGGCGGAGCTCCGCGTTGACGCTGAGCTCGAGCGCCGCCTCGGGCTCGTAGATGCCGCTCGCGAGCTCGGCCCAGTAGATCGGCAACCGCCCTTCAGGGCCCGGATCGAAGAGCAGCATGGCGGCCAGGTGCGCACCGGCGCTGTGGCCCGCCAGCGCGACGCCGTCGGTCCGCAGCCCGAGTTCGCCCGCCGCGGCGGCGAGATGGGCCATGAAGGCGCGCATCTCGGCGACGATGTGGTCGAGGGTGACGGCGGGGCAGAGGTCGTAGTTGACGACGACGCCGGCGAAGCCGGCGGCGACCGCCGGCTCGACCACGAAGCTGTGCTCGTCCTTGTCGAGCGCGCGCCAGTAGCCGCCGTGGATGAAGACGAAGGCGGGGTGCGGCGGCGGCGTCGCCGGGCGAAAGAGGTCGTAGGTGGCCTTGGGCTGCGGGCCGTAGCGGCGGTCGCGCTCGCCGGCGAGCCGGAGCCGTGCGGCCTGCGAGCGCTGGGCGTAGCCGGCGAGATAGCTCTGGGCCACGGCGTCGCCGACGGCGAGGCGCGGGTTGAGCTGGGCCTCGCGGGCGGCCGGGGCGAGCTCGCGCCAGTCCGTCGCCATGGGCGGTCTCCCTCGGTCGTTCGCGCGCACTGTGGCGCTCGCACCCGGCGCTGAAAAGTCTCGCGCAACCCGGCGCCGCGGCATCGCGTTGTCGCGGTAGGCGCAATGATGGGAGGTGACGATGAACCGCGACACCGAACTCATGAAGGAGCGCGCCGAGGCCCAGCTGCGCGAGTGGAAGGGTCGGCTCGAGACGTGGCAGGCGAAACTGGACCAGCGCAAGCTCCAGGCCGAGGAGGGCGCGCGCGAGACGCTGACGAGCCTGCGCCAGCAGATCGACGACGCGCGCGACCAGCTCCGCAAGCTGCAAGCCCAGGGCCGCGACGCCACCGGCGACCTCCGCCAGCGCTTCGATCGGGCGTGGCAGGACCTGGAGGACGGCGTGGAGCGGGCGCGCCGGCGTTTCGATCGTTGATCCGGGCGTCGCCGCGGGGTTTTCGGCGGTGCACCATGGCGCTGGACGGCGCCGGGCGATTGGCGTTGGATGCACCCGCTCGCCGCCGCCGGAGGTCGCCATGGCGCACCACCTTCTGCCCGCCTCGCCCGAGACCTGCTTTTGGGGTTACTTCGCCGCCGACACCGCCCCGGTGCTGCGCGTCGCGAGCGGCGACGAGGTGACCGTCGAGGCCTTGCCGGCGGGCGGGCTCGACGATCTCCACCCCGACCCGGCGCGCTGTCTTGCGGGCCATCGCGAGACCCTGGAGGCGCTGGCCCCGTGCAAGGGCCCGGGCGTGCACATCATGAACGGGCCGATCCACGTCGAGGGCGCCGAGCCCGGCGACGTCCTGCAGGTCGACATCCTCGAGAGCCGGCCGCGCCAAAGCTGGGGCTTCGCCAAGATCATCCCGCTCAAGGGCACGCTGCCCGAGGATTTCGGCGCGTTCCGGCGCTGGGTCATCGACATCGACCTCGACGCCCAAAAGGCGGTGCTGCCCTGGGGGACGCGGCTCACGCTCGATCCGTTCTTCGGCATCTTGGCGGTGGCGCCGCCGGCGGCCTGGGGCGTCATCGACACCGCCGAGCCGCGCGCCCACGGCGGCAACATGGACAACAAGGACCTGCGCCCGGGCACGACGCTCTTTCTGCCGGTGTTCCAGGAGGGCGCGCTCTTCTCCGCCGGCGACGGCCACGGGCTTCAAGGCGACGGCGAGGTCTGCATCACCGCGCTCGAGACGGCGCTCACCGGCCGCTTTCGCCTGACCGTCCGCAAGGACCTCAAGGCGGCGCTGCCCTTCGCCGAGACCGCGGACCACCTGATCGCGATGGGCTTCGACGCCGATCTCGACGACGCCGCCAAGACGGCGGTGCGGCGCATGATCGATCTGATCTGCGAGCGCAGCGAGCGGACGCGCGAGGAGGCCTACGTGCTCGCGAGCTTGGCTGCCGACTTCAAGGTGACCCAGCTCGTCGACGGCGAGAAGGGGGTCCACGGCCTGTTGGCCAAGTCCGCGCTTTGAGGCGGCGATGGCGGTCTCCCACGCCCGGTTCGAGGCGCCGCCGCCGGCGCCCGGCGAGCGTCTGGACGCGCGCTACGTCGCCCGCCGCCGCGGCGTCGAGCGCGACCACGAGGCCCAGGTCTTCGGCCAAAGCCGCTTGGGCTTCAACATCGAGAACGCGCGCCTCGTCCGCGCGGTGATCGCCTGGGCGGTGCGCCTCGCGCTGATGGAAGGCCGTGGCAAGCGCAACGCCGCCGCGGTCGTGCTGCGCCGCCACCTGTGCGCCAGCCCGCGCCTGCCCGTGGCCTTCGACGGCTTTCGGCTGCTGCAGGTGAGCGATCTGCACGCCGACATGAGCGCCGCGGCGCTCAGGCGGACGGCGGAGCTCGCCCGCGAGGTGAGCGCGGACCTCACCGTGCTGACGGGCGATTTCCGCGGCGCCACCGCGGGGCCGTTCGAGGCGGCGCTCGCCGAGGTCGAGCGCCTGTTGCCGGCCTTGCCGGCGCCGGTCTACGCCGTGCTCGGCAACCACGATTCGATCGACATGGTGCCGCCCTTGGAGGCCATGGGCGTGCGCTGTCTGGTCAACGAAGCGGTGACGCTCGCCCGCGGCGAGGCGGCGATCCACCTCGCCGGCGTCGACGACGCCCATTTCTACCGCATGGACAACCTCGACCAGGCGCTCGCCGAGGTCCCGCTCGGGGCCTTCACGATCCTGCTCTCGCACACCCCCGAGCTGTGGCGCCAGGCGGCGCACAGCGACGTCGATCTGATGCTCAGCGGGCACACCCATGGCGGGCAGATCTGCCTGCCCGGCGGCGTGCCCATCTTCTTGAGCGCCAAGCTGCCGCGTCGGCTCGGCCGCGGCGCCTGGCGCCATCACGACCTGGTCGGCTACACCGCGGTCGGCTGCGGTACCTGCGTCGTGCCCGTGCGCTTCAACTGCCCGCCCGAGATCACGCTGCACGTGCTCGCCCGCGGCGGGGCTCAATAGGGCCGATCGCGGATGTTGAGACGGTAGAGCACCCGCGAGAGCGCGAGCTCGCCCGCGAAGAAGACGACGACGACCGCCACCACGTCGACCAGCCCGAGGCCGAGCGGCCCGGCGGCGACGAGCGTCGGCAGCAGGCATTCCGGGATCTGGTCGAGGCCGAGCGCCTGCCCGCTCGAGGGCACGCCGAGGCGCCGCTTGGTGAAGCTCGACGCCGCGTCGCCGACGAGGGCGGCGAGCGCCACCACCGCGGCGAGCCCAAGGGCGACGCCGAGCGCCCAGCCCGCGACCGTGGTCGCCACCACGGCGCCGACGAGCCCGCGCCAGGTCTTCGAGCGGCCCAAGAGCGGTCGACCGTCGCGCCAGCGCGTTCCGCCGTCGAGCGGCCACGCCCCGGCGTCGCCCAGAAGCCGGGTGAGAACGACCGGCGTGCCGTTCGCCACCAGGAGGAGAAGGAGCAGGATGGTGATGGCGCCGATCGCGATGGCCCGACCCTCCCGCGCCCGCCGCCGGCGTCAGGCGCTCTCGCGCCGGGGCGGCGCCGCCGGCGCGTCCAGGAGGTGGTGGGCGACGAGGTTGCGCAGCACCTGGGCGGTGCCGCCGGCGATGGCGAACATGCGGGCGTCCGGCACCAGCCGCTCGAGCGGGCGGCGGCGCGAGTAGCCCGTGGCCCCCATCAGCGGCATCGCGTCGTTGGTGACGCGGATCGCCGGCTCGGCGGCGAAGATCTTGGCCTTCGCGGCGAGCGCCGGCTCGGGAAAGCCGCCGCCGATGCCGCGCGCCTCGCCCGCGTCCTCGAGGCGCGCCAGGATCAGGTGCAGCGCGGAGACGCCGCCGCCGGTTATCCAGTGCTTGGTGCCGTCGAGCACCCAGCGGTCGCCGCGCCGGCGCGCGGTGGTGGTCGTCGCGGCGGCGTCGCTGCCGGCCGCGGGCTCGGCGATGCCGATGGCGGGCTTGTCGCCGGCGCGCACGCGCTCCGCCCAGAGCCGTTTTCGCGCCTCCGTGCCGTAGGCCATGACGGCGCCTAAGGCCCCGAGATTGCTGGCGACGACGATGCGGCCCGACGTCCAGCAGGCCGAGGCGATCTCCTCGATGACCAGGCAGGTGTCGAGCTGGTCGAGGCCGGGGCCGCCATAGGCCGCGGGCACGGGCATGCCCATGAAGCCGGCGTCGCGCAGCGCGCGGACGACGTCCCAGGGATAGGCCTCGGTCCGGTCGGTCTCGCCCGCCCCTGGGGCGACGACGTCGGGGGCGAGGCGCTGCGCGTGCGCGATCAGCTCCTCACCTCGCCGCTCGTTCGCCGTCATGACGCGCCCCCGCCTGCGTGCTCACGCCAGCGTCAGCGTCCGTGAGCCGCCTCGGCGCGTCAAGCGGGCGCGCAGGGCGTGCCCGCGACGGGTGCGCGAGGCGCCTTGCGGGCCCGGCCACGCCGACCGGCCGAGCCGGCTGCGGGGCCGACCGACGAGCGATGCGGGCCCCGGCAAACCGACGCTCGGATCGGGTCGCGGTGGAGGTTTTCCCGCTTTGCCGCCGCCCGCGAGGCCGCGGGTGTTCAGGCCGCGACCGCGCCCGACCAGGGATGCACCGGCGCGCCCATCGCCGTGCGGCTGCCGTCGGCGGCGACCGCGAGCGCGGTCGCAATCGCGAAGGGGGCGGGGTAGACGGTCTCGGCCTGGGTGGTCGCGGGCAGCACCGCCGCCACCGCGTCGCGGCTCGCCGCGTCCAAGCGTGGGTCGAGCACCGCGGCGTCGGGCGCGCTGACGTCGATGCGCGGTCGGGCGAGGGCGGTGGCGACGTCGTCGCCGGCGTCCACCATGAAGCTCGCCAGCTGCAGCACCGCCGGCAGGATCCGCCGCCCGCCGCAGGCGCCGAGGGCGAGCCGGCGGCCGTCCGCGGTCGCCACCAGCGCCGGGCACATGTTGGCGAGCGGCTTGGCGCCGGCGGCGAGGCTGTTCGCCCGGCCCGGGCGCGGATCGAACCACATGACGCCGTTGTTCAACACGATGCCCGTCTCCGGCAACAGCACGTGGGCGCCGAAGAGCGACAACAGCGTCTGCGTCCAGGCCACCATCGTGCCCGCGGCGTCGACGACGGCGAAATGGGTGGTGTGGCCGGGGTCGGCGGCGTGGCCCAGGCGCTCGAGGCGGGTGGCGTAGGCGCGGGCGAGCCCGCGGGCATAGGCGGCGTAGGCCGCGGCATCCGGGGTGCCACCGTCCCACGCCTCTTCGACGACGCCGAGCGCCTGCGCCAGGCTGACCCCGGCGAAGAGCCCGTCCATGGCGGCGAGCTCGGCGTCGCGGTAGCGAAAGCGCCGCGGCGCCACCAGGCGGGCGTCGTAGGCGGCGAGGTCGTCGGCGCCCAGCCAGGTTCCGGCGGCGCGGGCCTCCGCCAGCCAGTGGGCCGCCAGCTCGCCGTCGTAGAAGTCGCGGGCCCCCGCCTCGGCGAGCCGGCGGTAGGTGGCGGCGAGCGGCGCGGTGTCGAGGGTGACCGCGCCTTGGCGCCAGTCGGGCGAGGGCGGCAGCCCCTCGCGCAAAAAATGTGCCGCCGCGGCGGGTTGGGCGCGCAGGGTCGCGGCGGCGGTGGCGACGATCAAGGCGGTGTACCAGTCGACCCGGTGGCCGGCCTCGGCGACGGCGATGGCGGGTGCCACGACCTCGCGCCAGGCGAGCCGCCCGAAGCGTTCGTGCGCCCGGCCGAGCGCGGCGACGAGGCCCGGGGTGGCGACGGCGAGCGGGCCGGTGACGTTGCGGTCCTCGACCACCGCCGGCCAGGCGAAGACGCCCGCGCCCGTGCCCCCGCCGGCGAGCGGATAGGCCGCCGGGTCGAGCGCGCGGGGCGCCAGCATGCCACCGTCGACGGCGACGGCTTCGCCGCCCGCCGGTCGGATGACGGCCGCGCAGCCGCCGCCGATGCCGCTCATCCAGGGTTCGGCGACGCCGAGCGCCAGCGCGGTCGCGACCGCCGCGTCGACCGCATTACCGCCCGCCCGCAGCACCTCGGCACCCGCCTCGGCGGCGCGCTGGCTCTGGGCGACGACGAGCCCGCCGCGGCTCTGGACGGTCTCCTTGACGAACACGGCCATGGTACTCCCCTCGCGTTTCGCCAAGACCTAACCGGCGAGCGCGCGGCGCGCTTGCGCTCGACCAGGGCCCGGCGGCGGACCCTGAGGCCCGAGAGCGCGCCCGCGGGTCGCGGCGGCGGACGATCCGGTCGACGCATAGCGCCGTCGCACCGCGGTCGACGTCGCGGCTACTCGGGCGGGCAGCGGTTGATCGGTGCCGCGCGCACGATGGGAAAGCACGCCGACCAGGCCTCCGTCCGCGGCGGCCACGGGGTGAGGAACTCGGCGTCCCGGTCGCGGGTGAGGACGCCCAACTCCTGGAGATCGCGCACGCGGCCGTCGAGATACTCCTTCATGATCGCGAAGCGGCCGTCGTCGGCGAAGGTGGCGATCCAGACGTCGTTGATGACCTGATCGCGGCCGCGCCGGAGCTCGCGAAACTGGATCTCGACCGCCGCTCGGCCGGTCTCGAGGTCGATGTAGAAGGCGTCGTCGGGGAGGTGGAAGCTCACCTCCTCGGGCGGCGCGCTCGCCGCGGGGCCGCAATAGGCGTCGAGCGCGTCCAACAGCGCGGCGCGGCCCTCGAGGCTGGTGGTGGGAAAGGCGAAGCGGACGTCGCCGGTGACGAGCTCGCCCAAGAGCTCGCGGTCGCACTCGGCCCAGGCCCTCGCCATGTCGAGAAAGGCCCACTGGACGGCACCCCGCTTGGTGTCGCGCGCCTCGAGCGGGCCGTCGTAGCCGACGCTCGGATAGGGGTCCGCGACGGCGGTCGCCGCGTTCAGCGCCAGTACAGCTGCGAGGCCGTAGGTATCCCGAGCCATCGGTAGTCTCCGTCGTTCACGTCGCGAAAAGGGCCCGAAGCCGCCGACTTCGGGCCCTTATCGTGCGCCCGCCGGGGGCCCCTTACTGGTTCATGCGGTTCTCGACCAGGTCGTCCACGACCGCCGGCTCGGCCAGGGTCGAGGTGTCGCCGAGCTGGTCGTGCTCGTTGGCCGCGATCTTTCTGAGGATGCGGCGCATGATCTTGCCCGAGCGGGTCTTGGGCAGGCCCGGCGCCCACTGGATGTAGTCCGGCGTGGCGATCGGGCCGATGTCCTGGCGGACGTGCTTGACCAGGTCCTTGCGCAGATCGTCCGACGGCTCCACGCCCGTCTGCAGGGTCACGTAGCAATAGATGCCCTGGCCCTTGAGGTCGTGCGGGAAGCCCACCACCGCGGCCTCGGCGACCGCCGGGTGCGCCACCAGCGAGCTCTCCACCTCGGCGGTGCCCATGCGGTGGCCCGACACGTTGATGACGTCGTCGACACGGCCGGTGATCCAGTAATAGCCGTCGGCGTCGCGTCGCGCCCCGTCACCGGTGAAGTACATGCCTTTGAAGGTGGAGAAGTAGGTCAAGACGAAGCGCTCGTGATCGCCGTAGACCGTGCGCATCTGGCCGGGCCAGCTGTCCTTGATGACGAGGTTGCCCTCGGCCGCGCCCGCGAGTTCGTGGCCCTCGTTGTCGACCAGCGCCGGCTGGACGCCGAAAAAGGGCAAGGTCGCCGAGCCCGGCTTGAGGTCGGTGGCGCCCGGGAGCGGCGAGATCAAGATGCCGCCGGTCTCCGTCTGCCACCAGGTGTCGACCACCGGGCAGCGACCCTCGCCGATGACCTCGTGGTACCAGCGCCAGGCCTCGGGGTTGATCGGCTCGCCGACGGTGCCGAGCAGGCGCAGCGACTGGCGCGAGGTCGTCTTCACCGGGTCGTCGCCCTTCTGCATCAGGGCGCGGATGGCGGTCGGCGCGGTGTAGAAGATGTTGACCTGGTGCTTGTCGACGACCTGCCACAGCCGCGAGACGTCCGGGTAGTTCGGCACCCCCTCGAACATCAGCGTCGTCGCGCCGTTGGCGAGCGGCCCGTAGACGATGTAGCTGTGCCCCGTCACCCAGCCGACGTCGGCGGTGCACCAGTAGATGTCGCCGTCCTTGTAGTCGAAGACGTACTCGTGCGTCATCGACGTATAGACGAGATAGCCGCCGGAGGTGTGCAGCACCCCCTTCGGTTTGCCGGTCGAGCCCGAGGTGTAGAGGATGAAGAGCGGGTCCTCGGCGTAGCAGCGCTCGGGCGGGCAGTCGGCGCTGGCCTCCTGCATCGCCTCGGTGCCGTCGATATCGCGGCCGGGTTCCATCGGCACCTTGAGGCCGGTGTGGCGGAACATCAACACCTTGATGCCGCCACCGCACTTCTCGAGCGCCTTGTCGCAGTTGGCCTTGAGCGGCACGGTCTTGCCGCCGCG
The DNA here is from genome assembly GCA_046541805.1 of Alphaproteobacteria bacterium. Classification (GTDB taxonomy): domain Bacteria; phylum Pseudomonadota; class Alphaproteobacteria; order Geminicoccales; family Geminicoccaceae; genus JAAAPF01. Next base: position 22,737 of record JBKHCM010000019.1, read on the forward strand.
CAGACCGCCGTCGCAGGTGATGACGAACTTGGAGTTGCAGTCGTTGATGCGGTCGGCGAGGCTGTCGGGGCTGAAGCCGCCGAAGACGACCGAGTGGATGGCGCCGATCCGCGCGCAGGCGAGCATGGCGTAGGCGGCCTCGGGGATCATCGGCAAATAGATCGTCACCCGGTCGCCCTTGGCGACGCCGTTCTGCTTGAGAACGTTGGCGAGCTTCGCGACCTTGGCGTGCAGCTCGCGATAGGTGATGTGGCGCGAGACGTTCGGGTCGTCGCCCTCGAAGATGATCGCGGTCTGCTCGCCGCGCTTGTCGAGATGGCGATCGACGCAGTTGTAGCAGACGTTGAGCTCGCCGTCCTCGTACCAGCGGATGTGGACGTCGTCGGTGAACGAGACGTCCTTGATCTTGCTGGGAAAGTGCATCCAGTCGATGCGCTTGGCCTGCTCCGCCCAGAAGCGCTCGGGCTCGTTGACGGAGCGCGCGTACATCTCCTGGTATTTCGGCGAGTCGCAGTGCGACGCCGCGGCGAACGCCGCGGGGACGGTGATCACGTCCGTCATGTGCCTCCTCCGTGTCGTCAACAAGCGCGCTTGGGCGGTCGCGCGCGTCGCCGCGCATCGTGCAGAGAGGGTCCCGCTAAGACAACGGGGTGGCGGCGCGACCTTGGTCGCGCGCTCGCGTCAAGCCGGCTCGACGCCCGTATCCTGCAACCACGCCTCGAACGTGGGCCAGATGTTCTCGACCATGACGTCGACGCCGCGCGCATTGGGGTGGATGCCGTCGCGCTGGTTGAGCTCCGACCGCGCGGCGACCTCCTCGAGCAGGAACGGGTAGAAGGCGACGTCGTAGCGCTCGGCGAGGTCGCCGAAGGCGGCCTCGAAGCGCTCGGCGTAGTCCCGGCCGAGGTCCGGCGGGGCGCGCATGCCGGCGAGCAGGGTGGCGACGTCCGCTTGCGCGAGCCGCTCCAGCATGGCGTCGAGATTGGCCTTCATCTCGGCCACCGGCACCGCGCGCAGGCCGTCGTTGGCGCCGAGCGCCAAGACCACGTGCGTCGGCTCGTCGGCGAGCAGCCAGTCCAGGCGCGCCCGCCCGCCGGCGGTGGTGTCGCCCGAGACCCCGGCGTTGACGACCGCGCAGTCGTAGCCTTCGGCCTCGAGCTTCGCCTCCATCCGGGCGGGCCAGCTCGCGGCCTCGTCGAGGCCGTAGCCGGCGGTGAGGCTGTCGCCCAAAAAGGCGATCCGGCACTCGGCGGCGACCGCGGCTGCCGGCGAAAGGTTGAGGGCGAGCGCGAGCGCGCCACATCTGAGCGCAGTGCCGAGCTTCGCCGAGAGAGACGACATCGTGACCCCATTGATCGAACTGGACGACGTGCACCTGACGCTTAAGGCGCCGGGCGGCGACGTCAACGTGCTCGCCGGCGTCGACCTGACGGTGGCGGCCGGCACGGCGACCGGCATCGTCGGCCCCTCGGGCTCCGGCAAGTCGAGCCTGTTGGCGATCATCGCCGGGCTCGAGCGACCCACCCGCGGCCGCGTCCTCGTCGGCGGGCGCGAGATCTCGGCCCTGGACGAAAACGCGCGCGCCGACTGGCGCCGCCGCGAGCTGGGCATCCTCTTTCAGAGCTTTCATCTGATCCCGACGCTCACCGCCCTCGAAAACGTCGCCGTGCCGCTGGAGCTCGCGGGCGACCGTCAGGCCACGCCGCACGCCCGCGCCCTCCTCGAGCGCGTCGGGCTCGGCCACCGCACCGACCACCGGCCGAGCCAGCTCTCCGGCGGCGAGCAGCAGCGGGTGGCGCTCGCCCGCGCGCTGGTCGCGGGGCCCCGGGTCGTCCTCGCCGACGAGCCCACCGGCAATCTCGACGGCGAGACCGCCCGCGCCGTCGCCGACATGCTGTTCGCGCTGCCGCGCGAAGAGGGTGCGACACTGCTGTTGATCACCCACGACCCCAAGCTCGCCGCGCGCTGCGACCGCGAGGTGCGCATGGCCGACGGCCGCTTCGTGAGCGATACGGCGGCGGAGCGCGCGGCGTGAGCCCGGCGCTCGCCGCCCGGCTGATCTGGCGCGATCTGCGCGGCAGCCCGCACCTGCTTTGGATCGTCGCCGCCCTCGCCTTGGGGGTGGCGACGTTGGCGGGGGTCGGCACCGCGCGCGACGCCGTGCTCGACGCCCTCGAGCGCGACGCCGCGGTCCTGCTCGGCGGCGACGTCGCGCTGGAGACCACCGGCCGGGCGATCCCGGCCGACGAGCGCGATGCGCTGATCCCCGCCGGCGCGCGCACCGCCGACGTCGTGCGCGCGACGACCATCCTCTCGACGCCCGCGGGCGAGGAGCTCACCGTGGCGCTCAAGGCGGTCGACGCCGCCTATCCGCTCTACGGCGAGGTGCGGCTCGATCCGCCGATGCCGCTCGCCGAGGCGCTCGCCGACGGCGGGCTCGTCGTCGCCCCGGGCGCGCTCGAGCGCCTCGACGTCGCCCGCGGCGACCGCGTGCGCCTGGGCGAGCGCGAGTTCACCGTCCGCGCCGTCTTGCAGGCCGAGCCCGACCGCAGCGGCGGCGGCTTTCAGGTCGGCCCGCGCGTCATCGCCGCCGTCGACGACATCGAGGCCGCGGGGATGCTGGGGCGCGGCAGCGTCGCCCGCTATGCGCTGCGGATCGCGCTGCCGCCGGGCGCCGACGTCGCGGGCTATGTCGAGCGGCTGCGCGCCGAGCGCGGCGACGCCGGCTGGGAGATCCAAAGCGCGAGCGAGGCCCAGCCGGGCATCGAGGAGCTGGTGGGCCGGCTCGCCACCTTCCTCACGCTGGCGAGCCTGGCGGCGTTGATGACCGGCGGTCTCGGGATCGCGCTGGCCGGGCGCAGCCATCTCGGCGGCAAACTGGCGACGATGGCGACGCTGCGCGCCCTCGGCGGCCGGCCGGCGCGGGTGATCGGGCTCTACGTCGCCCAGCTCGCGGTCTTGGGCGGGCTCGGCATCGCCGTCGGCGTCGTCGCCGGGGCGCTGTTGCCGTTTCTGTTGAGCCTGGTGCCGGCGAGCCTCCTTCCCGTCGCGATCGAGCGGCCGTTCGCGCCGGCGGCGCTGGCGACGGCGGCGGCGACGGGCGCGCTGGTGCTGGCGGCGTCGATCTGGCTGCCGCTCGCGATGGCGCGCCGCGTCTCCCCCGCCAGCCTCTTTCGCGGCGGGGCCAATGCCGACGACGCGGCGGCGACGCGCGTCGACCTCGCCGCGGTCACCGGGCTCGTCGTGGCGCTCGCCGCGCTGGTGATCGTGAGCGCCGACGATCGCGCGCTCGCCGCCTGGGTGCTCGGCGCCATCGCCGCCGGTGCGGCGGGGCTCGTCGCCCTCGTCGTGCTGCTGCAGCGGGGTGCCGGCCGGCTCGCCGCCGTCGCCCCGCCGCGCCTGCGGCTGCCTTTGCGCGAGATCGCGCGGCCCGGCGGCGAGACCACGCCCACCGTGCTCGCCCTCGCGCTGGGCCTCGCGCTGTTGACGGTGGTGGGCCAGACCGGTCGGGTCATCGACGCCGAGATCGGCGCGCGGCTGCCCGACCGCGCCCCGTCGACGGTCTTTTTGGACATCCAGCCCGACATGGCCGAGCGCTTTCGCGACCTCGTCGAGGCCGAGCCGGCGGCGGAGCTCCTCGAGCTCACGCCGTATCTGCGCGCCCGGATCGTGCGTATCGACGGCGTGCCGGTCGAGGAGGCCGAGATCGATCCGGCGGCGGAATGGACCCTCCAGCGCGACCGCGGCATCACCTGGTCCGCGACGCCGCCCGGCGGCGAGGAGATGACCGCGGGCGAGTGGTGGCCGTCCGACTACGACGGCCCGCTGCTGGTCGCCGTCGAGGACGAGACCGCGCTGGACTACGGCGTCGACGTCGGCGACACCCTGTCGTTCAACGTCCTCGGCCGCGTGCTGACCGCCGAGATCGCGGCCCTGCGTCCCGAGATCGACTGGAGCCGCGGCCAGCTCGCCTTTCTCTTCACCTTCAGCCCCGGCGGCATCGCCAACGCGCCGCACAGCTTCATCGCCGCGGTCGACATCCCGCCCGGCGAGCGTCCGCCGCTCCTGCGGCGGGTCGGCGACGAACTGCCGACGGTCACGCCCGTCCGGATCGACGAGGCGATCGCCGCCGCGACCGACGTCTTAAAGCGCATCCGTGCCGCGGTCTTCGTCGTGGCCGGCTTTACCCTCGCCTCGGGGCTGATCGTGCTGGCGGCGGGGCTCACCGCGGTGCGGGCGCGCCAACGCTACGCCGCGGCGATCTTGAAGGCGCTGGGCGCGCGTCGGGCCGACCTCGCCCGCACGTTTCTGGTCGAGCACGCCGCCACCGGCGCCCTCGCCGCGCTCGCCGGCGTCGTCCTCGGCGCCGGCGGCAGCTGGGCGATCGCCCGCTTTGCCCTCGATCTGCCCTTCGTGCTGGCCGGCGCCACCGTCGTCGTCATCTTCGTGCTGGCGATGGCGCTCACCGTCGGCGCCGGCCTCCTCGGCCTCGCCCGGCTGGTGTCCCAGCCCGCGCAGCCGCTCCTCCGGGCGGCCTAGTTCGGGGCCGTTCGCGTTGACCGAGCCACCCGCACACCCCGCCCGGCCAGCCGGGGTTTCATGCTCTTGGACGGCCGGGCGGGGTGTGCGGGTGGCTCCGCCTGACTGGGACGCGCTCTAGATCGCGGGCCGTCGCGCCGCGGCGGTCAGGTTGGGCGGGCGTCGCGGACGGCCTGGCGGACCTTCGTGTGCTGCGACTCGCGGCCGACGTGCGACGGCGCGACCACCCGGCGCCGACGGCGGCTCGGCACCGACTGGACGTCGAGCGCGGCGCCGGGCTCCGCCGGCGGATGGTGGACGAATTGCGCCGCCCGGCGCAGCGCGAAGGCCCGCCGGGCCGCCTCGACATGGCGCGCTCTGGTCTCCAGGACCGCGTGGCGCTTCAGCTCCTTGCCGACGCGGCGAAGGGCGGCGGTGAGCGCCGCCGCGCGCGCCTGCGGGCGCTCGACCGTGCCAGGAAAGCCGCCGCCCCGCGCTGCGCCCTTGCCGCGGACTTCGCGCCGCTTCTCGCGCGCCAGCGTCGTCTCCTTGTCGCGCAGGCGGCGGAGCTGCGCGCGCAGCTCCGCGAGGGCGGCGGGGTCCACGCCGTAGATGGCGGGGTGGTGACTCTGTCGCAGGAGCTCGAGCTCGTCGTGATCGAAGAGGCGCTGCTCGGTCTTGCAGGTGAGGCGCATCGTGATGGACCCCGCTCCGGTGCGGCCGTGCGCACCTCGGCTTTCAGGATGAGCGGGCTTCGTTGCGGGGTCAACGCGCAGGACGGCCGGGCCGGCTTCAGCGCGTGGTGAGCTTGACCTCGATGCGCCGGTTGCGGCGGTAGGCCTCCTCCGCGTCGCGCGGGTCGATCGGCTGATATTCGGCGAACCCGGCCGCGGCCACGCGATCGGCCGGCACCCCCTGGTCGATCAGGAACCTGGCGACCGCGGTCGCGCGCGCCGTCGAGAGCTCCCAGTTCGAGGGAAAGCGCGCGGTGCGGATCGGGCGGCGGTCGGTGTGGCCGTTGATCTGCAGCACCCAGGGCAGGTCCTCGGGCAGCTCGGCGGTGACCTCCTCGAGGGTGTCGGCGAGGTCGCGCAGCTGGGCCCGCGCGTCGGCCCCGAGCTCCGCCTCGGCACGGTCGAACAGGACCTCCGATTGAAAGACGAAGCGGTCGCCGACGATCTGGATGTCCTCGCGCTCGCCCAGCACCTCGCGCAGGCGCCCGAAGAAGTCGCTGCGGTAGCGCTGCAGCTCGTCCACCTCCTCGGCGAGCGCGGCGGCGAGGCGGGTGTCGAGATCGTCGATGCGGGCCTCCTGCGCGTCGATGACCTGCTCGCGCGCACGCAGGATGCTCTCGATGCGCGCGAGCTGCTCGCGGGTGGCCTCGAGTTCGGCTCTCAGGCGCTCGGCCGCCGCCTGAGCCCGGCGGGCAACCTCTTCGGCGCTGCGCGTGCGCTCGCGGGCGGCGGCGGTGCCGGCGCGCGCGGCCGCGAGCGCGGCCGCGAGGTCGGCGTTCTCCCGCCCCATGCCGGCGAGCTCCTCGCGCAGCCGCGCCTGCACCTCGAGGCTGTCGCCGAGGGCCGCCTCCTGGGCCGCGCTCGCCCGCTCCAGCTCGGCGAGGCGCGCCTCCTGTTGCTCGACGCGGCGGCGCAGCGCCTCGCGCAGAGCCGCCAGCGTCGCCACCTCCGCGCCGAGCGTCTGGAGGCTCTCCTCCTGGGCCTCGACCGTCGAGGCCCTGGCCTCCAGCCGCTCGTCGGCCTCCAAAAGCGCCTCCTCGACGAGCCGGCGCTCGGCCGCCTCGGTCTCGGCCAGGCGCTCGGCGTCGGCGAGCGACTGGGCCAAGACGCGGTTGCGGTCGGTGAGCTGGGCGAGACGGGCTTCCAGCTCGTCGCGGGCGGCGCGGGTCTCGTCGAGCGCGGCCTCGGCGCTGTCGCGCTCGCTGCGCAGGATGCCGAGATCGGCGTTGAGCTGGGCGAGGGTGCGGCGCATGTCGTCGAGGCGCGCCCGCTCGCTCTCGAGCGCGTCCTCGGTGGCGGCCAGCTCCTCGCGCAGGGCGGAGAGCCGGGCGTCGCGCCCCTGCAGCAGCTGGCCCAGGAAGAACTGGGCGAGCACGAAGACCGACAGCAAGAAGATCGTGACCAACAGCAGCGTCGACAGCGCGTCGACGAAGCCGGGCCAGATCTCCGGGGGCGGGCGGGTGTCGCGGCGACCGCGCGGCACGGGCTCAGTCGTCCGCGCCGGTGCTCGCCGCCTCGGGCTCGCCGGCGGCAATGGCGATGGTGCGGGTCACGAGCCGGATCTCGCGGCGCAGCGCGTCGAGCCCCTGCTCGCGGGCGCGCTGGTTCTCCTCGACGAAGCGCTGCAGGCTGGCGTCGAGATTGGCGAGATGGGCCCGGCTGGCGGCGTCGAGGGCGAGGCCGTCCTGCTGCTGGGTCCGCATGACGTGCTCGATCGCGCGCGTGCTCTCGACGAAGCGGTCGAGCTGGCGGCGCTCCTCGCCGAGCTGGCGGGTGAGGTGCTCGAGCTGCTCGGCGAGCCGGGTGATCGCTTCCTCGGTGCGGCGGCGGCCGGCCTCGCTCTCGGCCAGCCGGCGGGCGAGCTCTTCGGTGCCCTCGGCCGTGCGCTCGAGAAGGGCTTGGACGTAGGTGGGCATGGGCCGGCCCGCGCCGGCCTCGAGCGGCTCGAGACCGCCGCCGGCGTTGGAGAGCCGCGTCAGGCTGGCGAGCCACTCCTCGAGGTCGTCGAAGAAATTGGTCTGCGCGCGGTTGGCCTGCAGGTCCAAAAAGCCGAGGACCAGCGAGCCGGCGAGACCGAAAAGCGACGAGCTGAACGCCGTGCCCATGCCGTCGAGCGGACGCGCCAGCCCCTCCTGCAGCTCGGCGAAGGTAGCCACCGTGTCGTCCTCGAGGGACAGCCCGGCGATGACGTCGGCGACCGCGCCGATCGTCTGCAACAGGCCCCAAAAGGTGCCCAACAGGCCCAAGAAGATCAACAGCCCGGTGAGGTAGCGGGCGTTGTCGCGCTGCTCGTCGAGGCGCGACTGCACGCTGTCCAGCAGATGGCGCACCGACATGGTCGAGAGCTGGGCGCGGCCGCGACGCTCCTGCTCGGTCAGCAAGGTGGCGAGCGGCGCCAACAGCCGCGGCGGCGCGACCGTGGCGACGCCCGGCTGGTGGGTGCGGAAGGCCTCGATCCAGCGGATCTCCGGGCGCAGTCGCCAGATCCGCGCGATCGCGTAGGCCACCCCGATCGCGAAGACGACGGCGATGACGCCGTTGAGCCAGGGATTGTAGAGGAAGGTGCGCACGAGCGTGTCGCCCAGCAGCACGGCTACGACGACGGTGGCGGCGAGCGCCGCGAGGGTGACGTTGATGTAGTGCTGCGGTCGCATGATCGCCGGTCGCTCACCGACGGCGCGGGTCGATCGCCGTCGCGCGTCTCCAACCATAAGATGAGAGCAAGGGCGCGTACAAGAGCCCAGGCGAACGAAGCCTGCGCGGCGCTTGGGGTGGCGGGCTCAGCTCGCGAGCAGCTCGGTCAACTGCGGATGCAACTGAGGGTTGGCCGCGACCAGGGTGCCGCGCGCCAACAGGCCGTCGCCCTCGAGCCGCGCGATCTGCCCGCCGGCCTCGCGGATCAAGACGATCCCGGCGGCGACGTCCCAGGGCTTGAGGCCGAACTCCCAAAAGCCGTCGTAGCGGCCGGCGGCGATGTAGGCGAGGTCGAGCGAGGCGGCACCCCAGCGCCGGATGCCGGCGACGCGCGCGCTCACCCGGTCGAGCTGGCCCATGAAGCCGCGCTCGCGACCCTCCCAGTTCAAGACCGGCATCCCGCAGGCGACCATCGCGCGGTCGAGCTCCTTGCGCGCCGAGACCCGGAGCCGGCGCCCGTTCATCCAGGCGCCCTGGCCGCGGTCGGCGGTGAAGAGCTCCTGCTTGATGGGGTCGAGCACGACCCCGGCGACGAGCTCGCCGTTCATCTCGCAGGCGATCGAGATCGCGAAGTGCGGCAGGCCGTGCAGGAAGTTCGTCGTGCCGTCGAGCGGGTCGACGATCCAGCGTGCGCTCGCGCCGGCGGCGTCCTCGCCGGCCTCCTCGGCGAGGATCGCGAAGTTCGGCCGCGCCCGCCGCAGCTCCTCGGTGATGATCTGCTCGGCCCGGCGGTCGGCGGCGGTGACGAAGTCGCCCGGGCCCTTGAGCGAGACCTGCAGCTGTTCGACCTCGCCGAAGTCGCGGGCGAGCGCGCGGGCGGCCTTCTGCGCCGCTTGCACCATCACCTGCAGGTTGGGGGAGCGCCGCATGCGCCTCTCCGCTTGCGCCGGGCCGCGGGCGTCAGTCGCGCGCGCGCTCGACATAGGTGGAATCGCCCGTGTGCACGACCACGCGGGTGCCGCGCTCGATATGCGGCGGTACCATGATGCGCACGCCGTTCTCGAGCGTCGCCGGCTTGTAGGAGGCCGCCGCCGTCTGGCCCTTCACCACCGGGTCGGCGTCGGTGACCTCGAGGGTGACGGTCTCCGGCAGCTGGACGCCGAGCGGGCGGCCTTCGTGGGTCTCCACCGTGCAGACCATGCCCTCCTGCAGGTAGACCGCCTGCTCGCCCACCAGCTCCCGCGGCAGCGTCACCTGCTCGAAGCTCTCCTGCTCCATGAAGTGCAGGCCGGTGTCGTCGGCGTAGAGGAACTGGTAGGGCGCCTCGTCGAGCCGGACGCGCTCGACCGTGGCGGCGGCGCGGAAACGCTCGTTGAGCTTGATGCCCTCGACGATCGACTTCATCTCCGCCTGGAGATAGGCGGGGCCCTTGCCCGGCTTGACGTGCTCGGTCTTGAGCACGCGCCAGAGCTTGTCCTGGTGCTCCAGCACCATACCGGGCCGGATCTCGTTGCCGTTGATCTTCATCGCCAGCGCTTCCCGGAGCTAGGCAGGAGGATTCTGCGGCCGCTCGGCTTCCGCCGCCGCCAGCCGATCCAGCAGCGCGGCGACGGGCGCGGCGGTCTCGATCAGTTCGCTCGCTCCGACCAGGACGAAATCCGCTCCGGCGGCGACGAGCGCCTCGACCTCGTCCGCCGCCGCCGGCGCCGCGACGGGCAGGACGAATAGCTCGCTCCACCAGGCGACGCAATCGCGGACCGCGGCGGCGTCGCCGGTGAAGAGCAGCGCGTCGGCCCCGGCCTCGCCCGCCTCCATCGCGGCGTGGCGCGAGGTGGCGACGGCGGCGACGAGGATGCCCGCGGGATCGCCGCGCCGCCCCTCGACGACGGCGGCCACCGGCGCGTCGCGCGCGTCGACCAGGGTGCCGTCACCGCCGGGCTCACCGGCCGGGGTGATCAGCGCGGTCGGCAGCTCGCGGGCCAAGCTCACCACCGCCGGCGTCGGCGGCGCGATCAGCCCGGCGAGGCGATCGGCGGCGGCGAGCTCGGCGAGCACCGCCGCCACCGCCGGCGGCGGCGCGCCGTCGAGCCGCACGAGGAAGCGGCAGCGGCTGTCCGCGAGCTCGACCGCTTCCTCGCTCACGCCGGCCCCGGCTCAGGCCTCGCCGAGATAGATCTTGCAGACCTCGTCGAGCAGCTCGAGCGCCTGCGCCTTCGGCCGCCGGAAGGCGTTGCGGCCGACGATCGAGCCCGAGCCGCCGCCGTCGCGGATCTCGCGCACCGTGTCCAGGAAGGAGGCGGTGCTGGTCGAATCGCCGCCCGAGAAGACGACGAGCCGCCGGCCGTTAAAGGCGCACTGCATGATGTGCTCGATCCGCTTGGTCAGGGTCGAGCCGTCGACGCCCTGCTCCTCGTAGACCTTCTTGGCGTCGGCGAGATCGAGGTCGTCCTTCGGCGGCTTCACCTTGATGATGTTGGCGCCCATCAGCGCCGCCATGTGGGCGGCGTAGGCGACGATGTCGAAGGCGGTCTCGCTCGTCACCTTGCCGCCGCGCGGATAGGACCAGACGACGACGGCGAGCCCCTTGGACTTGGCCTCGCGGGTGATCTCGCGCAGCTCCTCCATCATCGCGTAGTTGGCGTCGGCGCCGGGATACATCGTGAAGCCGACGCCGACGCAGCCCAGCCGCAACGCGTCGTCGACGCTCGCGGTCACGGCCTGGTCCTGCGTGCCCTTGACCAGGCTGTTGGCGCTGTTGACCTTGAGGATCAGCGGCACCTCGCCGACGAAGGTGTCGGCGCCGGCCTCGAGCGGGCCGAGCGGGGCGGCGTAGGCCGAGAGCCGCGCCTCGAGCGCGAGCTCGTAGAGGTAGTGCGGGTCGTAGGCCGGCGGGTTGGAGGCGAAGCTGCGCGCCGGGCCGTGCTCGAAGCCCTGGTCGACCGGCAGGATCACGAGCTTGCCGGAGCCCCCCATGCGCCCGTGCATCAACAACCGGGCCATGTTGGCCTTCACGCCGGGATACTCGCCCTCGTACCAGGAGAGGATCTCTTTGACCTTCGGTGTCAGTCGCATGCCACGTGCCCCGTATCTGGTCGATCGTCAGACCCAAGTCTTCGCTGTTTAACAGGCGGCGGCGGGACGGTCACGCGCTCGCATCGCGCCCGCGCCAACTGTGTCGCCACCGGCCGTCCCGGTGCCAGGGCGACGGTCGGCGGCGCGGCGATCCGGGTCGCGCCGTGGGCGGCGATCAGCCCGGCCAACGCCGCCTCCTGCGGCCCGGCGTCGGCGATGCGCAGCCGCTTCGCGCCGCACCGCAACGCCGCCAGCGCCGTCCCCACATGCCCGCCGCACTCGACCACGAGCGCGCGGTCCAGCAGGCGCTCGACCTCGCACCAGTAGCCCGCCCCCATCACCTGCGCATCCAGGCCATAAAGCCGAAGCGGACCGTGCCGGCCGGCCGCCGCCCAAGCCAGCACCGCGCGCGCCTGGGCGAGGTCGTTGACGCCGACCCCGAGCGGCGCGCTCAGCCGGCGAGCGCCCGCACACCCGGCAGCGGCTTGCCCTCGAGCCATTCGAGAAAGGCGCCGCCCGCGGTCGAGACGTAGCTGAAACGCTCCAACACGCCCGCCTTCGCCAGCGCGGCGACGGTGTCGCCGCCGCCGGCGACCGACTTGAGCTTGCCGGCGTCGGTGAGGTCGGCGACGGCGAGCGCCACCGCGTTGGTGCCGGCGTCGAAGGGATCGAGCTCGAAGGCGCCCATCGGACCGTTCCACAACAGCGTGTGGCAGGTGGCGAGCGCGTCCTCGACGGCCTTCACCGTGGCCGGGCCGACGTCGACGATCATCTCCTCGGCGGCGACCTCCTCGGGGGAGACGACCCGGTTCGGCGCCTGCGCCTCGAACTTGGTGACGACGACCGCGTCGAGCGGCAGCACCACCCGGCAGCCACCGGCCTCGGCCTTGGCGAGGATGTCGCGGGCGGTGTCGGCCATGTCCTGCTCGCAGAGCGATTGGCCCACCGGCTTGCCCTGGGCGTGGAGGAAGGTGTTGGCCATGCCGCCGCCGATGACGACGGCGTCCATCTTCGCGATCAGCTGGCCCAGCACGTCGAGCTTGCTGGACACCTTGGCGCCGCCGACCACCGCCGCCACCGGGCGCTGCGGGTCCTCGAGCGCCGCGGTGAGCGCGTCCAGCTCCGCCTGCATCAGCCGGCCGGCCGCCGCCGGCAGCCGCTCGGCGATGCCGACGACCGAGGCGTGGGCCCGGTGCGAGCAGGAAAAGGCGTCGTTGACGTAGAGATCGCCGAGGGCGGCGAGGCCGGCCGCGAAGTCGGGGGCGTTCTTCTCCTCGCCGGCGTGATAACGCAGGTTCTCCAACAGCAGCACCTCGCCGTCGCCGAGGCCGCTCACCGCCGCCTCGGCGCTCGGGCCGACGCAGTCCTCGGCGAAACGCACGACCCGGTTCGGCATCGCCCGCTGCAGCGCCTGGGCGATCGGGGCCAGCGACATCGAGGGCTCCGCCTTGCCCTTGGGCCGGCCGAAATGCGACAGCACCACGACCCTGGCACCGCGGTCGGCGAGCTCGTCGAGGGTGACCTTGGCGCGGTCGATGCGCGTGGCGTCGGTGACCTCGCCGTCCGCCATCGGAACGTTGAAGTCGACGCGCACGAGCACGCGCTTGCCCTGGACGTCGAGATCGTCGAGCGTCTTGAACGCCGGCATTCGGTGCCCTCCGCTGGCATTTTGTCGCGGTGCGATTTCGCTATCACGCCACCCGGGCGGCGTCCAGCGGCGCGCCGGGGTGCCCCCGCCCCGTTCGCGTTCCAACTGGTCATGGCGCGTTCCTTGCGACAAGGTGGCGCGACCAGGACACCAAGAACCGGGAGTGCCTTGATGTCGCTCCTTCGAAGATTGTTGGAGAACGCTGTCGAGCGGGGCGACCTCACGCTCGTCGACGCCTCCGGGCGCGCCCATCGCCGCGCCCGCGGCCCGGCGCCGAAAGTGGTGGCGCGGCTCACCGACCGCGCCGCGGTCCCAGCCTTGGTCCTGCGGCCGGAGCTCAGGCTCGGCGAGCTCTACGTCGACGGCCGGCTGGTGATCGAGGAGGGCACGCTCGAGGATCTGCTCGACATCTTGATGGCGGCGCCCCGCTGCGGTCGCAGCCCGATCGCCCCGGCACTCCCGCGCTGGCTGCACCGCCTCGTCGGCTGGCTGCGCTCGCTGAACCCGCTGCCGCGCGCCGCACGCAACGCCCGCCACCACTACGACCTGGGCAACGACCTCTACCGCGCCTTCCTCGATCCGGCGATGCAGTATTCCTGCGCCTATTTCGCCCGGCCGGACGACGACCTCGCCACCGCCCAGCGCCGCAAGATGGCGCACATCGCGAGCAAGCTGCGCCTCGAGCCGCACCACCACGTCCTCGACATCGGCTGCGGCTGGGGCGGGCTCGCGCTGCATCTGGCCGCGACCACGGGCTGTCGGGTCACCGGCTTGACGCTCGCCCACGATCAGGCCGCGCTCGCCCGCGAGCGCGTCGAGGCCGCCGGACTGGACGACCGGGTCGAGATCCGCCTGCAGGACTATCGGCAGGTCGAGGGGCGGTTCGACCGCATCGTGTCGGTCGGAATGTTCGAGCATGTCGGGCCGGCGCACTACGACGAGTATTTCCGCCACATCCGGCGCCTGTTGACCGAGCGCGGCGTGGCGCTGGTGCACAGCATCGGCCGCGCGCACGGCCCGATGCCGACGAACCCCTGGCTCGCGCGCTACATCTTCCCCGGCGGCTACATCCCGGCGCTCTCCGAAGTGCTGCCGGTGGTCGAGGAGAACCGGCTCTGGACCACCGACCTCGAAATCTGGCGGCTGCACTACGCGCGCACGCTCCAGGCCTGGCGTGAGCGCTTCGACGCGGCGGTGGCGGCCGATCCCGGGCGCTTCGACGCGCGCTTTCGCAGGCTTTGGCGCTTCTACCTGGTGGGCTCGGAGTTGTTCTTTCGCCGTCAGGACGGGATGGTCTTCCAGCTGCAGCTGGCCCGCGAGCGCGAGGCGCTGCCGATCACCCGCGACTACATGCTCACCGAGCGCGTGGACGTCGCGGCGGCGCCGGACGCCGCGCCGGCGTCGGAGCCCGAGCCGCTTTCCGCCTGGGCGGCGACGACCATGCGGTCGACGTCGTAGAGGAAGCTCAACAGCTGGGCGACGGCGAGGAAGGCCGCGGGCGGGATCGCCGTGCCGACCGGCACGCTGGCCAGGAGTTGGGCGAGTGCCGCGTCTTCGTGCACCGGCACGCCGTGGGCGAGGGCGGCGTCGACGATGCGCTCGGCGACCTCGGCCTCGCCGCCGGCGACCACCGTCGGCGGGGCGTCGCCCCAGGCGTAGCGGAGCGCCACCGCCAGCTTCGGGGCGGCGGCGCTCACGGCCGCGGCTCCGCCGCGTCGGGAAAGGCGATCTCGCCGGCAAGGCCGGTGCGGGCGCGCACCATCGCCCAGAGCGCGCGCAGGCCCGGACGCGCCGCCGCGGGCACCGGCGCGACGAGGACGTCGAAGCGCGCCCCCTCGGCGAGGCCGTCGAGGCGGACCCGGCCGAGATGCGGCAGCTCCACCTCCAGCACGAGCCGCCGCGGCGGGGCCGCGGGCACGTCGCCGTCACCCGGGCCGAGCGCCACCACCAACGGGACTTGCGCCGACGGCGCCGGGCGGATGGCCGCCGCCGGCGCCATCGGCACGCCGTCGGCCG
>JBKHCM010000108.1:0-11550 GCA_046541805.1 Alphaproteobacteria bacterium
CGGCTCGAGCTCGTCGATGATCTCCATCGCCCGCACCTTGGGCGCGCCGGAGACGGTGCCGGCGGGAAAGCCGGCGATCAGTGCGTCGATGGCGTCGAGCCCCGGGCGCAGCCGGCCCTCGACGTTCGAGACCAGGTGCATCACGTGGCTGTAGTATTCGACGGCCATCTTCTCGGTGACCCGGACACTGCCGATCTCGGCGACGCGGCCGACGTCGTTGCGGCCGAGGTCCAAGAGCATCGTGTGCTCGGCGCGTTCTTTGGGATCGGCCGCCATCTCGCGGGCGAGTGCCGCGTCCTCGGCGCGGTCGACGCCGCGCCGACGCGTGCCGGCGATCGGGCGGATGGTGACGACGCCGTCGCGCAGCCGCACCAGGATCTCCGGGCTCGAGCCCACCAGCGTGTAGCCGTCGAGGTCGAGGAAAAAGAGGAACGGCGAGGGGTTCAGCCGGCGGAGCGAGCGATAGAGGCTGAAGGGCGGCAGCTTGAAGGGCAGGGTGAAGCGCTGGCTCAACACGACCTGAAAGACGTCGCCGGCGCGGATGTAGTCCTTGCCGCGCTCGATCATCGCCTCGAACGCCGCGCGCGACAGGTTCGAGACCGGCTCGGGACGGACCCGCGCCGGTGGCGGCGCGCCGCGCGGGATCGAGCGGCCGAAATCGGTGACGACATCGGCCAGGCGCTCGCAGGCGAGGTCGTAGGCCGCCCGGGCCGACAGCGCCGCGTCCGGCCGCACCGGCGTGACGATGGTGACCAGGTCCTCGACGTTGTCGAAGACGGCGACCACCGTCGGCCGCACCAGGACGGCGTCGGGCACCCCCACGGGGTCCGGCTTGGCGACGGGCAGGCGCTCGACATGGCGCACCATGTCGTAGCCCAGATAGCCGAAGAGGCCGGCCGCCATCGGCGGCAGACCGTCGCCGAGCTCGATCCGGCTTTCCGCCAGGAGTGCCCGCAGGCTCTCCAAAGGCGGCGTCGGCTCGCTCGTGAACGCGCTCGGATCGGTGCGAGCGCGCCGGTTGACCTCGACCCTGCCGTCGCGCGTGCGCCAGACGAGGTCGGGCTTCAGGCCGATCATCGAATAGCGCCCACGCACCGCCCCGCCCTCGACGGATTCCAAAAGGAAGCTGTAGGGGCGCCCCTCGGCCAGCTTGATCATCGCCGAGACCGGGGTTTCCAGGTCGGCGACGATGCGCGCCGCCACCACCTGCGGGCGGTCGGCATCGTAGGCGGCGCGAAAGGTCTCGAAGCCGGGCGTCGGACTGCCGTCGGCGGGTGGCCTTGGGCTCACGACGACGGCTCGCTCGGGAAGTTCCGCTCCAGGGCGCGGCGGTCGATCCGCACCGGATGCGCCGCGCGCAGGGCGTATTCGAACTGGGTCAGGACGTCGCGCCGAAAGCCGGAGCTCAGCTCCCCGCGGACGGCCTCGGCGATCTCCTCGGCCCGGTCGGTCTCGGGATCGATGACGACGACGCCGGCGCCGCCGTCGGCGTCGACCACCTCAGCCGCCACCTCGCCCGGTTCGCCGGCGAAGAGGGCGTCGTGCACCGCCCGCGCACCTTCGCGTTCGGTGCGGCTGCGCGGCTCCAGCGTCCGCGTCTCGAGCTCGTGGTCGGCGACGACGTCCTCGACGCTGCGCCCGGCTTCGAGGTCGTCCAAGGCCCGTTGCGCCGCCTCGCGGGCGCGCCGGCGCGCTTCCTCGCCGCGCCAGGCG
Source organism: Alphaproteobacteria bacterium (assembly GCA_046541805.1). GTDB lineage: Bacteria > Pseudomonadota > Alphaproteobacteria > Geminicoccales > Geminicoccaceae > JAAAPF01. The sequence continues at coordinate 1,714 of JBKHCM010000108.1, forward strand.
TCGAGCACCCGCTCCCGCGCCTCGGCCAGTTCGAGGGTGCGCTCCGCTTCGACCGCGTCGACGCGGTAGATGTAGAAGCGACCGTCGTCGGTTTCCTCCAGGAGCGACGGCCGACCCTCGGGCTCCTCGAAGGCCTCGGTGACGAGATCGTCCCAGCCGGTGAAGCCCTCGAAGGTCTCGCCGTCGGGGGTGCGGCCTTCGCGGTCGATGCCCTCGGCGCGCACGAGGGGCAGCGCCAGCTCGTCGGCGGCCTCCTCAAGCGTGGCACCGCCGCCGATGGCGTCGTCGAGGGCGGTGGCGAGGTCGGGCAGCTGCTCGGCGGCGAGCCGGCGGGCCTCGTCGCGGCGCAACTCGTCGCGTACCTCCGCGAAGGGCTGCTGCTCGCCGGGCTGGATCTCGTCGACGATGAAGACGTGCCAGCCGAAGTCGCTCTCCACCGGCGGGGTCACCGCGCCGGCCTCGGGCGCGGAGAAGATCGGGTTGGCGAAACTCTCGGGCAGGCCCGCCTCCTCGACCGCGCCGAGCGGCGAGAGCGAGACCGACTCGAGCGCATCGGCGACGGCTTCGGGCTCCTCGCCGGCGCGCAAGCGATCGAACGCCTCTTGCAGCGCCGCCTCCTCATCGCCGCGAAGCTGGCGCACCACCCGGCGCTCGGCCGTCGTGTAGTCCGCGCGGTCGGCCTCGTAGCGCTCGCGCAGGGCGCTCTCGTCGACGCTGATCTCATCCATCAAGAGCTCGGGGCTCAACAGCACGGCGGTGACGTCGCGCCGTTCGGGGGCGCGAAAGCGCTCGCGGTGCTCCTCCAGATAGCTCTCCAGGGTGGCGTCGTCCGGGGCCTCGACGTCGTCGAAGCGGTCGTCGGGCACCACGAGGAGGCGGCCCGAGCGGACCTCGGCGAGCCGGTCGACCAGCGGCTCCGTCACCGCGTCGGGCAGCGCCACGGGCGGGCGGACGGCACCGGTGAGGGTGTCGCGGGTGCGCTCGGCGCGCAGCTGCTCGGCGAAGCTCTCCTCGTCGAGGTTGTTCTGGCGCAACAGCAGCCGAAAGCGCTCGCGGTCGAACCGCCCGTCCACCCGAAAGGCCGGCTCCTCGGCGATGAGCCGGCGGACCGCCTCGTCCGGTGAGGTGAGGCCGAGCGCGTCCGCCTCGGCGTCGAGGAGCCTTTGGGCGGCGAGGCTCTGCAGCGACTGCTCCAAAAGGCCCATCTCGATCGCGTCTTGCCGCGACAGGGGCTCGTTCGACTGCTGCTGCAGTTGGTTGAGCGCGCGCCGAAAGCTGTCGTCGAGCTCCTCGGCGGTGATCTCGAGCTCGCCGACCTCGGCGACGGTGTCGCCGGCGCCGCCGGTGAAGATGTCGCCGACGCCCCAGATCGCGAAGCTGAGGATCAAGAGCCCCAAGAACACCTTCATGACCCAGCTGCGGGCGAAGCGACGAATGGCGGCGAGCATGCTCTCTCCGATGGCCGGGAACGCGTGCGCGCAACATTAAAGAGCCCGGCGGCGAAGAACAACGCGCGCGGAAGGCGGGGCGGGGCTTTGGCCCAAGGGCGAGCCGTGCTACACGCGCTGCCGTGCGAGCGAGGAGAGCGAGCCATGCGCCTGCCCCGGCCCGTCGTGCTCGGGAACTGGAAGATGAACGGTCTCGTCGACGACGCCCGGGCGCGCGTCGGCGCCTTGAAGGCCCGCGCCGTCGACGGTTGCGACGGCACGCTCGGGGTGTTTCCGCCGGCGACGCTGATCGAGCGGGCGCGGGAGTGGGCCGCGGGCTCGCCGATCTTCGTCGGCGCGCAGGACTGTCACCCCGCGCCGAGCGGGGCCTTCACCGGCGACCTGGCGGCGCCGATGCTGGCGGAAGCCGGGGCGCAGGCGGTGATCGTGGGCCATTCCGAGCGCCGGCAATATCACGTCGAGGACGACGCCACCGTCCGCGCCAAGGCCGAGGCGGCGCTCGCGGCGGGGCTCAAGGCGGTGGTGTGCATCGGCGAGACCGAGGCGGAGTACCTCGCCGGCCGCACGCTCGAGCGCCTCGATGCGCAGCTGGCGGGCAGCCTGCCGGATCGGTCCAACGCCGGCGACGTCGTCGTCGCCTACGAGCCGGTCTGGGCCATCGGGACCGGCCGCACGCCGACGGACGACGAAATCGCTGCGGCGCACGGCCACATCCGCGCCCGGCTGGTCGAGCGTTTCGCCGAGGGGGGCGACATGGCTATTCTCTACGGCGGGTCGGTGAAGCCCTCCAACGCGCGGGCGATCCTCACCACGGCGGACGTCGACGGCGCGCTGGTCGGCGGCGCCAGCCTCAACACCGACGATTTCTGGGCGATCTACGAAGCGGGTCTGGCGGCGCCGGCCTGAGTTGGCGCGGCCGGCGACCCGGCACCAAGGTGGTTTGCGTACATGGAGCAGGTGGTTCTCGTCATCCATCTCCTGATCGCGCTCGCGCTCGTCGGCGTGATCTTGCTGCAGAAGAGCGACGGTGGCGCGCTCGGCGGCCTCGGCGGCGGTATGAGCGGTGGTGGCGCCAGCTTCGGCGGCCTGTTCACCGCACGCGGCGGTGCGAGCTTCTTGACCCGCACGACGGCGATCCTCGCCACCTCGTTCATCGCGACGAGCCTGTTGCTGGCGATCCTCGCCACCGGCGGTGACGAGGGCTCCTCGATCTTCGAGGACATGCCGGTCGAGCAGCCCGCCGCACCCGAGGCCGACGCGCCCGCCGCACCGGCCGACGAGCCGAGCGAGCCGCAGGCGCCGATCGCCGACTGAGCGGGCAGCCGCGCGTTCAATCACTGGTAGAAAAGCCGCGCGGGGCGCTTGCGCCGTCGCGAGATTACGTCGATAACAAGGGCCCATGGCGCGCTTCATCTTCATCACCGGCGGCGTGGTCTCCTCGCTCGGCAAGGGGCTCGCGTCGGCGGCGCTGGGTGCGCTGTTGCAGGAACGCGGCTACCGCGTCCGACTGCGCAAGTTCGACCCCTATCTCAACGTCGACCCCGGCACGATGTCGCCGTTTCAGCACGGCGAGGTCTTCGTCACCGACGACGGTGCGGAGACCGATCTCGACCTGGGCCATTACGAGCGCTTCACCGGCGTGCCGGCGCGCCGCACCGACAGCGTCAGCGCCGGGCAGATCTACGCCGAGGTGCTGCAAAAGGAGCGCCACGGCGATTATCTCGGCGGCACGGTGCAGGTGGTCCCGCACGTCACCAACGCCATCCGCGACCGCATCATGCAGGACACCGACGATGTCGACCTCGTCCTGGTCGAGGTCGGGGGCACCGTCGGCGACATCGAAGGGCTGCCGTTCCTCGAGGCCATCCGCCAGATGGGCTACGAACTCGGACCCAAAAGCTGCGTCTACGTCCACGTCACGCTGTTGCCCTTCATCCGCTCCGCCGGCGAGATGAAGACCAAGCCGACGCAGCACTCGGTGCGCGACCTGCGCGCCATCGGCATTCAGCCCGACGTCCTGCTCTGCCGCTCGGAGCACCCCATCGGCGAGGAGGCCCGGCGCAAGATCTCGCTGCAGTGCTCGGTGCCCGTGGACGGCGTGATCCCGGCGCTCGACGTCGATTCGATCTATCAGGTCCCCGTCGACTACCACCGCGCCGGCTTCGACGGCGCGGTGCTGCGCCGCTTCGGCCTGCCCGAGGAGGGTCGCCCCGACCTCGACCGCTGGCACGGTATCGTCGAGGCCGTGCGCCATCCCGAGGGCGAGGTCACGATCGCCGTCGTCGGCAAGTACACCGAGCTCATCGACGCCTACAAATCGCTCGACGAAGCGCTCGTCCACGGCGGTATCGCCAACCGGGTGCGGGTGTGCACACGCTGGATCGACAGCGAGATCTTCGAGCGCGAGGACACCGCCGCGCAGCTGGGCGACGTCAACGGCATCCTGGTGCCGGGCGGCTTCGGCGAGCGTGGTGCGGAGGGCAAGATCGCCGCGGTCACCTTCGCCCGCAACCGCCGCATCCCCTATTTCGGCATCTGCTTCGGGATGCAGCTCGCCGTCGTCGAGGCGGCCCGCAACCTCGCGGGCCTGCAGGGCGCCAGCTCGACGGAGTTCGGCCCCTGCAGCGACGCCGTGGTGGGTCTCATGACCGAATGGGAGAGGGACGGCCGCAAGGAGCGCCGCGAGGCCGACGGCGATCTCGGCGGCACGATGCGGCTCGGCGCCTATCCCGCCCGGCTCGCCCGCGGCAGCCTCGTCGCCTCGGTCTACGGCACCCACGAGATCAGCGAGCGCCACCGGCACCGCTACGAGGTCAACGTGGCCTACGTCCCCCGGCTCGAGCAGGCGGGGCTGCACTTCTCCGGCATGTCGCCCGACGGTCGCCTGCCCGAGATCGTCGAGAACCCGGACCATCCCTGGTTCGTCGGCGTGCAGTTCCACCCCGAGCTCAAGTCGCGGCCGTTCGCCCCGCACCCGTTGTTCGCGTCGTTCATCGGCGCGGCGCTCGACCAGGCAAGGTTGGTATGAGCGTGCCCGCCCGCCGCGTGCGCATCGGCGCGGCCACCTTCGCGGCCGATCTGCCCTTTGCGCTGATCGCCGGGCCGTGCGCCATCGAGAGCCGCGCGCACGCGCTCGAGACGGCCGAGGCGATCCAGGCGATCGCCGCCGGGCTCGGCATCGCCTGCGTCTACAAGAGTTCCTTCGACAAGGCGAACCGCACCAGCGCCGCCGCCTTTCGCGGTGTGGGCATGGACGAGGGGCTCGCCATCCTCGCCGACGTCCGCGCCCGCACGGGCATGCCCGTGCTCACCGACGTTCACGAGAGCTGGCAGTGCGCGCCGGCGGCGGCGGCCGTCGACGGTTTGCAGATCCCCGCCTTTCTCTGCCGCCAGAGCGATCTGTTGCGCGCCGCCGCCGCGACCGGCGCGGCCGTCAACGTCAAAAAGGGGCAGTTCCTCGCACCCTGGGACATGGCGAACGTCGCGGCGAAGATGGAAAGCTTCGGTTGCGCCCGCCTGCTCTTGACCGAGCGCGGCGCGAGCTTCGGCTACAACGCGCTGGTCTCCGATTTTCGTGCCTTGCCGATCATGGCGGCGACCGGCTGGCCGGTCGTCTTCGACGCCACCCATTCGGTCCAGCAACCGGGCGGGCTCGGCGGTGCGAGCGGCGGCCAGCGGGAGTTCGTGCCGGTCCTCGCCCGGGCGGCGGTGGCGGTGGGGTGCGCCGGGCTCTTCATCGAGACCCACCGCGATCCCGACCGGGCGCCGAGCGACGGACCGAACATGGTCCCACTTGCGGCGCTGGAAGCCCTGTTGCAGGAGCTGCAAGACATCGACCGCCTGCGCAAGATGCCGACTGGGACAGGACAGCCATGAGCAGCACCGACATCGTCGAGATCCACGGCCGCGAGATACTGGACAGTCGCGGCAACCCCACCGTCGAGGTCGAGGTGGTGCTCGCCGACGGCAGCGCCGGCCGGGCGGCGGTGCCGTCGGGCGCGTCCACCGGCGTGCGCGAGGCGCTGGAGCTGCGCGACGGCGACAAGGGCCGCTTCGGCGGCAAGGGCGTCTTGAAGGCGGTCGAGGCCGTCAACGGCGAGATCGCCGACGCCATCATCGGCCGCGACGCGGTCGAGCAGGTGGCGATCGACCTGGCGATGCGCGAGCTCGACGGCACCGACACCAAGAGCCGCCTCGGCGCCAACGCCATGCTCGGCGTGAGCCTCGCCGCCGCCAAGGCCGCCGCCGCGGCGCTCGACCTGCCTCTCTACCGCTATGTCGGCGGTGCCGCCGCGCGGACGCTGCCGGTGCCGATGATGAACGTCATCAACGGCGGCGCCCACGCCGACAACCCGATCGACGTGCAGGAATTCATGATCATGCCGGTGGGGGCGTCGACCTTCGCCGAGGCGCTGCGCATCGGTGCCGAGTGCTTCCAGGCGCTGAAGACGCAGCTGCACGACGCCGGCCACAACACCAATGTCGGGGACGAGGGCGGCTTCGCGCCCAACCTCAAGGGCACCGACGACGCCCTCGGCTTCCTCGCCCGGGCGGTCGAGGCCGCCGGCTACCGCCTCGGCGACGACATCGTCTTCGCCCTCGACGCCGCGGCGAGCGAGTTCGGCAAGAACGGTCGCTACGAGCTCAAGGGCGAGGGCAAGACCTTGGACGCCGGCGGCATGGCCGACTACTACGCCGATCTGTGCTCGCGCTACCCGATCAAGTCGATCGAGGACGGCGTCGGCGAGGACGACTGGGACGGCTGGGTCATCCTGACCGAGCGCCTCGCCAAGACCTGTCAGCTCGTCGGCGACGACCTCTTCGTCACCAACCCCGCCATCCTCCGTGAAGGCATCGCGAAGGGGATCGCCAATTCGCTGCTGGTGAAGGTCAACCAGATCGGCACGCTCAGCGAGACGCTGGAGGCCGTCGATTTGGCGCACCGCGCCAAATACACCTGCATCCTGTCGCACCGCTCGGGCGAGACCGAGGACGCGACGATCGCCGATCTCGCCGTCGCGACCAATTGCGGGCAGATCAAGACCGGCTCGATGTCGCGCTCCGACCGCCTCGCCAAGTACAACCAGCTCCTGCGGATCGAGGAGCAGCTCGGCGGGGTGGCGCTCTATTTGGGGGCGGGGTGCTTCCGCTTCGGCTGAACGCCCGCCGCTGGCGGCGCCGCGCGGCGGTCCTCGTGCCCGCCGCCGCGGCGCTCGCCTATTTCGGCTATCACGCCGTCTACGGCGAGGTCGGCTACACCGCCTGGATGAAGATGCGCGCCGAGACCGCCCGGCTCGACGCCGAGCTCCGGGCGGTGCGGACGCGCAACGCGGAGCTGGAGGCGGCGATCGCGGGGCTGCGGCCGGAGAGCCTCGATCCGGACGCGGTCGAGACGGCGCTGCGACGCCTCGGCTACGTCGACCCCGGCGAGCGCGTCATCATCGAGCGCGCGGACTGACACCGTCACGCACATCACAGCGTTGCAGCGGCGTGTTACCGGTTGGTGCTGCGCTGCACTACGCAGTACCAGCGTTCAGGACCGGGCGCGCGCGGGCCGTCCGCGCTTTCGAGGGGGAGGACCGGCGATGGCGAGCGAGACCACCAGCCGCACGACGCGCAGCAGCAGCAAGAGCGCCAGCCGCCGCGGGCGTGCGGCCGAGCCGGCGCTGCCCGACGCCGAGACGCTCTTGACCTACTATCGCGACATGCTGCTGCTGCGTCGCTTCGAGGAGAAGGCGGGCCAGCTCTACGGCATGGGGCTGATCGGCGGCTTCTGCCATCTCTACATCGGCCAGGAGGCGGTGGCGGTCGGCATCCAGCACGCGCTCGAGGACGGCGACACCGTCATCACCGGCTATCGCGACCACGGCCACATGCTGGCCACGGGCATGGACCCCAAGCGGGTGATGGCCGAGCTCACCGGCCGCATCGACGGCTACTCCAAGGGCAAGGGCGGCTCGATGCACATGTTCGCCCGCGACAAGGGCTTCTTCGGCGGCCACGGCATCGTCGGCGCGCCGGCGCCCTTGGGGACGGGGCTCGCCTTCGCCCACAAGTACCGCGAGGACGGCGGGGTCACGATCTGCTATTTCGGCGACGGCGCCGCCAACCAGGGGCAGGTCTACGAGAGCTTCAACATGGCGGCCTTGTGGAAGCTGCCGATCGTCTTCGTCATCGAGAACAACCGCTACGGCATGGGCACCTCGCAGGCGCGGGCGTCGGCGGGCCAGCACCTCTACGAGCGCGGCCAGGCCTACGGCATTCCCGGCGAGGAGGTCGACGGCATGGACGTCCTCGCCGTCCGCAGCGCGGCCGACAAGGCGGTGGCGCACGCCCGCGAGCAGGGCCCGACGATCCTCGAGGCGCTGACCTATCGCTATCGCGGCCACTCGATGTCCGATCCGGCCAAGTATCGGACGAAAGAGGAAGTCCAGGAGATCCGCGAGCAGCGCGATCCGATCGAGCAGCTTAAGAAGAAGATGATCGAGAGCGAAGTGAGCGACGAGGAGCAGCTCAAGGCGGTCGACAAGGAGCTCCGCGGCGTGGTCAACGAGGCGGCGCGCTTCGCCCAGGACAGCCCCGAGCCGGACCCCGCGGAGCTCTGGACCGACGTGCTGATCCAGGCCTGAGGAGGCGGGCCGGCAGAGCGCCGGTCCGGGAGAAACGGATGCCGATCGAAATACTCATGCCGGCGCTGTCGCCGACGATGACCGAGGGCACCATCGCCCGCTGGCTCAAAAGCGAGGGCGACAGGGTCGAGCCCGGCGACGTCATCGCCGAGATCGAGACCGATAAGGCGACGATGGAGGTCGAGGCCGTCGACGAGGGTCGGCTGGGTCGCATCCTCGTTCCCGGCGGCTCGGAGAACGTCGCCGTCAACACCCCGATCGGCCTGCTTTTGGGCGACGGCGAGGACGAGAGCGCGCTCGACCAGGCGCCCAAGGGCGGCAACGGCCAGGCGGCGCCCCCGCAGGCCGAGGCGCCCCAGCCGGAGCCGGCCGCGCGGCCCGCGGCCCCGCCCGCCGAGCCCAGGCGCGAGCCGGCGAGCGAGCCCGAGATCCCGTCCGGCACCGAGATGGTCAAGCAGACGGTGCGCGAGGCCCTCAGGGACGCCATTGCCGAGGAGCTGCGCCGCGACGACCGCGTCTTCTTGATGGGCGAGGAGGTCGCCGAGTACGAGGGCGCCTACAAGGTTACCCAGGGCCTGTTGGCGGAGTTCGGCGCCAAGCGCATCATCGATACCCCGATCACCGAATACGGCTTCGCCGGCGTCGGCGTCGGGGCGGCGATGGCGGGCCTGCGCCCCATCGTCGAGTTCATGACGTGGAACTTCGCCATGCAGGCGATCGACCACATCATCAACTCCGCCGCCAAGACCCTCTACATGGCCGGCGGCGAGCTCGGATCGCCGATCGTCTTCCGCGGACCCAACGGTGCGGCGTCGCGCGTCGGCGCCCAGCACAGCCAGGAATACTCCACCTGGTACGCCCACTGTCCGGGCCTCAAGGTGATCTCGCCCTACTCGGCGGCCGACGCCAAGGGCCTGTTGAAGGCGGCGGTGCGCGATCCCAACCCGGTGATCTTCCTCGAGAACGAGATGATCTACGGGCACAGCTTCGAGGTGCCGAAGCTCGACGACTTCGTCCTGCCGATCGGCAAGGCCAAGGTGCTGCGCGAGGGCAAGGACGTCACCATCACCGCCTTCTCGCTGATGGTCGCTCGCGCGCTCGAGGCGGCGGACGCCCTGGCCGAGCAGGGCATCGCGGCCGAGGTCATCGACCTTAGGACCATCCGGCCCTTGGACACCGCCACGGTGGTGCGCTCGGTGATGAAGACGAACCGTCTGGTCTCGGTCGAGGAGGGCTGGCCGCGCTTCGGCATGGGTGCCGAGCTGGCGGCGGTGATGATGGAGGACGCCTTCGACTACCTGGACGCGCCGGTGACCCGCGTTCACGGCGCCGACGTCCCGATGCCGTACGCCGCCAATCTCGAGCAGCTCACGCTGCCGCAGGTCCAAAACGTCGTCGAGGCGGCGAAAGCCGTCTGCTATCGCAGCTGAAGGGCCCGCAGCCGTCATGCCCATCGAAATCCTGATGCCGGCGCTCTCGCCCACGATGACCGAGGGCACGCTCGCGTCCTGGCAGAAGAAGGAAGGCGACAAGGTCGAGCCCGGCGACGTCATCGCCGAGATCGAGACCGACAAAGCGACGATGGAGGTCGAAGCCGTCGACGAGGGGACGCTCGGCAAGATCCTCGTGCCGGCGGGCTCCGAGGGCGTCGCGGTCAACACCCCGATCGGCCTCCTGCTGGGCGAGGGCGAGGACGCCTCGGCGCTCGAGCAGGCGTCGAGTGGCGGCGCGAAGCCCGAAGCGCCCGCGGCCGAGGCGCC
>JBKHCM010000020.1:0-36985 GCA_046541805.1 Alphaproteobacteria bacterium
CGCTCACCGGCACCCCGGCGTAGGCGGCGACCCGAAGCGCGCGGACGGCGGGGTGCGCCGCCCAGCCGGGCGTGCGCGCGGCGTCGCCGACGATCAGCGGCGCGCCCGTGCGCACCACCGCCGGCGCGAGAGCGTAGGCGACCACCGGCAGCGACCGCCCGCGCCAGGGCGCCGCCAGACCCTCGGCGCTCTTCACGAAGGCGCGGCGGTCGTCGACCAGGGTGAGACACGCCGCAGGCGCCAGGAGCAGCCGCGCGGCGAGCCGGCTCAAGCGGTCGAAGACGGGCTCCGGTGCCGTGTCCATCAGCCCGGTCCGGGCCAAAGCCGCGAGCCGGCTCGGCGCGTCGAGGGCGGCCACCTGCACCAGCGGCGAGGGCATCATGCGGGTTCGTTCGTTCCAGCTGGTGAGCGCAGGGCCGCGCGCTCCGCGCCCGGCGAGCTGACCATGCCATCGGCTCCGGCGCGGGGGGACCGCGGTCTACGCCCCGGCGCCCTCGGCTACGGCACGCACCAGCCGCTCGAGCTCGGCCTCGGTGTTGTAGGCGTGGACGGACGCGCGCACCGCCGCCCCGTAGGTCCGGCGGTGGCGGTCGAAATGGGCGGGACCGTCGGTCACCGCGGTGTTGATGCCGTCGCGGCGCAGCCGCGCCGCCAGGGCGCCGGCGTCCTCGTCCGCCTTGGTGAAGGTGACGATGCCCGCGAGCTCGGGGCCGCGGTCGCGGACGACGACGCCGTCGACGGCGGCGAGCGCGCGGCGCAGCTCGGCGGCGAGACGGCGGATGCGCGGCCACATCCGCGCGATGCCGATCGCCATCGCGTCGTCGGCGGCGGCCTTGAGGCCGAGCCGGCCGGCGACGTAGCTCTCCCAGGTCTCGAAGCGCTTGGCGTCGTCACGCAGCACGTAGCTGTGCGGTCCGGTCCACCTCGCCGCGCGCTGGTCGACGAGCGGCGGTTCGAGCTCGCCCAGGCGCTCGCGGCGGACCCAGAGAAAGCCGGTGCCACGCGGGCCGCGCAGATATTTGCGTCCCGTCGCCGCCAGCATGTCGCAGCCGATGGCCGCGACGTCGACCGGCATCTGGCCGACCGACTGGCAGGCGTCGAGGAGGTAGAGGACACCGAAGCGGCGCGCGACCGCGCCGATCTCGGCCGCCGGGTTCACGAGCCCGCCATGGGTCGGGACGTGGGTGACCGCGATCAGCCGGACGCGGTCGTCGATCATGCGCGTGAGCGCCGCCACGTCGAGACCGCCGCGCGCATCGCTCGGCACGACCTCGACGCTGAGTCCGAACCGGCGCGCCGTCTGCAGATAGGCCAACACGTTGGAGGGATACTCCGCCTCCGCCGTCAGGATGCGGTCGCCCGGGCGAAACGGCACGGCGTAGAAGGCCATGTCGAAGGCACGGGTGGCGTTCTCGACGAACGCGATCTCGTCCGCCGCACCGCCGACCAGCCGCGCCAGGCTGGCGTAGAGGCCGGCGAGCTCGTCCGCCTTCGCGTCCGCGGCCTCGTAGCCGCCGATGCGGCTCTCGAGCTCGAGATGCTCGACGACCGTGCGGTGGACCACCGCCGGCGGCAGCGCGGCGCCGGCGTTGTTGAGGTGCACGCGCTCGGCGCAGCCGGGGGTCGCCGCGCGCAGCCCCCGGACGTCGAGCGCTTCGTCGGTAGGGGGCGTCATGCGCTGCGGGCGTAGAACGGGGTCTCGCTCTCGATGTGCGTCAGCGCGCGATGGGCGTCGTAGTGCAGCGTCGCCTCGAGCACTCCCGGCGCGTCGCCGATGACGTGCGGCAGCCACCAGCGGTCCGCCGCCGGTACCGGCGCGCGCTCCAGCTCGGCCATCGTCCACCAGCGCAGGTCGTCCACCGCCCCGCCGGCCCGCGGCGTGCCGCCCGCGCGGCAGCGGTAGAGAAAAAGGAGCCATTGGAAGTCGGGCCGGGGGGAGACCTCGCGCACCACCCCGCGCAGGCGCAGATCCAGGGCCTTGAGACCGGTCTCCTCGGCGAGGCCCCGGATCGCGCCGTGATGCGGCGCCTCGTCGGCGGCGGGCTCGGCGCCGGGCGCTACCCAGTAGCCGGCGAAGGGCGGCCGCCGCCGCTCGACCAGGAGCACGCTGCCGTCCGTTCGCCGGGCGTAGACCAGCGTTCCGAGGGTCGGCGAAGGGGTCGTCGTCGCAGGCATCGAACGTCTCCAGCAGCGCCGCGGGGCGGGTCGGCGGGACGAAGCGGCGCGCGCTCGACGTCGCAAGCGCGACGTGCCCCGCCGGCGGCAGGGAGGTCGGGCACCGGCTGACGGCGGGCGCGCCGCCGCTGGCCGCAACGGCAACCGAACGGACGGCGTGCCGCGACGTCCCCCGCGGCCGTGCGGACACCCGCTGTCGAGCGCGGCGCGCACAGTTGAACCGCGCGCAGGGTGCGGCGCCGACGCGGCGAACCGCGCCGCACGCGCCCACGCGGCGCGGCTGCCGGCGCACTCCAGACCATCGCGGCCGGGCGCCGCATGGTACCGCTCCCCTCTCCTACCCTGATCAATTGAAAGGTTAGGTCTTATCGCAGTGCGGTACCAGAGCCTTTGGTCGCGGTTGCGCGCACGATGGGACCCGCCGCGGTGATCGCTGTGGTGGTCAAGGCGGCACCGTTCGGCTGCGCGCCCGGCGAAGCCGGGTCTCAGTCGGCGGCGGCGCTCTGCGCCGAGGCGTGCGCGGCCGACCCGCTGAGCCGGAGCCCCCGGCGGTGCTCGTCCTCGCCGCGCACCGCGACCTCGTCGTTCAAGCGCAGCTCCTCGCCGCCCTCGATGTGACCGCGATCGATGAAGATGCTGTGACCGGAGCGCGCGTCCCAGACCTGGACGAGGTCGCCCGCAATTTGCGTAACTTTGCCGCGAAAGCTCGTGGACATCGGTTCTCTCCACCGTCGGTTGCTTCCGTTTTTAACAACATATGGTTGGCGGGAAATTTCCGCACCGCGAAAAAGCGCCGTGCTGCAATGCGTCACGGGGTGGTCTGCGCCCGTGCGAAGGCGCAGTGGGCGCGGATGACGCAGGCCTCACAGCGCGGCTTGCGGGCCGTGCAGGTGTAGCGGCCGTGGAGGATGAGCCAGTGGTGCGCGCCCTTGAGCCGGTGCGGCGGCACCACGGCCATGAGCTTGGCTTCCACCTCCGCCGTCGTCGCCCCCGGGGCGAGGCCGGTGCGGTTGGCGACGCGGAAGATGTGGGTGTCGACGGCGATGGTGGGCTCGCCGAAGACCTCGTTGAGGACGACGTTGGCGGTCTTGCGCCCCACCCCGGGCAGCGCCTCGAGCGCTCGGCGGTCGCCCGGCACGCGGCCGCCGTGCGCCGCGAGCAGCCGCTCGGAGAGTGCGACGACGTTCTTGGCCTTGTTGCGGAAGAGCCCGAGGCGCTTGATGTGGCTCTCCACGCCCGCGACGCCGAGCGCCACCATCTTCGCGGGCGTGTCGGCGGCGGCGAAGAGTTCGGCCGTGACCTTGTTGACGGCGACGTCGGTCGCCTGCGCGGAGAGCACGACCGCCACCAGGAGCGTGTAGGCGTCGCGGTAGACCAGCTCCGTACGCGGCTCGGGGCGCTCGGCCGCCAGGGCGTCGAAGAGCGCTTCGATGGCCTCGGGCGACATCACGCGCGCTGGTCGTTCGGGTCGGGGCCGTCGCGATGGAGGGGCATGTCCAACACCGGCTTGATGCGGGGAACGGGCGAGGGCGGTGCCGCCGGTCCTCTACGCCAACCTACCGCCGCGGCGCCATGGCACCCTGGTGTCGATGGCGCTCGGGCCGGTCTCGGGTGCGGGGTTGGGCGCCGGCTCGGCCCCGCCGGCCGCAGCGAGGGCGAGGACCGCCTCGTGCCCTTCTGAGCGCGGGTCGTCGTCGACGAGGGCTGCCGCCACCACCCGCGCGTCGATCCGCGCGCCCGGCCGCTCGGTGCCGGTGGGCCGGTTTCTGTCGCCGGCGGAACGCCGCGAGATCGCCCGCGAGCTCGAAACCGGGCTCGAGGCGCTGCGCGCCGCCCCCTCAGCCCGCCACCATCGGAAAGGTGACCGCGACCGCCCAGGCGAGGACCAGCGCGTTCATCAACGCCCCCGGCAGCGGGTGGCGGACGCGGCGATAGGCCCAGCCCGCGAAGAGGCCGTAGACCAAGAAGAACACCACGATCACCGGCACGATGATCAACAAGAAGAAGAGCCGCTCGAGGTCGAGCGCGGCGGCGAGCACGAGCGAGCCGGCGAAGAGGAGCTTGCTCGCCAGGCCGGCGCCTTTGGGGGCGTGCGCGCCGCGCGTCAGCCACTCGTTGGCCAGGGTGTAGACGAGCGTGCCGGCGGCCAGCGCCGCCACCAGCGGCAGCCGCTCGCCCACCGGCCAGAAGGAGGTCACGGTGAGGTCCAGCGCCGCGCCGATGACGCCGAGCCCGTAGCCGACCAGCAGCCCGGTCGCGACGGCGAGCGCGAGCGGGCGGACGCCAGTTGGGGCGGTGGCGGCTGCACCGCGCCGCAGCCAGAGCAGCGCCAGGGCCGTGAGCACCCCGTAGGTGAAGAAGTGCAGCGCCAGGTAGTCGGCGACCAGCACCGGCAGAAAGCCGAGGTCCAACGGCACCAGGATCAGCGGTGTCAGCACCGCCGGGGCGACGAGCGGCAGCCAGAGCCGCCGCCACGGCATGCCGGCGCCCACCGCTCGCGCCGCGCCGCGCGGCAGCACGTCGGCGAGCGGACGGGCGAGGCCGACCAGGCCGGCGAAGAGCAGGAGGATCGCCGGGCCGCGCTCGGCCACGGCGGCGTTGCCTCTGCGGTCGAAGACCGTATCCAGCCAGTCGCGCGCCGCGCGCTGCCCGGCGGGGCTGTAGAGCACGCCCACATGCTCGACACTGGGGGCGATGACGGCGCGGCGGCCGGTGCCCGCGCCCGGCTCGCCGTAGGTCACGCCGAAGGTGGGGTCGTCGGTGACCTGGGCGAGCACGCGCCGGGCCTCCTCCACCAGCCGGTCCTCCCAGCCGCCGACGATGACGAGGAGGTTGCGCGGGCTCGACGCCTCGACGGTGGGGGCGAACATCGAGACCGCGATGGTGGCGGCGACGTCCTGGTCTTCGGCGTAGCGCACGATGATGTCGCTCGCCATCGAGTGGCCCAAAAGCGCGAGCTGGCCGTCGGCGCTCTCCAGCTCGCGCGCCCAGGCCGCGACCTCCTCGAGTTGGGCCACGAGCGCCGTCGTGGCGCCGTCGGTCTCGGTGATGCTGCCGGTGAGCGGGTCGGGATGGCGGCCGTGGCCGAGGAAGTCGAAGGCGACGGAGGTGTAGCCGGCGCGCGCGAGCGTCAGCGCGAAGGAGCGCATCAACGGCGTGGAGCCGGCGAAGCCGTGGGCGATGACGACCGCCGGGCCGGGCGGGGCGGTAGGATCGCGCACGATCTCGACCGGCGTCGCGCCGACCCGGTCCGGGCGGATCTCGACGCCGTCACGGGCGGCGTGGAGCTGGACGAGGGCCGTCGTTACCGCGGCGAGGGCGAGGACGGCGAGAACGAGGTCGACGACACGACGGCGCACGCGGAACTCCGAGATGGTTGCTCGCCCTTACGGCCGGCGGGCGGGAGTGGATGTCACGGCCGCGGCGTCGCCGCGACGCGCAAGGGGGCTGTGGGCACAAGGTGACCTCGGCACGCGGGCGCGGCGACGTCGCCCCGGCGGGGGTGAGCCGGACCGGCTTGCGGATCGCTGCGAGCGCCAGCGCCATCTCCAGCCGCGCGAAGCCCATGGCGATGCAGGTGCGCGGCCCTGCGGCGAAGGGAAAGTCCGTCATCGCCGCCGGCTTGGGCGCGTCGGCGGCGAAGCGCGCCAAGCGGAACGCGAGCGGCTGCGGCCACCAGCGGTCGTCGCGCTGGGTGAGCCAGGGGCTCGCCACCACGATGGCGCCCGTCGGCACCTCGATGCCGGCGAGGCGGTCGGGCGCGAGCAGGCGGCGGGTTCACCGGCCAGAATTGGCGGCGGGCGACCTCGGCCTTGGCGACGGCCACCGCCTCGGAGACGTCGCCATGATCGGCCTCGTCGCCGAAGAGGGCACGGCTGACGATGCCCAGCGCCAGGTGCGAGAGATCGCGTTCGGCCTCGACCACCGCGCCCGCGCCGGCCGCGCGCCAGCGCTCGGCGAGGGCGCGGGCGTGCAAGAGCGGCTGGAGGCGGCGGCGCTGCCGGGTCCAGAGCGCACCCTCGCTGTTCCACAATCCGTCACCGAGGGCGATCTTCAAGCGGTCGTGAAAGGGCCTGCGGCCATAGGCCGGCGCGTTCTCGACGAGCACGCGGCGGATGTCGCGCGGGTGCTTGACGACGATCAGCGGCGGGCCGCCGGGGGTGGCGAGCCGCACCAGATCGCCCGCGGTGGCGCGGAGGCGCTCGAGCACGTCGAGGACGTCGCGGGCGAGCGCCGGCCACAGGCCCACCACCGGTGCGCCCTTGCGCGTCGCCACCTCGGCGAGCCGGCTCATCGGACGCCCTTGCGACATCGATGCCGGCACGTTACTAGGTAATAATGCCTATTAGCGGAGAGCATGCCATGTTCATCGCACCGTGCTCCATCGCCGATCGCCATGATCCCACCGCCCCCGACACCCCGCTGGCGCATCGTATCGAAGAGCTGGAACGCCGTCTCGCCGCGACGACGCGGGCACTCGCCCGCGCCGAGACGGAGATCGCACTGTTGAACGACCGCCTGGCTTGGGCCGAGGCCGATCTCGCCGCGGCGACCGCGACCGCGACCGCGGGCGAAGCGCCGGCGGGACTGCGCCCGGCGCCCTGAAGCGCGGGGGAACCGGCGCAAGGCAGCCATGCGCTTTGGCCCCGTGGGGGCCGGTGTGCGTCGGCGGTGCTATCTTGGTCGTCATGGACGCTTCCGCCGCCGCTCCCGCCACTGGCGCCGTCCGTGCGAGCGCGCATCCCGGCCTCGGCTTTCGCGAGTTCGTCGCCCTTGCCGCGGGTCTGATGGCGCTCAACGCACTATCGGTCGACGTCATGCTGCCGGGGTTGCCGGCGATCGACGCCGCCCTCGGCATCGCCGACGACAACGACCGCCAGCTGGTGCTCGGCGTCTACCTGGTCGGTTTCGCCGCGGCGCAGTTGGTCTGGGGGCCGCTCGCCGACCGCTTCGGCCGCAAGCCGACGCTGTTGGTGGGCCTCGGGCTCTACGTCGTGGCCAGCGTCGGCGCCGCGCTCGCGCCCGGCTTCGCGGCGCTGTTGGCGGCGCGCCTGGCCCAGGGGCTCGCCGTCGCCTCGACCCGGGTCATCGCGCTGGCGCTGGTGCGCGACTGCTATGCTGGCCGCAGCATGGGCCGGGTCATGTCGCTGGTGATGATGGTCTTCATGATCGTGCCGATCCTGGCGCCGAGCATCGGCCAGCTGATCCTCTTGGTGGCGCCGTGGCGCTGGATGTTCGGCCTCTTGCTGGCCGGCGGGGTGACGATGCTGCTTTGGGCCGCTTGGCGGCTGCCCGAGACGCTGCGCCCCGAACACCGCCGCGCGTTGCGCCTGGCGCCGTTGCTCGCGGCCTATGGCGAGGTTGTCGCCAACCGCGTCACCTGCGGCTACATGCTGGCGCTGGGCGTCATCTTCGGCGCGCTCTTCGGCTTTCTCACCTCCGCGCAGCAGGTCATGCAGGAGGTCTTCGGCCTCGGGCTGTGGTTCACCGTCGCCTTCGCCGGCATCGCGGGCCTGATGTCGGCGGCGTCCTTCACCAACGCTCGGCTGGTCACCCGCTTGGGCATGCGCAAGCTCGGTCACGGCGCGCTTCTCGGCTTTACCGCGCTGGCCCTTGTGCAATACCTCTGCGCCGCCGCCGGGGTGGAGAGCTTCGCGCTCTTCTTCGGCCTGCAAGCCGCCACCTTCTTCCTTTTCGGCTTCATCGGCGCCAACTTCAACGCCCTGGCGATGGAGCAAATGGGCCACATCGCCGGCACCGCCGCCGCGATGGTGGGCTTCACCCAGACCTTTTTGGGTGCGGTGCTGGGCTCGCTCGTCGGCCAAGCCTATGACGGCACCGCCGTGCCGCTCACCGCCGGCTTCGCGCTTTTGGGTGTCACCACGCTCGCGATCGTCGCCGTCACCGAGCGTGGTCGGTTGATGCGGGCGCAGCGGCGCTGACGGCCGCCTCGGCGTTCAGGAGCGCGCGCTTGCGCGCCAACCCCCAGCGATAGCCGCCGAGCGCCCCGCCGGCGCGGATGACGCGATGGCACGGGACGACCACCGCCACCCGGTTGGCGGCGACCGCACCCGCCACCGCCCGGCTCGCCGTCGGGGCGTCGAGCGCGCGGGCGAGCTCGCCATAGCTGGTCGTGCGCCCGGCCGGCAGGCTCACCAAGGCGCGCCAGACCTGGAGCTGAAAGGCGGTGCCGTGCAGCTCGAGCGCGAGCGGACCGCCGTCGCCGCGCCACCAGGCGAAGGCGCGCGCCGCGGTCTCGGCGGTGGCGGCGTCGTCGCGGACAAGGCGCGCCAGCGGGAAGTCGCGGGCGACCGCCGCCTCGGGCGGCGCCGCGTCGTCGAGAAAGCCGAGCCAGGCCAGACCCCGCCCGCCGACCGCGACCGCGACCTCGCCGAAGGGCGAGCCGTGGCGGCCGACCGTGAGCTCGAGCCCGGCGCCTTTGGCCTTGAGCGAGCCGGGGGTGACGGCGTCGGCGGCGAGGCAGAGATCGTGCAGGCGCGACGGGCCGGAGAGCCCCGCCTCCAGCGCCGCGTCGAGCACGCTCGCGCCGGCGGCGAGGGGGCGCTCGGCGCGGTCGAGGGCGAGGGCCTGGGCGAAGCGCTTGGGCGAGATTCCGGCATGGGCCTTGAAGACCCGCTGGAAGTGCGCCGGGCTCAACCCCGCCGTGGCGGCGAGCGCGGCGAGCGGCGGCTGGGCGGGTGCCTCGGCGTAGAGCTGGTCGATGGCGCGCTTGATGCGGTCGTACACGGGCGGTCCCTCGCACTGCTCCGCCGACCATCGCGCGCTCGCAGGCGCGCGGGCCACCCGTTTCCTGCGATCGCAGCTGCCCTGAGCGCGCCGGGCGACGGCCGTGCCGCCGCCCCGCCGCGCACCGCCGCTCAGTTGATGATTTCGACGGTCTCTAGCTCGCCGTCGGTGATCACCCAGTGCTCGTAAGCGCCGCTGACATCGCCGTTCTCGTCGAACTCGTGGGAGCCGGCCGCACCCTCGTAGTCGATGTCCTCGCCGTCGGCCAGCAGCTCCTTGGCGCGGGCGAACTCGCCCGGCCCGACCACTTCGCCCGGGGCGTTGGTGACGTCGCGGATGGCGTCGCGGATGGCCTCGCCCTCGGCCGAGCCCGCGGCCTCGGCGGCCAGCATCAAGATCATCGCGGCGTCGTAGGCGCTGTCGATGAAGGGCAAGGGCGGCATCTCGCCGTAGGCCTCCTCGTAGGCGCTCGCGAAGGCCTCGGCCTCGGCGCTCTCCGGCGCCTTCGGCGCGGTACCGAACGCGCCGTCGATGAACTCGCCGAAGTCGGTCGCCACCTGGCTCGCCTTCATCCCGTCGGTGAAGATGAAGCGCTCGAAGAAACCTTCTTCCAGCGACTGGCGCAGGATCAACAGCCCGCCGTCGTCGGGATAGGCGATCAGCAAGAGCGCCTCGGCACCGTCGCCGGCGACATTCGAGAGCTCGCCGCGATAGGAGGCCTTGTTGGGCTCGAAGGCGGCGCTCTGCGTCACCGTCCCGCCGGCCTCGGTGAAGCTGGCCTCGAAGCTCTCGGCGAGGCCCTGGCCGTAGTCGTTGTTGACGTAGAGGACGGCGACGCGCTCGATCTCCTCGGCCTCGACCAGGTCGCCGAGCACCAACCCCTGCTGGGCGTCGGACGGCACGGTGCGGAAAAGGAAGTCGTTGTCGTCGAGGTCGGTGATGGTGGGCGCGGTCGAGGCGTTGGAGATCTGCGGGATGCCCTCGACCGCCGACACGCTGGTGGCCACCGGCACCGTGTTGCCCGAGCTCATGGCCCCGAGGATTCCGGACACCCCCTCGACGCCGACGAGCCGGTTGGCGGCGTCGACCGCCGGCTGCGAGCGGGTCTGGGTGTCGCCGACGACGAGCTCGACCTCCCCGCCCAGGACACCGTCCGCCGCGTTGGCCTGATCGACCGCGAGGCGCATGCCGTTGAGGCTGCTCTCGCCGTAGGTCGCGAGCCCGCCGCTGAGCGGGATCAAAGCGCCGAGCTTCAAGCCC
Source organism: Alphaproteobacteria bacterium (assembly GCA_046541805.1). Taxonomy (GTDB): domain Bacteria; phylum Pseudomonadota; class Alphaproteobacteria; order Geminicoccales; family Geminicoccaceae; genus JAAAPF01. Next base: position 10,183 of record JBKHCM010000020.1, read on the forward strand.
TCCGCCAGGGCGGGTGCGGCGAGAAACGAGGCCGACAGTAGGCCGGCGGCGAAGGTGTGGAACGGACGCGTCCGGCGCATGGTGGTCCTCCCGTCGGATTGGCGAAAACCCAGGTCATTCGTCTGTAACCTCACCCGCCCGCGACCGCAATCCGCGCCGCTTGCCCGCCGCCGCGCGCGCGCTTACGACGTGGAAGGCGCGACGCCCGCCGCCGGAGCGAAGGGGAGCCTATGGCCGTCATCAACCGAATCGCCGATTACCACGACGAGATGACCGCTTGGCGTCGCCACCTGCACGCCCATCCCGAGCTCGGCTTCGAGGAGCGCGCCACCGCCGCCTTCGTCGTCGACAAGCTCAAGGCCTTCGGCGTCGACGAGATCCACGCGCACATCGCCACCACCGGCGTTGTCGCCGTCATCCGCGGCCGCGCCGGCGGCCGGCGGGTCGGGCTGCGCTGCGACATGGACGCCTTGCCGCTCACCGAGCGCACCGGCGCCGCTCACGCCTCCACGGTCTCGGGCCGCATGCACGCCTGCGGCCACGACGGGCACACCACCATGCTGCTGGGGGCGGCGCGCTACCTCGCCGAGACCCGCAACTTCGCGGGCGAGGTCGTCTTGATCTTCCAGCCCGCCGAGGAGGGCTTCGGCGGCGGCCGCGTCATGCTCGAGCAGGGCCTCTTCGAGCGCTTTCCGGTGGACGCGGTCTTCGGGCTGCACAACTGGCCGGGGGCGGCGGTCGGCTCTTTCGCCATCTGCAAGGGCCCGATCATGGCGGCGACGGACACCTTCGCCGTGACCGTCAAGGGCCGCGGCGGCCACGCCGCGCTCCCCCACACCACCGCCGATCCGGTGCTCGCCGCAGCGGCGATGGTGCAGGCGGTGCAGGGCATCGTCGCCCGCAACGTCCCGCCCAAGGAAGCCGCCGTGGTCTCGGTGACGCGGCTCCACGGCGGCGACGCCTACAACGTCATCCCCGACGCCGTGGAGTTCTGGGGCACGGTGCGGACCTATACCACGGAGATGCGCAAGCTCTGCCAGGAGCGCTTCGACGCGATCTGCCGGGCGGTCGCCCGCGCCCACGACTGCGACGCCCAGATCGACTTCCGCCGCGGCTACCCGCCGACGATCAACAGCGAGCGCGAGACCGACTTCGCCGCCGACGTCGCCGCCGAGGTGGTCGGCGACGGCCGCGTCAACCGCCACGCCACGCCGAGCATGGGCGGCGAGGACTTCGCCTATTTCCTGGAGAAGAAGCCGGGCGCCTACATCTTGATGGGCAACGGTCCGGGTGATCACGGCCGCGTTCTGCACAGCCCCAACTACGACTTCAACGACGACGCGCTGCCCGTCGGCGTCAGCTACTGGGTCCGCCTCGCCGAGCGCTACCTCGCCGCCTGAGCCGGCCGCCGCGACACGCTTGGCCGCGCTTGGACGTCGGATTATGCTTGAGAATCGGCGTTGGCGAGGAGCAAGGTGGGCCCCATGAACGAGGAGCGTTACCCGGGCGAGCGGCGGGGTTTGAAGCTGTTTCTCGAGGGCTTGCTCGGGGCCGTGGACGAGCAGCTCGGTCGCGACGCGCTCCTCTATCACCGCATCCGCACCGCGCTCGAGCGTGGCGATCTGGCCTCGTTGCGCGCTGCGCGGCAGATGTTCAACCACCAGGACACGGCGCTCAAGCGGCGGCTGTCGCTCGCCCGCGAGCAGCGCCGCGCCAAGGCCGGCTCCGTCCCGCGGCTCGTGGTCGCCGACGGCGATGCCAACACGGCGCCCGCGGCACCGCCGCCGCGCAGCGCCGCGATCGTGACCCTGCCCGTGCCGCCGCGCGGCGGCGGCGACTGAACCCTTGCGCTGCCACCCAACGCCGCCGAAGGACCTGGGCGCCGGTCCACCGCCTCCCTGCGGCGAGGAGGAGGCGGTCAGCCGAGCCGTTGAGCGCGGGTGTGGTGGATGCTCGGCATCGAAGGCTACCCGCAATCCCGCCCAGCTGAGATCACCGCATTTGTCGAGAGGCACGGCGCAGACCTCCCGAGATAGGTCCGACCGCCTTCCCCGCCCCTCCGCCGGATCTACGGCACAGGCCCTTGATGGCCGTGGACTTCGCGGTCACCCGCCCGCTCGTCCGAGCTGTGCCGCCTCGTATCCGGTTCTTGTCCATCGGGTTGCGGGTTTGCTCCACACGGCCTGCGGACGCGCCTCGCGACATCAACGCTGTCCTCACGACCGCTCACCCGACCTGACGCGCACCGGTCCTCCCGCCTGTGGCGCTACGGTTGAAATCCCGAAGGGCGCTGGTGAACGTCGCGCTGGACCGCGAGCCTGTTCGCTACGGTCTTCGCGGCGCTGCGGCCGCGGCGGTCAGCTGGGGGTGAGCGCCGCGGGCACGGCGACGCCTTCGCGGTCGAGCTCGCGGCGGATCGTGGCCTTGAGGCGCGCGAGCCCGGCCGCGTCCTTGGCCTCGGCGCGGGCGACGACGACCGCTTGGGTGTTGGACGCCCGCAGGAGCCACCAGCCGTCGGCGGTGTCCACCCGCACCCCGTCGACGTCGTTGACCTCGGCGCCTTCGGCGGCGAGGCGCTCCTTGACGGTGCGGATGACGTCGAACTTGCGCTCGTCGGCGCAGTCGATGCGGATCTCAGGCGTGTTGACCACGTCCGGCATCGCATCGCGCCAGTCGGCCAGGGTCTGCTCGCCGCGCGCCAACACGTCGAGCAGGCGCACCGCGACGTAGAGCGCGTCGTCGTGGCCGTAGAAGTTGTCGTTGTAGAAGATGTGGCCGGACATCTCGCCCGACATCGGCGCGGCGAGTTCCGCCATCTTGGCCTTGATGAGCGAGTGCCCCGTCTTCCACATCAAGGGCTTGCCGCCCAGCGCCGCGATCGCGTCGAAGAGGGTCTGCGACGCCTTCACGTCCGCGATGATGGTGGCGCCCGGATAGCGCGGGAGCAGGTCCGAGGCCAGGATCTGGATGAGCTGATCCCCCCAGAGGATGCGGCCCCGGCCGTCGACGACGCCGATGCGGTCGCCGTCGCCGTCGAAGCCGATGCCGATCTCGGCACCCGTCGCCCGCACCCGCGCGATCAGCGCCTCGAGGTTCTCGGGCTCGGTGGGGTCGGGGTGGTGGTTGGGAAAATGGCCGTCGACCTCGGCGAAGAGGACCTCGTGCTCGCCCGGCAGGCGCGCGACCAGCGCCTCGCAGGCGGGCCCGGCGGCGCCGTTGCCGGTGTCCCACACCGCCTTGATCGGCCGGGTCCCGTGGTAGTCGCGCGCCAGCCGCTCGACATAGGCGTCGAAGACGGCGACCTCGCGGACATGGCCGCGCGGGCCGTCGCGGAAGGCGCCCTGCTCGGCGATCGGGCGCAGCTTTTGGATGCGCTCGCCGAAGAACGACGCCTTGCCGATCATCAGCTTGAAGCCGTTGTGCGACGGCGGGTTGTGCGAGCCGGTGACGTGGATGCCGCCGTCGGCGTCGAGATGATGCACGGCGAAATAGTTCATCGGCGTCGGCCCGCGGCCGATCGACAGGACTTCGGCCCCGGACTCCTCCAAGCCGTCGACGAGCGCGGCCGTGAGCTCGGGCGAGCTCAGCCGGCCGTCGTAGCCGACGACGATCTTGAGCCCGCAGCCCTCGGCGGCGAGCTGGGTCGCGAAGGCGCGGCCGAGCGCGCGAGCGTCGGCGGCGAAGAGCGTCTCACCGACGATGCCGCGGACGTCGTACTCGCGCAGGATCGTCGGGTGAAAGCGGTGCGGCTGAGCCATCGGCGGGTCCTCGAAGGGGAGCGAGCGGAGCCGGCGCCTCAGCCGTAGCGCTTGAGGATCGAGGCGAAGCCGTCGGCGAGGTCCGGCCGCCGGAGCGCCGCCGCCACGATCGCCTCCAGATAGCCGAGCTTGTCGCCGCAGTCGTGGCGCTCGCCCGAGAAGACGTAGCCGTGGAAGGGCCGCACGCCGAGCATCTTGGCCATCGCGTCGGTGAGCTGGATCTCGCCGCCGGCGCCGGGCTCTTGGCGCTCCAGATGCGCGAAGATCTCGGGCAACAGGACGTAGCGGCCGATGACGGCGTAGCGCGACGGCGCCCGGTCGGGTTCGGGCTTTTCCACCATCGCCTTGGCCTCGACCAGCCGGCCGTCGATCGTGCCAGGGTCGATGATGCCGTAGCGCTTGGTGTGCTCCGGCGACACTTCCATCGTGGCGACGACGTTGCCACCGGTCTGGGCGTGGGCGTCGGCGAGCTCCTTCAGGCACGGCACGTCGCCGAGGATGAGGTCGTCCACCAAGGACACCGCGAAGGGCTCGTCGCCGACCAGATGGCGCGCGCACCAGACGGCGTGGCCGAGGCCCAGGGGCTCCTGCTGGCGGGTATAGGTGACCGCGCCGGCCTTGGGGATGGCGGCCTCGAGCTCGGCGAGTGCTTCGCTCTTGCCCTTGGCGGCGAGGCTGTCGAAGAGCTCGACCGCGCGGTCGAAATGGTCCTCGATCAGGGTCTTGCCACGGCCGGTGACGAAGATGAACTGCTCGATGCCGGCGGCGCGCGCCTCCTCGAGCGCGTACTGGATGATCGGCTTGTCCACGACCGGAAGCATTTCCTTGGGCAGCACCTTGGTCGCCGGCAGCATGCGCGTGCCGAGGCCGGCGACGGGAAAGACGGCCTTGCGGACAGGGCTCACGGTCATCCTCCCAACTCGTGGATTAGACGCATCCGCGTCGACGGTGCGGCTGCTATACGCATCGGACCTCGGCCGGGGCAAGCCTCAGCGGCGGCCTCCGCGTGCCAGCAGATACTCCCGTGCGGCGTTCAATTGGGCGGCGAGCCAGGCGGAGCCGCCGCGGTCGGGATGGACCTGCGCCATCAGCCGGCGGTGCGCCGCCTTGATCATTTGCTCGTCGGCGCCGGGCGCGAGGCCCAGGATCTCGAGCGCCCGGCGCTCGGTCATCGCACCGTCGTCGCCCGCCCCGGCCTCGTCGCCACCGGCGTCGGTGCGCCAGCCCGGATGACGCCGGTCGAGGAAGGCCTCCAAGAGCGGCTCGCTCTCGGGATCGTCGCGGCGCACCTCGGTCAAGAGACCCAAGAGCTGGGCGAGCGGCAGGGCGCTCAGCCGCCGGCCGCGCAGGTGCCCCTGCCGGACCTCGCCGTCGAGGGCACCGGTGGCGGGATCGAGCCGCATCGCCAGCGTCGCCGTGGTGACGCTCGGATCGTCGTCGTGGCCGGCACCGCTGTCCTCGGCGGTCTCGAACGGGTCCGGCGGGCGCTGGCCCTTCTTGAACGCGCGGATGGCGTAGGCGGTGGCGCCGAGTGCGGCGATGGCGAAGCCGAAGCGGCCGGCGTAGATCAGCCCCGAGCCCAACAGCGCGGTGAAGGTGGCGGCGAAGGCCTTGGCCGCCTGGGCCAGGTCGTGCGGCGATGCCCGCAGGAACACGCGCGCGGCCAACCCGGCCAGCACCACAAGCGCCAACAGGCTCAACAACCCGAACCACGCCATCGCTCGCGCTCAGCTCCTCGAGAGCAGCTGGATCCGGTGCTGCTGGCGGCGGTTGGCGTCCTCGAGCGCCGCCACCCCACCGGCGGCGTAGGCGGCGACCGCGCCCAGAAGCTGGCGCAGCTCGTCGGGGCTGGTCGAGCCGAGCCGGCAGTGCGCGCCGCCGGTGAGCTTGGCGATGTCGCGAAAGGCGCGGCTCGCCACCGGGTCGTCGCCCTCCTGGAAGACGAAGGCGCGCGCGCCGCGCGCGCCGAGCTGGCCCGCCAGCTGACCGAGATGGTCGACGTCCTCCTCGCAGCAGTCGCCGACATAGACCAGCGCGTCGAGCGGCGCCTCCTTCGCCTGGCGCAGGGCGTGGTTCAAGACGCGCTCGATCTGGGTGCGCCCGGCGCGGCACATCACCTTGGTCATCAGGCCCACCAGCGCGCGCGGCTCGCGCACCCACTTGCTGGCGCGGCACTCGTCGAAGCCGCGGAAGTAGACGAGCTGAACGTCGAGCCCGCCCTTGGCCTGGGTCTCCAGAAACATCTGGCCCTGGACCTGCACCGCGCGGTCCCAGCTCGGCTCGCGCGAGGCGGTGGCGTCCATCGCGAAGACGAGCCGCCCACGCCGGCCGCGGCCCGCCCGCGCCGGCGTCTTCTCGACCTGCTCGAGAAAGCGGGCGACGTCGCTTGCGCCCGATTTGGTGACGTCACGCTTCGTCATGAGCGTTATGTTGGGTCGCGATGCGGCGAGGTCCAGCGCCGCCGCCGATCCGGCGGGCCGCGACATCGAGGGGCGGGTCTCACCTCGCCGGGCGAGCGGTGGGAACGCGAGCGCAGGCAGCGTCGTCACGCCGGTCTTCGGCGACAGCCAATCGGCCAAGTGCCGGCCGGTGAGGCCGCTTTTGGATCACCTCGGCCTCGCCCGGTCCAACGCCCTCCGGGCCGATCCCGCCGCGGGCACGCCGCCGTTGCCGGCCGAGCCGTTCCGCCGCGCTAAGATGTTCGCGCAGCGCTCGTCGGGAGCCCTTCAGCCCCGCGCCCTCCGTCGCGGTCCGGCGCTGGCCGAGCGTCTGCAAGGCCAAGCCGGCGAGCGCGCGAGGACCGGCGGGTGGCGCGCTTCGAGCAGCGCCTGCAACGCCCTTGGGCCTGAGACGTTGCGTAAAGGCGCCCCGCACCGGGGCGCCCGGTCTTGCGGAGCACAGCGATCATGACGGATGAGGCGCACGCGGCGCTCGTCGCCGCGCTCGACCGCGGCGAGCCGTTCGCCGCGGCCGAGGTCGAGCGCATCGACACCCACGCCGCGCACGTGTTCCTGGTGGGCGAGCGGGCCTACAAGATGAAGCGGCCGGTGACCTTCAGCTTTCTCGACTTCTCGACCGTCGAGGCCCGCCGCCGAGCGCTCGAGAACGAGCTGCGCTTGAACCGCCGCACCGCGCCGGATCTCTACCTGCGCGTTCTGCCCGTGACCCGTCGCGGCGACGCCTTCACGCTCGACGGCGACGGCGAGGTCGTCGACTGGCTGTTGGAAATGCGCCGCTTCGCGCAGGCGCAGAAGCTCGACCGGATCGCGGCCCAAGGCCCGCTAGATCCGGCGCTCGCGCGCGCGCTCGGCGCCGTCGTCGCCGCCTTTCACCGCGACGCCGAGCCGCGCCTCGACAAGGGCGGTCACGCCGCGATGGCCGCCGTCGTCGCCGGCAACCGCGAGGACCTCGACGCCGCGCTCGCGGGCGTCTTCGCCGCGGACGACGTCGCCGCGGTCGACGCGGCGGCGCGGGCGGCGCTCGCGCGCTACGCCGGCCTCTTGGACGACCGCCGCCGGAGCGGGCGCGTGCGGCACTGCCACGGCGATCTCCATCTCGGCAACATCGTCCGCCTCGAGGGCGGCGTCGTGCCCTTCGACTGCATCGAGTTCAGCGAGGACATCGCCTGCACCGACACCATGTACGACCTCGCCTTCTTGTTGATGGACCTTTTGGAGCGCGATCAGCGCGCCGCGGCCTGGACGGTGCTCGACGCCTATCTCGACGCCGTCGACGACCTCGACGGCCTCGCGCCTTTGCCCTTCTTTATGGCGGTGCGGGCGACCATCCGTGCCAAGGTCATCGGCCTCGGCATCCAGGACGTCGACGGCGACGCCGACCGGGTGGCGACGGCGACGCGCTATCTCGCCTTCGCCCGCGCGCTCGAGCCCGCACCGGCGCCGCGGCTGGTCGCGCTCGGCGGCTTTTCGGGCACCGGCAAGACCACGCTCGCCCGCGCCCTGGCCCCGGCCTTCGATCCGGCCCCCGGCGCGGTGCTGCTCAGGAGCGACGTCGAGCGCAAGCACCTTTGGGGCGTGACCCTCGACGCGACGCTGCCCGAAGAGGCCTACGCGCCCGAGGTGTCTGCGCAGGTCTTCGAGCGGCTGCGGGCACGCGCGCGGCGGACGCTCGACGCCGGCACCAGCGTCGTCGTCGACGCCGTCCACGGCCGCGCCGAGGAGCGCCACGCGCTCGAGGCCGTCGCCGGCGCCGCGGGCGTGCGCTTCGACGGGCTGTGGCTGGAGGCGCCGGTCGACCGGCTGGTCGAGCGCGTGCGGGCGCGGACGGGCGACGCCTCCGACGCCGACGAGGCCGTCGTCCGCGCCCAACTGACGCGCGATCCGGGCCCGATCCACTGGCGCCGCCTCGACGCGGCGGTGGCGCCCGAGGTGTTGCACGCGCGGGCGCGCACCGCGCTGGCGCTGGACGGCGGCGCGCTTGCCGCCGTCGATTGAGGTGTTCATCGTCGCCGCTTCGCCGTCGCGCCGACGCGCGACGCGCAACGCCATCTGGACGAGTCACGCCTCAACATGCCCAACCCCGAGCCCAAGCAGGAATTCGAGCTCAAGCTCACCGCCGCGCCCGACGTTCTCCGCCAAGCCTTCGCGGCGACCCCCGCCGGCGGCGTCGGCGACCCGCCGACTGCGGCCGATCGCCTCACTGCCGTCTACTACGACACGCCCGACCACCGTCTCGCGCGCCACGGCGCCGCGCTCAGGGTGCGACGCGAGGGCAAGCGGTTCACCCAAACGTTGAAGGTGGCGGCGGGCCCGCTCGCGCGCCTCGAGCACGACGTGGAGGTGGCCGGCCTCGCCCCGGACCTCGACCGCCTGCCCCGCGACGCCATGGCCAAGCGGGTCGGCGCGGTGCTGGCCGACGAGCTGGCACCGGTCTTCGCCAGCGAGGTCACCCGCCGCACGCGGCGCGTCACCGTCGCCAACGGCGTCGCCGGCGAGGTCGAGCTCGCCCTCGACGAGGGCGAGATCCGGGCGGGCGAGCGCCGCGAGCCCATCGCCGAGCTCGAGGTCGAGCTCAAGGCCGGCGCGCCGGCGGCGCTCTTCCAGGTCGCCGACACCCTCGTCGCCGCCGGTGCGACGCGCCTCGTCGCCGGCTCGAAGGCCGCGCGCGGCTACGCGCTCGCCAGCGATCGCGGGCCGGCCTGGGCCAAGGCGCAGCCGACCTCGCTCGCCCGCGACGACGCCGTGGGCGACGCGCTCGGCCACATCCTCGACGGGGTCTTCCACCAGATCTGGGCCAATCTCGACGCCGCCTACGACGGCCGCGACCCCGAGGGCGTGCACCAGCTGCGGGTCGCGGTGCGCCGGTTGCGCTCGGCGCTGACGCTGTTCAAGCCGGTGCTCGCCGCCGAGCGCCGCGCCGCGCTGAACGACGAGGCCCGCTGGGCGATGGGCCAGCTCGGCCCGGTGCGCGACCGCGACGTCTTCGCCACCGAGATGCTGCCGCCGGTGGCGCAAGCCCGGCCCAACGACGCCGCCCTCGCCGCCCTGCGCGCCACCGCCGAGGACGCCCGCGAGCGGGCCTACGGCGAGCTGCGCGGGGCCATGGCGAGCGCGCGCTGGACCCGCCTCGTGCTCACGCTCGCCCGCTGGATCCATGCCCGCGGCTGGTACGACGAGGCCGACGCCGCGACGCAGCTGGCGCTGGCCGAGCCGCTCGGCGCCTTCGCCGACCGCGTCCTCGCCAAGCGCGCCAAGGCGGTGAAAAAGAGCGGCAAGAACTTCGCCGAGCTCGACGCCGAGCACCGCCACGAGGTCAGAAAGGACCTCAAAAAGTTGCGCTACGCCGCCGAGTTCCTGCGCGGGCTCTACCCGGAGAAGCCGACCAAGCGCTATCTCAAGCGGCTCTCGGCATTGCAGGACGCCTTCGGCCACCTCAACGACACGGCGACGGCGGAGAGGCTGCTGGGCGCGTTGATCGACCCGAGCGAGCCGCGCCTCGCCGAGGCCCGCGGCCTGGTGTTGGGCTGGTACGGCCACGCCGCCGCCGGGGCCGCCGCCGAGCTCGTCGCCGACTGGGAGGACTTCGTCGCCGCCGAGCCCTTCTGGCGCGGGCACGGCGCGTGCTGACGGTCCTCGTCGCCAACACCAAGGGCGGCTGCGGCAAGACGACGACGGCGACCCAGCTGGCCAGCGCCTTCGCCCGCGCCGGGCTCGCCACCGCGCTCGCCGACGCCGACCGCCAACGCTCGAGCCTCGGCTGGCTCGAGCGGCGCCCGGCGAGCGCCGCCCCCGTCCGCGGCCTCGACTGGACGAAGGGACCGGGCAAGCCCCCGGCGGTGGACCGCCTCGTCGTCGACGCCCCGGCGGCGCTCAGGCGCGGCGGCCTCGAGGACCTCGTCGAGCGCGCCGACGTCGTGCTCGTCCCGCTTCTGCCCTCCACCTTCGACGAGGCCGCGACGGCGAGGCTCACCGCCAAGCTCGCGGCCCTCAAGCCGGTGCGCAAGGGCAAGCTGCCCGTGGGCGTCGTCGCCAACCGCCTCAAGCCGCGCAGCCGGGCCACCCAGCGCCTCGAGGCCTTCTGCGCCGAGCTCGCCCAGCCCGTGGCCGGCCGGGTCGCCGACCGGACGGCCTACGCCGACCTCGCCCTCGACGGGCTCGGCGTCTTCGACCTCGCCGGCGCCCGAGCGAAGAGCTGGCGCGAGGACTGGCTCGCCGTCGTCGCCTTCTGCGAGGCACGCGCCTGAAGGAAGCCCGCCATCTCGCAGCCACCCCGGTGACCGGCCCTCGCGCCGTCGCCGGCAGGGCGAGGTCGCCTTCGGCAACATCCGCGGCGGCACCAACGCTGGTGCGCCTGATGCCGGTGCCGGCGGAGATCCTCGGCCTCGGCATCTGGGTCGTGCTGGCGGCGACCGCGGCGCTCTTGATCTTCGCCCGCACCGGCCGGCGGCTCGACCGGGTCGAGAGCACCCCGTTTGCCGTCGGCCACGCCGCCTCGATCGGCGGCCTCGCCGCGCCGGCCCGACCGCCCCATCAACCCCGCGATATCCTCTTAACCCTCTGATTCAACAGCCGTCACCGCCGATCTGGCTTCGTTCGGCATTTCCCGAGGGCCGCGGCGCCGCCGCCGCCGTCCATGTGTGCGACCCTACCACGCCAAGGTTTGTCTTCCTATAGCGCGACGCCGCGGGCTCAGCTCTCGGCGGCGAGCGGGCGCTTTAAGAGGCCGTCGATGGCGTCGGCGAGGCCGAGACGGCCCTCCAGCACCGCGTCGACGGCGGTGGCGATCGGGAGATCGACGCCGCGGGCGCGGGCGAGCGTGACCAGGAGCGCGGCGGTGCGCTTGCCCTCGACGAGGCCGACCGCACGCTCGGCGCTCGCCGGGTCGCGGCCGCGCCCGAGCGCTTCGCCGAAGCGGAAATTGCGCGAATGCGGACCCTTGCAGGTCAAGACCAGATCGCCGAGCCCGGCGAGGCCCATCAGCGTGCGCGGCTCGGCGCCGAGGGCGGCGCCGAGGCGCGCCATCTCGGCGAGCCCGCGGGTCACCAGGGCCGCCTCGGCGTTGTCGCCGAGCTCGAGCCCGCGGGCGACGCCGGCGGCGATGGCGACGACGTTCTTGGCGGCCCCGCCCAGCTGCACGCCCACCGGGTCGCCGCTGACGTAAGGGCGGAAATGCGGGGTGTGCAGCGCGGGCGCCAGGGCTGCGGCGAGCCCGCGGTCCGCCGGCGCCGCGGCGAGGTCGAGCGCCGTCGGCTTGTCCGCGCGCACCTCGTCGGCGAAGCTCGGCCCCGACAGCGCCATCAGCGGCCGCCCCGGCAGGAGATCGGCGAGGCCGTCGAGCAGCAGACCGGGCCCCTTGGCGTCGAGCCCCTTGGCGCAGCAGACGACCGGCACGCCCGCCGGCAGCCGGGCAGCGAGCGTCGCGCCCACCGCGCGCACCGCCCCCGCCGGCACGACCAGGAGCACGGCGTCGCCGAAGTCGGCGGGCGTCGCCGCGGCCAGCGCCACCACCGGCAAACCCTCGACGGCGCGCCCGCCGCCGCGGGCAAAGAGCCGCACCGCGCGTCCGGCGCGGCGCGCCTGCAGCGCGAGCGCCGTGCCCCAGGCGCCGGCGCCGACGACGCCGAGCCGGCGGATGGCGGTCACCGGTCGTAGGCCAGCCAGTCGCGCAACAGGGCCGTGACCGCCTGCGGCTGCTCCAGCGCCGAGAGATGGCCGCACTGCTCGACCACGGCGAGCCGCGCGCGCGGGATCGCCTCGGCCATGGCGGCGTGCGTCTCGAGCGGGGTCAGCGCGTCGTCGCGCCCGCACAGGACCAGCGTCGGGCAGGCGATGGCGGCGAGGTCGCCCGTGCTGTCCGGGCGGTCCATGATCGCGCGCTGCTGGAGGGCGTAGCGCTCGGGGCCGACGGCGAGGGCCATCGCCCGGGTGGCCTCGCGCCGCGTCGGGTCGGCGAAGGCCGTGGGGCCCAGCAGCACCGCAAGCCGGCTCTCGATGTGCGCGGCGAAGCGGCCGGCCTCGATCTCGGCGAGCGCGGCGCGACGGGCGGCCACCGCTTCGGGCGGGTCGAGCTCGGCCTTGGTGTCCAACAGCGCCAGCTTCGAGACGCGCTCGCCGGCGCGGCGCAGGATCTCGAAGGCGATGTAGCCGCCCATCGAGAGACCCACGAGCGCGAAGCGCGGCGGGGCGGCGGCGAGGATGGAAGCGGCCATCGCGCCGACGCTCGAAGCCTCGGGGATGCCCACGAAGCGCGGCTCGCCCACCTCGCCCAGATGCGCCAGTTGATGCGCGTAGAGCCGGACGTCGTTGCCCAGGCCCGGGACGAACAGCACCGTCTCGCCCGCCGTCATGTCGTCCTCTCCCTCACTACCGGTTCGCGCCGGTTGCCGCCGGCTCAGATCTGTCGTTCGACGACCGCGCGCAAGAGCCCGGCCACCGCCGTGCGGACGCCGTCGTCGCGCACCGCGGCGTAGTTGCGCGCCACCGCGAGCGCCGACCGCTCGCGGCCGCCGTGCTCGAGGCACTCCGCCGGCGCATCGAGGTCCGCGTAGAAATAGCCGGGTGCGACGTCGAGGCGGCGGGCGAGGGCGTAGAGCCGGGACGCGCTGATGCCGTTGGCGCCGCGCTCGTATTTCTGGATCTGCTGGTAGGACACGCCCAGGCGGCCGGCCAGCTGGTCCTGGGTCAGGCCCAGTTCCACCCGCCGAGCGCGGATGCGCTCGCCGATGGCGGCATCGACACGCGCGCGGTCGTCCTCTCCGCCCATCGGCGCCCTCCAGCACGGACTGGCCGCTGGCCGCAGCCTCGGCTAGATTTCCATCATCATCGACGACGAGGTCGCAAGGCAACCGTGCTCATCCTCCGCCGTGCCCGTCGCGCAGCGCTCGCGGCGGTGGTCGTGTTCGTCGCCGCCTGCGCCGGTGGCGACCCACGTCCCGAATATGTCGAAAGGCCCGTCGAGGACCTCTACAACGAGGCGATGGACCTGATGGAGGGCGGCGAGCTTACCGCCGCCGCCGCCGCGTTCGAGGAGGTCGAACGCCAGCATCCCTATTCGCGCTGGGCCACCCGCGCGATGTTCATGGCGGCCTATGTCCATTACGAGGCCCGGCGCTACGACGACGCGATCATCGCCGCCGAGCGCTTCATCGACTGGAACGCGGGCAGCGATCAGGTGCCCTACGCCCAGTACCTGATCGCGATGAGCTACTACGAGCGGATCTCGGACGTCGGGCGCGACCAGCGGATGACCGCCGAGGCCGAGGACGCCTTCACCGAGCTCACCCGCCGCTTTCCCGACACCCGCTACGCCCGCGACGCCGAGCTCAAGCTGGATCTCATCCACGACCACCTCGCCGGCAAGGAGATGGAGGTCGGCCGCTTCTATCTGGGGCGCGCGCAGTACGTCGCCGCGATCAACCGCTTCGAGCGCGTGCTCGCGGAGTACCAGACGACCACGCACGTGGCCGAGGCGCTGCACCGCATGGTCGAGGCCTACACGGCGTTGGGCGTGATGGACGAGGCCCGGCGCTACGCCGCGGTCCTCGGCCACAACTACCCGGGCAGCGAGTGGTACGAGCGCTCGTACGCGCTGGTGACCGACCCCGACCTGCCGCCGGTGCAGAGCTGAGGCCGGGGCGGCATGCTCCAGACGCTCGCGATCCGCGACGTCGTCATCATCGACCGCCTCGACCTCGCCTTCGGCGCCGAGCTCGGCGTGCTCACCGGCGAGACCGGGGCGGGCAAGTCGATCCTTCTGGACGCGCTCGGCCTCGCCACCGGCGGCCGCGCCGACAAGGGGCTGATCCGCCAGGGCGCCGAGCGCTGCCAGGTCACCGCCGTCTTCGCCGTCGCCCGTGACCATCCCGCCCACCTGCTCCTGCGCGAGGCCGGGCTCGAAGTCGAGGACGAGACGCTGGTCCTGCGCCGGGTCGTCCAGGCCGACGGCAAGAGCCGCGCCTTCGTCGACGACCAGCCGGTCACCACCACGCTCCTGCGCGCCGTCGGCCGCGAGCTGATCGAGGTCCACGGCCAGGGCGAGCAGCAGGGCCTGGCGTCGCGGACCGTCCAGCGCGACCTGCTCGACGCCTATGGCGGCCACGCGGAGCGGCGCGCCGCCGTCGCCGCGGCGCACACCGAGGTCGCGGCCGCGGCCGCCGAGCGCGACCGCCTCGAGGCCGAGGTCGCCGCCACCGCGCGCGAGGAGGACTATCTGCGCCACCGCCTCGCCGAGCTCGAGGACTTGGCGCCCGCGCCCGGCGAGGAGGAGGAGCTGGCCGACAGGCGCGCCCGCCTCCTCGCCCGCGGCAAGCTGCAGGCTGCGGTCGGCGAGGCGCTGACGGCGCTGCGCGAATCCGGCGGGGCGCGCGATCATCTGGTGCGCGCCGAACGCGCGCTCGAGCGGGTGGCCGAGCAGGCGGGCGGCCGGTTCGAGGCGAGCCTCCAGGCGCTGGAGCGCGCCCGGGTCGAGCTCGACGAGAGCGAAGCCGCGCTCGACGACGCCGCCGCCGAGATCGGCGCCGAGGGCGAGGACCTGGAGACGATCGAGAACCGCCTGTTCGCGCTCAAGGACATGGCGCGCAAGCACCGGACCACCGCCGACGGCCTGGTCGAGCTCGCCGCCGAGAGCCGCCGCCTCCTGGACGGGCTGGAGCACGCCAACGAGGCGCTGACCCAGGCGCGCCGGCGCGTCGACGCGGCCGAGGCGGTGCGCCACGACGCCGTCACGGCCCTGCGCGCGGCCCGCGCGCAAGCGGCCGAGCGGCTGGCCGCGGAGGTCGCCCAGGAGCTTGCGCCCTTGAAGCTGGAACGGGTGCGCTTCACCGTCGAGGTGGAACCGCTGGCGGCGGACGAGTGGACGGCCGCGGGCGGCGAGCGCGTGCAGTTCCTGGTCGCCACCAACCCCGGCCAGACCCCCGGGCCCCTGGGCAAGGTCGCCTCGGGTGGCGAGCTCTCGCGCATCATGCTGGCGCTCAAGGTGGTGCTGGCGCGGCTCGGCACGGTCGACACGCTGATCTTCGACGAGATCGACGCCGGCATCGGCGGGGCGACGGCGGATGCCGTGGGCGAGCGGCTGGCCCGGCTCGGGCGCGAGCGCCAGGTGCTGGTGGTGACCCACGCCCCCCAGGTGGCGGCGCGGGCGCGCCACCACCTCAAGGTGGCGAAGACGGGCGGCGGCGACGGCGTCGGCGTCGAGGTCGAGGCGCTGGCGCCGGCGGCACGCGCGGAGGAGATCGCGCGGATGCTCGCGGGCGCGCAGGTGACCGAGGCGGCGCGGGCGGCGGCGCAGAGCCTGTTGGCGACGGAAGCGGAGGGTTAGGTGGTGGCGGCGGACGAGCGCCCGGTCGACGCCTTGGACGAAGCGGCGGCGGCGGCCGAGCTGGCGCGGCTGGCCGCCGCCATCGCCCACCACGACCGGCTCTACTACCAAGAGGCGGCGCCCGCGATCGACGACGCCGCCTACGATCGCCTCAGGCAGCGCAACGCGGCGATCGAGGCCCGCTTTCCGCACCTGAAGCGGCCCGACAGCCCGTCCAACCGCGTCGGCGCGCCGCCGGTCGAGGCCTTCGGCAAGGTCCGCCACGCCGTGCCGATGCTCTCGCTCGACAACGCCTTCGACGCCGCCGACGTTCGCGAGTTCGCCGCCCGCATCCGGCGCTTTTTGAACCTCGCCGAGGACGAGGCGCTCGCGTTTACCGCCGAGCCCAAGATCGACGGCCTCTCCGCCACGCTGCGCTACGAGGACGGGGTCCTGGTCCTGGGGGCGACCCGCGGCGACGGCACCGAGGGCGAGAACGTCACCGCCAACCTCAAGACCATCCGCGACATCCCCCAGCGCCTCGACGGCACGCCGCCGGCGGTGCTCGAGGTCCGCGGCGAGGTCTACATGGCGCACGCGGACTTCGCGCGCTTGAACGCCGAGCGCGCGGCGGCGGGCGAGCCCCTGTTCGCCAATCCCAGAAACGCCGCCGCCGGCAGCCTGCGCCAGCTCGATGCGCGCATCACCGCGAAGCGGCCGCTGCGCTTTTTCGCCTATAGCTGGGGCGAGGTCTCCACCCGCCTCGCCGCGCGCTATTGCGAGTTCCTCGAGCGCCTGCGCGGCTTCGGCTTTCGGGTGAACCCGGAGACGCGGGTCTGCGCCGACGTCGAGGCGCTGGTCGCCTATCACGGCGAGCTGGCGCACCGGCGCGCGGCGCTCGGCTACGACATCGACGGCGCGGTCTACAAGCTGGATCGCATCGACTTGCAGGAGCGGCTGGGCTTCGTCGGCCGCGCCCCGCGCTGGGCGATCGCCCACAAGTTCCCGGCCGAGCGCGCCGAGACGGTGGTCGAGGCGATCGACGTCCAGGTCGGCCGCACCGGCGCGCTGACGCCGGTGGCCCACCTCACCCCCGTCACCGTCGGCGGCGTGGTCGTGAGCCGGGCGACGCTGCACAACGAGGACTATATCGCGGAGAAGGACATCCGCGTCGGCGACACCGTCGTCGTCCAGCGCGCCGGCGACGTCATCCCGCAGGTGGTCGAGGTCGTGGTCGAGCGCCGCCCCGCCGACGCCGCCCCCTACCGCTACCCCGAGACCTGCCCGGCCTGCGGCAGTCAGGCGGTGCGGCCCGAGGGCGAGGCGATCCGCCGCTGCACCGGCGGGCTGGTCTGCCCGGCGCAGCTGGTCGAGCGGCTCAAGCACTTCGTCGCCCGCGACGCCTTCGACATCGAGGGCCTGGGGCGGCTGCAGATCCCGCAGCTCTTCGAGGCCGGGCTGATCCACGGACCCGCCGACCTCTTCCGCCTGACGGCCGATCCCGCGCGCCGCGCCAGGCTCTTGGAGCTGCCGGGCTGGGGCGAGAAGAAGGTCGAGAACCTGGCGGCCTCCATCGAGGCGCGCCGCCGCGTCCCGCTCGACCGCTTCATCTACGGCTTGGGCATCCGCTTCATCGGCGAGATCAACGCGCGCCTCTTGGCCCGGCACTACGGCACGCTGGAGGCCTGGCGCGAGGCGATGACGAAGGTGGCCGCGGGTGACGCGGAGGCGATCGCGGAGCTCTCCAACATCGACGGCGTCGGCCCGAAGCTGATCGAAGCGCTCGCCGAGTTCTTCGCCGAGCCCCGCAATGTCGAGGCGATGGAGGCACTCCTCGAGGAGGTCACCCCCGAGGCGGTCGCCGCGCCCGCGGCCGGCGCGGCGAGCCGGCTTTCGGGCAAGACCATCGTCTTCACCGGCTCGCTGGAGCGCATGAGCCGCGCCGAGGCCAAGGCCCGCGCCGAGCAGCTGGGTGCGAAGGTGGCGGGCTCGGTCTCGAAGAAGACCGATCTGGTCGTCGTCGGCGCGGATGCCGGCTCGAAGGCGAAGAAGGCCGCCGAGCTCGGCGTCGAGACCGTCGACGAGGCCGGCTGGCTCGAGCTCGCGGGCGGGTGACCTTGAGTCGGTAGGGATCCGGGTATGCCGGCGACGCCTGTCGGCGGATTGCGGTCGTCGCGAGCGGGCACTAGCTTGCCCGCGAGGATCATGTTCTCACCACGAGAACACCATCGCCAGTGGAGACCGTGATGACTCGTTCCGTCGTTATCGTGGCCATGGTCGGGGTCCTCGCCGGCTGCACGTCCGAGCCGATGTCACGGGAGGCGAGCGCCATGTTCCTGCAGCTCGCCGCCGGCGCGGACTCTTCGCGCGAACTGTCCGGGGCGAAGATGCCCCCGCAGCTCGGTGCGCCGTCACCCCCGCTCGACACGCTCGGCGGCGGCGGGGTCGAGCCGGACGCGTACGGCCCCGGCATCGGCATGGACCGTTACGGTCGGGCGATGCCGCACGAGCCGTTCCTCGCGGTGGAGCCGAACGCGTACGGCCTCGGCGTAGGCATGGACCAGTACGGCCGCCCCGTTCGCTGAGGATCCCGTGACCGGTACTTGCACGCCGCCCGGCGCCCCCGCGCCCGGCCTCGTCATCCGCGCCACCGCGCGCACCGACGCCGCCGCGCTCGACGCGCTCGCCAACCGGCGGGCGTGCGCTGGGGCACGAAGCACCTGCCCTATCTCAAGCTCGAGGCGACCGAGCGCTGGCTGGAGCGCAGCGTCGACGCCTTCGGCCTCGTCGCCGAGCTCGAGGGCCAGGTCGTCGCCAACGCCAATTGGAGCCGGAGGGGCGGTCGCACCGCGCACATGGCCGAGCTCGGCATGATGGTCCACGACGAAGACACCGGCCGCGGCATGGGTCGCGCGCTCCTCGATGCGCTCGTCGAGGCGGCGTTCGAAACGCCGCCGCCATCCGCCTCTACGGGCGCGCCGGCTCCGTGCGCGAGGGCATCTTGCGCGGCCACGTCTTACGCTGCGGCCGCGACGAGGAGGTGCTGGTGATGGCGCGGCGGCGCGGCGATCGGGAGGGAAACGGCGCGCTGGCGCCCCCGCGGAGGCTCGGGCATAAGGCGCGCGTCACGCTCTGGGCGGGGGGACGCTCGCCATGCTCACACGCCGCCGCACGCTCGCCCTCGGCGCCGGCCTCGTGCTGGTGCCGCACCTCGTCACCGCCCGCACCCAGGTCACAGGGGTGCAGCGGCGCTCGGTCGGTGACATCACCGTCACGGCGCTTTTGGACGGTCATCTCGATCTGCACCCGGACCAGCTCCTGAGCGGCGTCGAGGCCGAGGCCATCCCCGCGCTGTTGGCGCGCGCCTTCATCGACGGCGACGCGGTGGCGACGGCGGTGAACGCCTACGTCATCGAGACCGGCGCGCGGACGATCCTCGTCGACGGCGGCGCCGGCGGGGCGTTCGGCCCGACCGCCGGCCAGCTGCTGGCGGCGCTCGCGGCGAGCGGGATCGAGCCGGGTGCGATCGACACGATTTTCTGCACGCATCTGCACCCCGACCATGTCGGCGCCTTCACCACCGAGGACGGTGCGCCGCGCTTCGCGGGCGCCGAGCTCGTGGTCCACGAGGCCGAGCGCGCGTTCTGGTCCGACGACGCCAACTTCACGGGCGCCGACGAGATGACGCGGAACTTCGCCGCCGCGGCGCAGGCGGCACTCGCGGCCTACGGTGGGGCGCTCAGGCCCATCGCCGACGGCGCCGACATCGCGCCCGGCGTCACCGCCCGCCACCTCCCGGGTCACACCCCCGGCCACAGCGGGCTCGTGCTCGCCTCGCGCGGCGAGGCGCTCTTGCTCTGGGCCGACATCGTCCATATCGGCCCGGTCCAGTTCGCCCGGCCGGAGGCCACCATCGCCTTCGACGTCGACCAGCGGCAGGCGGCGGCGACCCGCCGGGCGCTGTTCGACGAGGTCGCGACCGACCGGCTGATGGTCGCCGGCTCGCACGTCTCGTTTCCGAGCTTCGGCCATCTCGAGCGCCGCGGCGAGGGCTACGCCTTCGCCCCGGCCCGCTGGCAGTACGAGCTGTGAGCCGCCACCCCTGAGCGTCATCCGGCGCGCGACTCCGCGACGACCCGCCCCTCGATCGGGTATCTCGGGTCGGTGTAGCCGGGCGTGGACGGGTGGCCCGCCGGCACGAGGCTGTCGACGAGGGCTTCGTCCTCCGCAGCCCAAGGGGCATCGACGGCGGCGAGATAGGCCTCCCACTGCTCCATCGTCCGCGGCCCCGCGATCGCGGCGGTGACGAGCCGGTTGGCCCAGAGCCAGTTGAGGGCGAAGGCGGTGAGCGTGGTGCCGCGCTCGCGGCAGTGCTCGACCAGCCGCTCGGCGATCGCCAGGCTCTCCGGGCGCCACTCGGTCTCCAGCATGCGCGTGTCGCGCTGGCCGGCGCGGCTGTCGGCGTCGGGGTCGGCGCCCGCGAGATACTTGCCGGTGAGCACGCCGCGGGCGAGCGGGCTGTAGGCGACCACGCCCATGCCGTAATGGGCGCAGGCCGGCAACACCTCGACCTCGGGCTGGCGGTTCAAGGCGTTGTAGTAGGGCTGGCAGACCGCGGGCCGGCCGATGCCGGCGTCGTCGCAGAGCCGGCAAAGCTCGGCGATCCGCCAAGCCCGGAAGTTCGAGACGCCGATATAGACGATCTTGCCGGCGCGGCGGAGGTCGGCCAAGGCCTCGACGGTCTCCTCCAGCGGCGTCCTCGGGTCCTCCTTGTGGAGGTAGAAGATGTCGATGCGGTCGGTCTTGAGCCGCTTGAGACTGGCCTCGCAGGCCTGGACCAGCCAGCGCCTGGAAAGCCCCTGCTGGTTGCGGTCCTTGCTCATGGCGTTGCCGGCCTTGGTCGCCACCAGCCAGTGCGAGCGGCTGGCGGTGAGCGCCTCGCCGACGATCTCCTCGGCGGCGCCGGCGTTGTAGGCGTCGGCGGTGTCGATGAAGTTCACGCCCTGCTCGACGGCGTGGTCGACGATGCGCTTGGCGTCGGCCGCGGCGGTGCGCCCGCCGAACATCATCGTCCCCAGACAGAGCGCGGACACCTCCAGCCCGGTGCGTCCCAATCGTCGATAGCGCATCAACTCCTCCCCGCGGCCGCGCAAGCCTACGCGCCCGCCGCGCCGCCGCACAAGCCGCCCAGCCGGGCGCTGCGGCCCGCGCCGGAAGGCCGCGTACCGCCATCGCCGGAAGACGAAGCTCGCTCGCGCGCACCGACGCCGAGATGACCGATCTCTTGCGCGCGCTCTACCGGATCAGCGTCCGGCCGCGCTGATCCGCTCGCCGGTGCGCGCGAAGCCCGGTGCCAAGAGCGGCAGGATCTCCGGCGCGATCGCGGCCGGATCGGGCTGCGCGCCCGGCGCCTCGCCCGGATAGGCGTCGCGGCGCAGCTTGGTCGCCATCGGGCCGGGGTCGAACAGGTTCACCTTGAGCCCGGACTTCTTGATCTCGGCGGCGTAGGCCCTGACCACGACCTCGGCGGCGGCGCGGGGTGCGGCGAAGGCGCTCCAATAGGCCGCCCCCTCCCGGCCGTGGCCGCAGGTGACGAAGACCGCCCGGCCCGACGGGCTCCGGCGCAGCGGCAGATCCAACGACGCGATCAGCCGCTGGGTGACCCCCACCTGCAGCTCGAGCGCCCGGCTCATGACCTCGGGCTTGATGTGGGCCACCGGCGACAGGATGCCCAAGGCGCCGGCGGCGTGGACGAGGCCGTCGAGGCGCTCGAAGCGGCCCATGATCCCGGCACCGAGGCCGTTCACCGCGTCGACGTCGGTGAGGTCGAGCGGTGCCAGCGTCGGCTCGCCGTGGCCGGCCGCGCGGATCTCGTCGTCGAGCTCCTCGAGGGCGCCTTGGGTGCGGGCGGTGAGCACCAGATGCGCCCCCGTCGGCGCCAGGGCGGTGGCCACCGCCCGGCCCAGGCCGCGGCTGGCCCCGGTCACCAGGACGACACGCCCGCAGAGATCCACCTCGCTCATCGAAAGCTCCTTCGGATGTGGCCCGCGACGGCGTCGAGCTCCGCCGGCAGGGTCGCGCAGCGTTCCTCGCGGGCGCAGAGATCGGCCAGCGCCGCCGGCAGCGCCGGCTCGGGCAGGCCGGCGGCGCGCGCGGCGTCGGGAAACTTGGCGGGATGCGCGGTGGCGAGCGTCACCACCGGGCGGTCGCGGGCCAGCCGCTCGGCGACGTCGACACCGACCGCGGTGTGGGGGTCGAGCGCGCCCAGGCCCTCCTCCCAGGCCCGGCGCATCCGCGCGCGGGTGGCGTCCTCGTCCGTCCGCGCCGCGGCGAAGCGCCGCTCCAGCCAGGCGAAGGTCGCCGCGTCGACGTGAAAGCCGCGGCTCTGCCGGAAGCGGTGCATCCAGCCGCGCACCGCCGCGGCGTCGCGGCCCGAGGCCTCGAACAGCGCGCGCTCGAAGTTGGAGGCGACTTGGATGTCCATGCTCGGGCTCAGCGTGGTTGCCACCGTGTCGGCCGCGTAGGCGCCGCCGGTGGCGAAGAAGCGGGTGAGGATGTCGTTGACGTTGGTGGCGACGATCAGCCGGCCGAGCTCGACGCCCATCGCCTTGGCGACCCAGCCGGCGAAGACGTTGCCGAAATTGCCCGTGGGCACGACCACGTCGACCGGCCCGTCGAGGCGGGCGGCGAGCCAGGCGTAGTAGACGGCCTGGGCGGCGATCCGCGCCCAGTTGATCGAATTGATGCCGGCAAGGCGCATCTCGGCGTTGAACCGGGTGTCGGCGAACATCGCCTTCACCAGATCCTGGCAGTCGTCGAAGGTGCCCTCGACCGCGATATTGGTGACGTTCGCCGCCGCGCAGGTCGTCATCTGCCGGCGCTGGACCTCCGAGATGCGGCCCTTGGGGTGCAGGATCGCGACGTCGACGCTCGCGAGCCCCGCGAACGCGCCGACCGCCGCGGCGCCGGTGTCGCCCGAGGTGGCGCCGATGATCGTCACCCGCTCGCCCCGCCGCGCCAGCACCGTCTCGAAGAGCCGGCCCAAGAGCTGCATCGCGAAGTCCTTGAAGGCGAGCGTGGGCCCGTGGAACAGCTCGAGGAGCCACTGGTCGTGGCCGAGCTGGCGCAGCGGTGCGGTCGCCGGGTGGTCGAAGCGGGCGTAGACGTCCTGCGCCATCGCCCGCAGCGCCGCCTCGTCGACCGTGCCGGCGGTGAAGGGCGCGAGCATCGCCGCCGCCGTCTCGGCGTAGCTCAGCCCGTGCAGATCGCGCGCCGGCCGCGGCCAGCTCGCCGGCAGGTAGAGCCCGCCGTCGGGCGCCAGGCCGGCCAGCAGGACCTCCTCGAAGCCCACCGCCGGTGCCTCGCCGCGGGTGCTGATGTAGCTCGCTGCCACCGCTCGTCTCCGTTGCGCCCGGCCGTTCTACGCCCGACCGCCGTCAGGTCCAATGCGCGCGAAGCGATGAGGCCCTGCGCCCGCGCCGTCGCCGCCGGCGCGACCACGCCAGGAGGCAGGCCCCTACGCTCGAGCCCCCGCCCGCTTTGCGCATGGGCGCGCCGAACCTGGAGCCGGGGCCCGCGAGCGGCGACACCACGAAACCCGGGTGATGCGGGCATGGACGGGCCGTCGCGAGAGGTCAGCGATGCGCCGATCCGAGCCTGGCGCGGCTGCGAGGCCGCAACCGGGCGCATCTCGTCGGCGACGAGGACAGGCGCCAGCGCGAGGACGGCGACGCCCCGGCCGGGCGCGGTTGCGCTGGGACATGTGCGCCGGGTGAACCCAAGCCCGGACGTGCCGGCGGCGGTGGCGCGCGTCCTCGATCCCGCCGCTCGGTGGTGGTGACCCCCGCGCCTGCCACCGCGCCCCCGCCGCACCGCGCGGCGTCGAGGAACGGGTCAGCGGGCCGGATAGCGCGCGTCCAGATGCGCCAAAAAGGCGTCGGTGCCGAGGGGCGCGCCGGTGGCGTCCTCGACCAGCTGCTCGAACGACACCGAGCGCGCGCGGTGGTGAACGTGGGTCCGAAGCCAGTCCAAAAGCGGGCGGAAGTCGCCGCGGCGCAGCCGGCCGTCGAGCTCGGGGATGGCGTCCTCGGCGGCCTTGAAGAGCTGGGCGGCGAGCAGCGCGCCCAAAGAATAGCTCGGAAAGTAGCCGAAGGCGCCGGCGGGCCAGTGGATGTCCTGCAGACAGCCGGTGGCGTGGTCGGGCGGGGTCACGCCCAAAAGCTCGGCCATGCCCTCGTTCCACGCGTCCGGCAGGTCGGCGACCTCCAGCTCGCCCTCGATCATCGCCCGCTCGAGCCGCCAGCGCAGGATGATGTGCAAGGGATAGGTCGCCTCGTCGGCGTCGACCCGGATGAGCCCGCGCTCGACATGGTGGTAGAGGGCTTCCAGGTTCTCGGGCGCCAGCGCCGGCTCGTCGCCGAAGGCCTCGCGCAGGCGCTCGCCCAAAAACCAGATGAAGGCCGGCGAGCGGCAGGCCTGCATCTCGACCACGAGCGACTGGCTCTCGTGCAGCGCCATGCCGCCCGAGCGGCCCACGGGCTGGTGGCGCCATTCCGCCGGCAGGCCGGCCTCGTAGAGGGCGTGGCCGGTCTCGTGCAGCACGCCCATGAGGCCGCTGGCGACGTCGCTCTCGTCCCAGCGGGTGGTCATGCGGATGTCGTCGGGGTTGCCGCCGCAGAAGGGGTGCGCGCTCTCGTCGAGGCGGCCGCGGGTGAAGTCGAAGCCGAGCCGCTCCATCAGCGCGGTGGCGATGCCGCGCTGCTCGAGCGCCGGAAAGCGGGTCGTGGGCCGCACCGGCTGGCGCTGCTCGCCGAGAAAACGCTCGATGCGCGGCGGCAGCTCGGCGGCGAGCTTCTCGAAGACCGGCGCGATCCGGTCCGAACGCAGCCCGGGCTGGAAGTCGTCGAGGCAGGCGTCGTAGCGGCTGAGGCCCAGGGCCTCGCCCTTGGCGCGCGCGACCTCGCGGGTGAGCCGCACGACCTCGGCGAGCTCGCCTTCCAGCGCCTTGAAGTCGCCCGCGGGTCGCGCGGTGCGCCAGGTCATCTCCGAGGCCGCGGTGGCGCGGGCGAGCGCGCCCACGAGCGCGCCCGGCACCGCGACGGCGCGGAGGTGGGCGCGCTTCATCTCCTCGAGATTGGCGCGCTCCCAGGGCTCGGCCAGCTCCTCGCCCGCCGCCTCGGCGCAGAGCTCGGCGACCGCCGGATCGGCGAGGAGCTCGTGGGCCATGACCTCGAGCTCGCCCAAGGCCTCGCCGCGGCCGGCGTTGGCGCCCGGCGGCATCACCACCTGGCGGTCCCAGGAGAGAACCGAGAGCGCGTGGCCGAGGGCGGAGAGACGGCTGAAGCGGCGTTCGAGCGCTTTGTAGGCGGACATCGCTCATCTCCTCGGTGGGTTGCGCCGGCCTCGGCGCGGCGCGTACGCGCCGGAGCCACAGGCTCGAGAGCAAGAACGCGGTGACGCCCGTCGGCTGGTCGACCACCCTGCTCCGGATCGGCCCGGCGATGCCGCGGGCCCAAAGCCCGACTGCGCCGCCAGGACGGCCGGCACCGCCGGGAGGAGACGGCGGCCGAGGCGGTCGCCCCGGCGCCGGGCGAGCCGGGGCGCGGCGTGGGTCGGCACGGCGGTGACGACGGCGCGCACCTTTGAAGACATGCACGCGCCCGAGCGGGGCGTCGAGCGCCGCAAGCCGGGCGCCGTCGCAGGCGGGCCACGTGTCGCAGGCGAGGGCGGCCATCGGGGATCGACGCGACGCGGGGCGTGGCGCTCTTCGGCCTCGACATCCTGGTCGCCGCGACCGCGCCGGCCGCCCGGCAATCCGCGCCGCGAGGATCGTCGTCGACGGCATCCGGAAAGCACGGCCAGGCCAGGTGGTGACGACGACGCCGGCCGCCGCCCGCGCAGGCTGCGGATCGTCAAGCCGAGGCCTTCGTGCTAGCGTTCGACCGCGTCGGCACGATGGCCCGGCAGCACGATGGCCCGGCAGGAGGCCGACGCGGCCGAAACTCTCGCCGGCCCGCGCCGTCGCCAGCGCCCGCGAGCTCGCGCGCCGGCGCTCGACGATGCCGGCTGAGATCGACGCGGTGATCACCGAGGTCGAGGGCGTGCCGGATCTTCGCGGGGGCACCGCCGCGGCGCCCGCGCCACGGCCGAATAGCCCGCGCCACGCCGCCATCGGGGACGAGGCAGCAAGGACGACGCCGATGGCCCGAACCGGACATGAGAAATACGAGCGGCTGATCGCCCGGCTGCAGGCCTTGCCACCGACGCCCACGGCGGTGGTGCATCCCTGCGACGCGTCTTCGCTGGCGGGCGCGATCGACGCCGCCGAGCTCGGCATCATCGTCCCCATCCTCGTCGGCCCGCCGGCGAAGATCCGCGCCGCCGCCGCGGCGGCGGACATCGACCTCGGCGCTTACGAGATCGTCGCCGCACCGCACAGCCACGCCGCCGCCGAGCGCGCGGTCGAACTCGTCCGCGCGGGCCGCGCCGAGGCGCTGATGAAGGGCTCGCTGCACACCGACGAGCTGATGGCCGCGGTGGTCGACCGCGCCACCGGCCTCAGGACCGAGCGGCGGATCAGCCACTGCTTCGTGCTCGACGTCCCCGGCCACGACAAGGCGCTGATCATCACCGACGCCGCGATCAACATCGCCCCCTCGCTCAAGGACAAGGTCGACATCGTGCAGAACGCCATCGACCTCGCCCACGCCGCCGGCATCGCGAGGCCCAAGGTCGCGATCCTCTCGGCGATGGAGACGGTGAACCCCGACGTCGCCTCCACGGTCGAGGCGGCGGCCTTGTGCAAGATGGCCGATCGCGGCCAGATCACCGGCGGCGTCCTCGACGGCCCGCTCGCCCTCGACAACGCCATCGACCCCGAGGCGGCGCGCATCAAGAACATCGAGGGCCCGGTCGCCGGCGACGCCGACATCCTGGTCGTCCCCGACCTCGAGGCCGGCAACATGCTGGCCAAGAGCCTCTCCTTCCTCGCCGAGGCCGATTCCGCCGGCATCGTCCTCGGCGCCCGGGTGCCGATCGCGCTCACCAGCCGCGCCGACACCGTCCAGGCCCGGCTCGCCTCCACCGCGCTGGTGGCCCTCGTCGCCAACCACCGGCGCGCGCAGGCGGCGCCGGTGGTGTGAGATGAGCGACGCGGTGCTCGTCCGCAACGCCGCCGGCGCCGGCCTCACGTTCGGCGTCTTCGACCTCAGGGATGACGGCGGGCTCGGCCGCCGCCCGGCCCATCGCCCGGCGCCCTTGCCGGTGGCCGGCGCCCCGGTTGACCCCACCGT